>NZ_JABELD010000054.1 GCF_018853445.1 Acidithiobacillus concretivorus
CAGACCGCGCAGAATGGTCCGCCGCAGGTACCAGAAACGATCCACCATCACCGCCAGTTCCACCAGCAGCATCAGGCCCAAAATGTATAGAACCCCGTCCGAGTAGTTGGCGAGGTGAATGAGATATTGCAGGTTCATCAGGAAAGCACCTTGTAACAATGAAGGTGCTACCTTAACAAACTAATGTGACAGTTTTATGAACCTTTTATGACAATTTCACATCAAATGATATTTTCTGAGGTAAAGTCAGCCGATAACCAAAACCATGCACCGTCTCCAGCCATTCCCCAGCACCGGCCACCTCCATGTATTTGCGTAAGCGATGAACCTGGGCTGCAACTGAGTTCTCCTGAATGAATTTTTGACCATCGCTTAGTACATTGGCTATTTCTGAGGCGGTAAATGTTCGATCCGGATGCAGGGCCAGATAGTGCAGAAATCGAAACAGTCTCCGGCTCAGACGGATTTCAAAACCGTTCAAGCGTATTCTACTGCTTTCAGGATTGATCCATATATAAGGGTCCTGACGAACTTCCGTAGACTCCCAATGATGTCCACTTTTTAATAGTGTTCCCACTTGCGCCCGTAAAATAGACTCCGCCACGGTATCCGCTAGATAAGCACTGGCACCGGCATCCAGTGCGGACATGGCATGGGCTTCATCATCGGCACCCAATGCCAATATGGATAAGTGCATGCAAACCGGCAGGGATAATAAATCATTCAGCCATGGCGCCATATCCACAGACCAATCCGTAATAATGAGCAAAACCGGATGCCAGCGTTTAATGAGCGGCAAAACATCGCGTTCCTGACCATTCAGGACTTTGACAAAAGCCCCTGATCGCTGTAACCGTAAAGCCATCTTATCTGCCGGCTTACCTGCAGAAAACACCAGGATTCTGGAACCAACCAGCGTGCTGATGTTTTCCACTTTAGCAGCCGTCATTAATAACAGGGCATCTGTCAGATGCATCGCATGATGAAGCACCCCACCGACCAGGGTATAAAACATATTCGCTCCTGATTTCTATTTTTTCGATTAATAGATGATAAAAACCGCACAATTTCCGGAAAAAAATTTAAGTGTATCATTTTCCGCAAAGAGCATTCATTTATCACATCAGGCAGGTGAAATACCTGCCTGATGGTTCATCAGAAAAACCTCAAGAAGGCGTCATGCCTGCAGGGGTATTTTTGCGTATCGGCACCACAACATCTTCACCACTGGCTTCTTCAAGCGATTTACCAGCAGGCTCCTTGATGCAGAAAGCCGTGAGCAGCAAACCTGCCAGAGCAAAAAAGAAAGTGATCATCAAGGTTCCATGCAAACCATAATCATGCAGCAAAATCGGGAATACCAGAGCGCCCAAAAAAGCACCCACTTTGGCTGTTCCTGCAGACAGGCCATGTCCAGTAGTCCGCAAATTGACCGGGAAAAGCTCTGCCGCCAGAACAAAGGTGGTGGTATTGGGGCCGTATTCCGCAAAAAAGTAGGAAACACCGTAAAGTACCAGAAATACACCCATAGATTGAGTCAGCAACGGGAAAGCACCAATCAGCAGGAACATTAATCCCATCAGAAAAAATCCAAGCATCTGCAGGGTTTTATGACCGACACGATCAATCGTAAACGCCGCCAGAAAATAGCCAGGGACAGCAGCAATAGCAAATACCATCAAACTCAATGCCGTACTGGTCACCACATCGGCATGCGGAGCAATATGGGACATGATCATGGGGGTAGAAATGGTATTTCCATAATAAGCATAGTCAAACATGAACCAGCCACCCGCTGTACCCAACAGTGTCAACCAATAACGGCTCAAAGGCTGCTTGACAATTTTGTCCTGAACCGTAGCCGTTGCCGTTCCCAAGCTGAATGAAGCCAGTTGCTTACCGGCTGCTACGGCATCACCTTTGACCCGGGCCAGCCAGCGCGGAGATTCAGGTAGGGTACGACGAATATAAATGACGGCCGCTGCCGGTAAAGCACCCAGTCCCAGCATCAGACGCCAGGCCAAATCATGATTCACACCCGCTGCCAGAAGCGTTAATGCCACTACCGGACCCGTTACCAAACCAATAGCCTGGGCGGAAAAAACCAGGCTGACCATGCGACCACGGGATTTAACATTCGCATATTCGCTCATCAGTACAGCAGAGAGCGGATAATCTCCACCAATCCCCAAGCCCAAAATAACGCGGGCGATGAGTAGCACTGTCACATCTGGCGCAAAGGCGGACAATAATGCACCGACGGTCATCAACAGTGCCTCAAGACCGTAAATGGCCTTGCGGCCCATGCGATCCGCCAGGGTACCAAATACGTAGGCACCCACAAAAGTGGCGATGAGTGAAATGGAACCAATCAGCCCGACTTCGGCTGCGCCCAGGTGCCACTCACCCTTGATCAGCACCAGGGCGGTACCAATAATGAAAAGATCATAAGCGGAAGTGAAAAAGCCCATTGCGGACGCAAACATGGCTTTAAGATGAAACGGACTGAAACTGGCAGAGTTGAGCGCCTCTGCCACATTGTTTTGGGTTGAACTGCCTTGCGGTGTTGCCATCGTGGTCTCCTTTCTAGTCTGGACCTTACGACAGGCTACACCCCAATTATGACCGTATTGTGAACTTTTTATGACACTTTTATGACAGTTTCCCCAAACCCCTATTGTAGGGGGATGGTTTCCTGGGCTGGTTGCGGCGGTGCCGCTTCTGCAGGAACATCGTTTTGCGCCGGTGGAAGACTCGTAGGTGCTGTCGCGCTGGCAGCCAAACCCAGATGCTGGGAAAGCAGCTTCTGGAAATGCAAAGACATCGGCTTGTTACCCAAGGTACCAATACGAATGTTGGCTTTGGTAACATCCGTGGCCATAGAGGTCAAAGTTACCCGCACCGTATCTCCTTCCGAACTCATCCCTTCTAACAGATATTTGGAGGGGCTTTTGCGGATTTCACCATTATAGCGTATGCCCATGTCTGCAAATGCCGCCTGAGACGCGGCGCTTACCCGATTCATGGAAGCCGGGTAGTAAGCATAAAAATTGGCGACTCCGCCATTTTGCACATAGGCCACCGCCCCGCCACCGGCACCAGCAGCGACGAGGGCAACGCAGCCCCCCAAGGGCAATGCGGAGACCGCAGCAGCTAAGGCCAAAAAGGTAAAACGTTTTTGAATCAACATGTACCCGCTCCTCCATACCACCTGAAAGCCAAATACAGAAAAGCCCGGATCAACCGGGCCGTTCAAATCAAATTTGGTACCGAGAGTCGGACTCGAACCGACACGATGTCACCACCACCGGATTTTGAGTCCGGCGCGTCTACCAGTTCCGCCATCCCGGCAAAATAGCTGATGCAGTATACCCCCTTGCCATTCATGCATCAAGACCAAGACCAAAACCACCCTATGCTCCCTACTCTCTAACCAGTCCTGAAGAGTTCAAACATCTGTTACAAAAGGTTCACAAAACTGTTGAGTCCAAAGGGCGAGTTCTCTCCTGACAGCAGGATGAACCTTAGAACAACAGGCAAGGGACGTTGACGCAAAAAGGCTGCAGGCCCAATGCCGTTGATACGCTCATCCAGAATTTCACAGCTTCAAACGGGCCAGGATAATTCTGCGCACAAGCCGCCCCCGGCCCCATTCATCAAGCGCAAGCGCATGCCTTGTGCTTCGGCCAACTGGCGGGCAATGGCCAGGCCTAATCCACTTCCTTCACCATGCCCTCTGGCATCATCCAGACGAATAAATGGCTCAAAAACCTTTTCCAACTCGATTTCTGGAATCCCCGGTCCGGCATCACAAAGCCGGATCAGAACCTGGTTTGCCATTTTTCTAAACTCGATGCGGACCTCTCCGCCGCCGTAACGTATGGCATTATCCAGCAAGTTGGATAATAAGCGTCGCAAAGCCTCTCGATCACCCCGAAAAGCATAACGGCGAGGTAATTGGGCAAGCCATTGCCCCCCTGCCCGCTCAAAATCGGCACCGACTTCTTGCAATAAAACCATCAAATCGAAATCTGCCACCTTGGCTGCCATACCGCGCCCCAAATCCAGCGATTGTGCAAGCAGCGCGTCCATGCGCTCAATATCCTGCAACATGCCATCGTGCAAATGCCGGGGGGTATTTTCGGGAAGCAGTTCCCAAGCCATGCGTAATCGGGCCAAAGGCGAACGTAAATCATGGGAAATACCCGTCAATAAAAGCGATTGATGATTAATCATTGCCTGCAAACGGGTGCGTAATTCAGCAAAAATATCGAGAATATTCTGAAATTCATAGGCTCCGCTGGGCGGCAAGCTTGGCAATGGTGCCTTGAGCGAGCTTCTGAGTGCTGTCGAAATGACATCCAATGGTTTTAAAACCCTGCGCACCAGAATCATGGTCAAAACCACCAGCGCTAAGGTCGAAAATGCCAAAACAAAAATCATGGCGATGGGCAATGAGGAAGCGAGGCGCCCCCGATCAAAATGCACCCAGACGGTTTGTCCGGAAATGTTTACCGGTACCCAGAAAGTTCGCACCGCACCACCCAACACATCTACGGGAACCGGTTTTCCCAGACGTTTACTTAATGCCTGGCTCAAAAGCCAACCATAAATATGACCATGCGTATGTTTGATTGAGCGGTCGAGTTGCGCTGAGATTTCTACCCCATTATCCGCACGCAGGCTTTCCAGAAAAGCAGGTCGTTTTTCGGGCGAGAGCTCTGTATAGGTTTTGGCGCTGATCACAATCAGACCAGCCAGATCTTCCGCCGATCGTTCTGCTAAAGGATAAAGCACAGTCAGAACAACTATCACCAAGGTAAGAATCTGTAAAATGACAATACCCGGCCCCAGCGTCCAGGCCGTCTGCGAAAATAAATTTCTGCCTCGTCGCAAACTCATGGGCCCGGCACAAAACGATAACCCAAGCCACGCTCCGTCTGCAAAAAACGCGGTTGGCGGGGATTTTCTTCCAGTATTTTTCGTAAGCGGGTTACGCGTACATCAATACTGCGATCAAAGCGTCCATCTTCTTCGCCGCCCAATAGCTGCAACAGCAAATCCCGGCTCAAAATACGTTTTGGTCGTTGTGCGAAAACCAGCAATAAATCCATTTCCGCCGGGTTAATGTCCACTTCAGCATCGCCACGATACAGCCGACGCTCCGAAATTTGCAGATGAAATCCGCCAATCTCTACTTTGTCGGCACCTTCATCCTTACCGCTACGCCGCAGCAGTACGCGCAAGCGCGCCAACAATTCCCTGGCATTAAAAGGCTTGGCCAAATAATCATCAACCCCACTTTCCAGACCAAGAATGCGCTCGTCATCCTCCCCCCGGGCCGAAAGCATCAAAATGGGTGGACCACCGTCCTTACTGCGTAACTCTTTGGCCAGGCTAATACCATCCTGTCCTGGTAACATCCAGTCCAAGACGATGACATCTATTGGCCCGGCAAGCAGGTGTTGGCGCATCTGTTTGCCATTGGCTGCCAGCAACACCGCAAATCCCTGCGCTTCCAGATACTCCCGTAGCATGTCTGCAAGCCTTTGATCATCATCCACTATCAACACCACCGCCATAACCTGCCTCGCTTGTTCTTCCCAGTGAAGCACAGTGCCGCATCAGGAAATATTCCCGAAATATTTACCACTTACTATAACACCATAGGCAGCAGCGGTACCCAAACCAAAAGATAGAGTGGAGCGCGTTTTTCAGCAAGCCGGAAAATGATAAAAACGGTTATGCTTTCAGGTTTGTAGCGGTTGTTTTGCGGCTATTAGACGGATCTTTAGATCCGTCTTTTTTTATGGGTGTCAAGAACGACCAAGCGGCCCTTCAAAAATTTCAAACAGGGTATTTTGCGGAAATATTCCAGAAACAAATCGCCCGTAATATACAGTCCATGGCGAGGGCACAACGTACCCAAACCTCACAGAAAGAGGGAGCGCTTTAAGAATTTTATGCACCGTCGGCCCGAAGGCCGCAGTGCTTTAGGTATGAAACAGTTTTGTAGCGGTTGTTTTGCGGCTATTAGACGGATCTTTGATCCGTCTTTTTTTATATCGTGGTTATCATGCTACACTATTGTTGCTTGTTCAACAAGGATGTCGTATGGACCCCAAAAACCAACGCTTAGTCTGGGTGGATCTTGAAATGACAGGCCTGCATCCCGAGCAGGATGAAATTCTTGAAATCGCCAGTATTGTCACCGACAATCAGCTTCGCATTATTTGCGAAGGGCCGGTGCTGGCCGTGCATCATCCCGACACCGTGCTGGCCAAAATGGACGACTGGAATCAGCGTACCCATGGTCAATCCGGGCTGATTCAGCGGGTGCGAGACAGCCGCCTGGATACCCAGGCCGTGGAAACCCAAACCCTGGATTTTCTCAACGCACATGTCGCTGCCGGTACTTCACCCATTTGCGGGAATAGCGTTTGCCAGGATCGGCGTTTCCTGGCACGACTGATGCCGCGACTGGAACGCTTTTTTCATTATCGGATGATTGATGTCAGTACGCTCAAAGAGCTGACTTCCCGCTGGTATCCCGGCTTCCCGAAATTTCCCAAGGCAGAAAAACATGAGGCCCTGGCGGATATCCGTGAATCCATTGATGAACTGGCTTACTATCGAGAGAAAATCTTTCCACAGCTTCTGGAGCTTCCTGAAAAGTAGATCCCGTTACTTTACTGGGGCGGGAAGGTTCTGGATCAAATCTACCCGTACCCGCACTTCCAGATTTTCTGCCAGAACCCTGCAAAGCAGATAGTCTCCCTCCGAGCTTTCCAGCCATTCCAGTGGCATGACGACTTCCATATAATGGATTCCCGTACTTTCATCCGCCCAGTGCAGGCGCATTTGTTCTGATGTTAGTATGGCAATTTGCAAACGTTCGGCAATCTGGCGCGGAGTAGATGCAATCTGGGTCACGGAGGCTCCTCAATAGTGAAAATTGATCTTTTCTACGAACTTGCTGTTCCCGAACATCAGGGCCGCAGCGAAGCCCAAGTTTATCACGAAACGCTCGACGAACTCAGCCTGGCGGACCAGCTGGGTTTTCATGGCGCCTGGATGGTAGAACATCACTTCATGCGCGAGTATTCGCATTCCAGTGCCCCCGAAATATTTCTGGCCGCCGCCAGTCAGCGCACCAGCAAATTGCGGTTGGGACATGCGGTTGTGGTGCTGCCTTATAATCACATAGTCAGGGTTGCCGAACGGGTTGCCGCCCTGGATATTCTTAGCAACGGCCGCCTGGAGCTCGGCGTTGGTCGCGGCTTTTCTCCCAAGGAATATCAACTTTTTGGTAGTCAAATGGCCGATAGTCGTCAACATATGAAAGAAGGTTTGCAAATTCTTCGCCAGGCTGGAGGACCTGCTTTCAGCCACACGGACAAACTTTATCAGTTTGAAAATCTGGACATATTACCCAAGCCCATCCAGAGGCCTCACCCCCCCCTGTGGACAGCAGCAGTCAGTCCCGCCACCTTTCAGTGGGCCGCACAGGAAGGCATCGGAGTGCTCTCCGGACCGTTCAAGCCCTGGTTCATGATCAAACAGGATTTGCGCGCTTATAAAAAGAGCTGGCAACAGCAACATGGTCAAGGCCCTTTGCAGGCTGGACAAAATAATGGATTTGCCATGACCATTGGTTGCCTTTGCCTGGAAGATGCGGCTGAAGCCAGACGCCTGGCTGAGGGATTTACCTGGTACTATCAACGCTTGCTGGATCAGACTCGTCCGGTTCTCGCGCAGTTGCGGGAAAGCTATGAATATTATCACCGGCTCGGCTTCCTTGAGCCCCTGCTACGGCGCGGCCTGAATTTACGTATTCTCGAAAGTATGGGCATGGTGGTGGTCGGTGATCCTGAAACCTGCCGAAAGAAGCTTTCCAGATATGCACGTGCCGGAGTTGATCGCCTGATTCTGGCCGTCGGCGCGGGCATGGTGCCCAGCGCGGTTACCCGGCGTTCCATGCAACTTCTGGCGGAAGAAGTCATTCCTTTTCTGAACCAGCCGGAAACCCGCTGATGCGGATCATGATTACTGGTGCTGCCGGTCATACGGCGGCAGCCTTACTTCCGGTTCTCGTGCAACGGCCGGATATTCAGCAGGTGATCGCCGTTGATATGCGTCGGCCCGCATTTACCTCTGCCAAAATGCGCTATTTAAGCATGGATATTCGCGACCCGCATTTTGCAAACCAACTGGCGGACATAGACCAGATCATTCACCTGGCTTTTGTGGTTCTCAGCCCCCGTCTGGGGCCGCACAACCGTTGGCGCAGTGAGATGCGCGACATCAACCTACGCGGCAGCCAGTTTCTTTTTCAAGCAGCGGCCAGCGCCGGCGTGCGACATGTCATTTACACCAGCAGTGTTGCCGCTTACGGTGCCTGGCCCGATAATCCTATTCCTCTGGATGAAAATTGGCCCTGCCGACCGGTACCCGGTTTTGCCTATAGTGAAGACAAGGCAGCTCTGGAATCCTGGCTGGACACTTTCTCCGCCCAGGAACCGGCATTGGCAGTTACCCGATTGCGTCTTCATGCCATCATCGGCCCCCATGGGCAAAAACTGGTAAACGCCATTGCAACCAGCCCCTTTAATGTACGCATGAAGAACTCGGATCTACCCATCCAATGTCTGCATGAAGACGATGCGACCCGCGCCATTGTTGCTGCCCTGGATCATGCCCATGGGGGAGTATTTAATATTGCCGCACCAGAACCTGTCCCGTGGTCCAGTATTCCGCGACGCTGGCTTTTACCATTAAGTCCAGAACAATTACATCGCGTCCATAGCAAGTTACGGCCCTTTAATCGGGCTTTGGGAGACCCGGGCTGGCTTCAGGCTCTGGAAAATCCGCTCATTGTGGACACCCACCGCGCTCAAGAGGCGCTGGGCTGGCACGCACGCTATTCCGTCAGCGAAGCGCTGTCTTCTCTGCGTCAGGCCCAGGGTCTCAGCCCGCTTAAAGCTTGGAGGGTCTCCTAGACCGTGGCACAATAGCGTATGACTTTTGCGTCCAATATTCCCGTACAAGCCCGGATCCAGCGCCATCATGATGCACTGGTCAAACGCTTGTCTGCTCATAGCAGTCAATATCGGGATCCAGTCAGCACCATCCCCTGGGAAAGCCTGGATGCTGACAGTGCCTGGCTACCAGAGTCCCTGGTTTCTCTTTATGGATTACCAGAATACGAGCAGCTCAGTGCAGATGAACGCACCCGGCTTTCGCAGGTGGAATTTGTCTCTTTTTGTGAGCTGGGGCTCTGGCTCGAAGCACTGTTCATCCAGCGACTCAGTGCCAATTCCCTGCATGAGATGTATCGCGACCCCCAAGGCTATCATTACCAGCTCCACGAACTGCGTGAAGAAGTCGGGCATAGTCTCATGTTTCTGGAGCTCCAGCAGCGTTCCCATCTGCCGTTTATGACCCCTCTTGGGGAGCGTCCGCCCTTGGCACGTCTGTTTGCCCGCTACGCTCCAGAGGGTTCTGCGGCTTTTTGGGCAACCATTCTCATCGGCGAAGACGTACCCGATCGCATGAATCGCCTGATTTTCGCCCGTAAAGATCTCCCTTCTGCCGTGCTCGCCATTACCCATGTGCACATGCGCGAAGAAGCGCGGCATATGGCTTTTGCCCGGACGACCATCCAGATGCGTAGCCAGGCCATGCATAGCCTGAAAAAAAAGGCCATCAGCCCAGTGTTGCGCGAAGTATTCCGACAGTTTTTACGCACCTGCTTTTTTCCCTCAGAACAAGTATATGCTGCGGCCGGCCTGAGCCATCCCAGGGTCTGGGCGCGTCGCGCCCGTCACAATCCGCACCGGATTGCCTTGATGAACCAGTGTGCAAACCCCAGTCGTGACTTTCTGCGCACCCAAGGCTTTGCCTTGTGATTTTTTTCCTCCTGCTATAATTTGAGAACCATGAAAAAAACCATGCTGTTTGAACTCGGATCCATCTATGTTTCACCGGATGCTCAGGCTATTTTTGAGTCTGGCGAGCTGGACCCACAGGAATTGCTCCGGCGTCATGTTACTGCCGATTGGGACGAAGCCAGTGACCCGGACGTTGTGCGTGCCAGCGAAAAGGCCATCCAGAGTGAAGGGGCTGTAGTCAGTTCCTGGCAGATCAGTGGTTATACGGTATGGATTCGAACCGATTCCAGTAGAAAAACGACCATCATCGACTTACCACTTGAACCCTGAGGTGTACCATGGCGGTACTGACGATTGCTACACAGGCTTTTCCCGATCAACGCCCCGGCACCTCGGGTCTGCGTAAAAAAGTCTCGGTTTTCCAGCAGCCTCATTACCTCGAAAATTTTGTCCAATCCATTTTTGAAGCAATTCCTGACCGCAAGGGCAAAACGCTGGTACTGGGTGGAGATGGACGCTTTTTCAATCGCGAAGCCGTCCAGATCATTTTGCGGATGGCCGCCGCCAACGGCTGGGGCAAAGTCATGGTTGGTCGAGGGGGCCTTTTTTCTACTCCGGCTGTTTCTGCAGTCATTCGCGCCCACCATGCTCATGGCGGCATTATCCTCAGTGCCTCCCACAATCCGGCTGGCCCCCATCATGACTTCGGCATCAAATATAACATCAGCAACGGAGGTCCAGCTCCTGAAAAAATTACGGATGCCATCTGGGCCAGCAGTAAAAGCATCCAGAGCTATCAAATCCTGGATACCGCTGATGTCGATTTGGATCACGATGGGGCTTTTCAACTCGGCGATATGACCGTTGAAATTTGCAATCCGGTCTGGGACTATGCCGAGCTGATGGCCCGCATTTTTGATTTCGAGGCGCTGCGTCGTCTTTTTAATGGCAATTTCCGCATGCGTTTTGACGCCATGCACGCCATCACCGGTCCTTATGCCCTGGAAATTCTTGAAAACCAACTGGGTGCAGCTGCGGGTACGGTCGTCAACGGCATCCCCCTGACTGATTTTGGTGGTGGTCATCCCGATCCTAATCTGGTCTATGCCAAGTCTCTTGCTGATTATCTGTTCGGCGAGGAGGCTCCCGACTTTGGCGCAGCATCCGACGGCGATGGTGACCGCAACATGATTCTGGGTCGCCAGTTTTTTGTCACACCCAGCGACTCTCTGGCGGTATTGGCTGCCAACGCTACGCATATTCCCGGCTACCACGGAGGATTGAAGGGAGTAGCACGCTCCATGCCCACCAGTCAGGCCGTTGATGTGGTAGCACAAAAACTGGGCATACCGCATTATGAAACGCCGACCGGCTGGAAATTTTTCGGAAATCTTCTGGATGCCGGTAAAATTACCTTTTGTGGCGAAGAAAGTTTCGGCACCGGTTCTGATCATGTCCGCGAAAAAGATGGGCTCTGGGCAGTCCTTGCCTGGTTGTCGGTGATCGCCGCGACCGGCAAATCCGTGGCTGAAATCGTGACCCGGCACTGGCAGGAATTTGGCCGCCATTACTACACCCGCCATGACTACGAGGGAATACCTGCCAGCGCCGGTGAAGAAATTATGGCGACACTCACTGCTCAGCTTCCAGTGCTGGCAGGGCAAACCCTGGCGGGAAGAATCGTACAAACCGCTGATGATTTTGCTTATACGGATCCCATAGATGGAAGCATTAGCAGCCATCAGGGATTACGCCTGCTATTCAGCGATGGTGCGCGCCTGGTTTTTCGTCTTTCCGGAACCGGTACCGAGGGTGCCACTCTGCGGATTTATCATGAACATCTGGAGCAGGATGCTGCGCGCCAGCAACTGGATCCACAACGGGTTCTGCGTGAACTGATTGCCTTGGGCAAGGATTTGACCCGTATTGAAAAGCTTACGGGCCGCAAGGCCCCCACTGTCATCACCTGATGAAGGAGTCTGACTATGATGGATTACGACAACGATAGTAATGGTCTTGGATATAGTGCTTTGGGCATTGCCCTGCTGGCAGGTGCCGCTGCCGGTGCAGTAACCGCTTTGCTTTTTGCCCCTCAGACAGGCGATCGCACCCGCGAACAAATCCGCCATCAGGCTAATCGCGCCTGGGATAAAGTGGTCGCATCCCGTGAACGGATGAATGAGCGCGTGGAAGAGTTGCTGGATACCATCGCCATTTACAGTGAAGAGCTGGTCCAAAAAGGTAAAGATCTGAGCGACCGGGAACGGCAACGCCTCAATGATGGCATCGCCCTGGCTCGTAGCGAGCTGGACCGCCTGCGTCGGAAACTGTCCCGTTTAGATTGACCACGGAGCAGCAAGCGGCTATTCTCTGCCGCGACGGGGCGTAGCGCAGCTTGGTAGCGCGCCTGCTTTGGGAGCAGGATGTCGTAGGTTCGAATCCTATCGCCCCGACCAATTAAAACAAAGGCTTGAGCGTTACGCTTGGGTCTTTATTTTTTTTGTCTGATGCTCACCGTGTAGGCGTGGTGTAGGCTATGGTGGGTGCCTGGGTGCGTGCTGGTGGTGCTGCAGATGACGCCAATGGCAACGATGCGCCCACTGCGTGAACTTGATCGGGCTGGCCAGAACAAGATACAGGACAAAAAAATATGCTGACTCAAGACAACCTGTCAGTCTAGATGCCATATTCATTTCTAATCGGCACACTAGTGGTGCCGACATGGGTGTGGAGGGCGCTTCTTTCAATGAATAGGTGTCCATGCCCTAATCCTGAAGGTTTACGGCTTTTCGGGAGCCACTCTAGAGCATGGCGGTATAAGTTCATGCCACCTGTGCCTCCCGGATCACGTCCGGGTGCTTGGCTGCGATGCGTAGTAGCGTCATCGCCGCACCGGACGGATTGCGCCGCCCCTGTTCCCAATCCTGAAGGGTACGAACAGACACCCCCATCAGCGCGGCAAACTGTGACTGTGACAATCCGGCACTGATACGGGCCTGTACTACCTCCGGCACGTCGAGCTTGTGGACAGCGCCTTTTTTCCCGGCCTTCATCTGCCGGACGGATTCCAGAAGTTCCGCGCCAATATCGCGCTTGGCGTCCCGTTCCATGAGTTCCTTTTCAGTCATCGGCATCATCAATCTCCTTGCGTAATTGTTGCAGCACATGCGCCGGTACATTCTCCTGCACGTTCTTGGCGTAGATCAGCAGTAGCCATATCTCGCCGTCCTCATGTTGCAGGTAGTAGATCAGCCGAACGCCACCACGCTTCCCCATCCCGCCCGGCTCCATCGGACTTTCCGGCACCCGCTACTGCGGGGGATCACGTCGCCTGCGTCCGGTTGCCGCGCCAACCATGAACAGAACTGGCCAAGTTCTTCTTCGGTCCAGTAATCCGGCCATAGGCTCGTAAATAGCGGTGTCTCAATCAGGGTAAGCATACAAGCTTATCATACGGCATAGCCGGACTTTTGGAAAGCGTGAAGATGGCCCCGATCAACTTAATGAACTTTGAGAGCGTCAAATTGACCGGTTTGATGATCAGCTCAGCTTGTCGTCCGCAATATGATAATGCGGATCTTCGGTAATATTGAGTTCTACAATATCCTTGGCTTTATCGAGAAGCTCCAGACAATCTGCGCACAAGTGCCTTAAATAGAGCTTTTTACCTCTTTCCGTATAGCGCCCGGCCAGGCTATCTATAGCCTCTACGGCAGAATGATCGACAATGCGTGCACCGGCAAAATCAATCACGACTTGTTCGGGGTCGTCGGCGGGATCAAACAGATTTCGGAATTGCGTTACGGAGGCGAAAAACAGGGTGCCGCGCAATTTATAAATTTTGACGCCCCGTTCATCTACCGTACTGCTCACATCAATCTGCTTGGCATGTTCCCAGGCAAAAACCAGGGCGGCCAAGATAACACCCACCACGACTGCCAAGGTAATGTTGACCATCACAGTTAACACGGCAACCAGAATGCCTATGAAAACATCCGTATGTGGAATTTTCCCGAAAAAGCGAAAGCTACTCCATTCAAAGGTTTTTTCAACGATGACAAACATCACTCCGACCAGCGCAGCAATAGGAACCTGTTGAATATAATGTGAAGCGAGCACAATAAATGATAACAAAAATATGGCCGTCGTAATGCCCGATAATCTTTTAATAGCACCGTTATTGACGTTGATGATACTTTCACCCAGCATCGCACAACCACCCATTGCCCCGAAAAAACCACTCACCACATTGGCGATTCCCTGGGCCATAGATTCACGGTTGGGCTTCCCGCGCGTATCGGTCATTTCATCAATTAAATTAAGCGTCAGCAAAGTTTCTACCAAGCCGTTAGCGGCCATGATCAGCGCATAGGGAAAAATAACTTCCAGGGTATGCCAGTTCCAGGGAACCTGCGGCACATGAAAGCTGGGTAATCCACCGGAAAGCGAAGCAACATCGCCCACGGTCACGGTCGGAATCTGAAATACCATAACCACAATCGTCGTAATTAAAGCGCCAGCCAGCGTCGCAGGAATCGCCTTGGTCAAGCGCGGCATCAGATAAATGGCAACCATGGTTAAGGCCACCAAAGCAATCATGGTGTATAAATCCGTGCCCTGCATCCAGACCAGATGTCCACTGGCATTTTTAATTTTAAAATGGTCCAGCTGGGCCAGAAAAATGACCACCGCCAGGCCATTGATAAAGCCCAGCATGACGGTGTGGGGAATCAAGCGCACGAATTTGCTAAGGCGTGCTGCAGCAAAAATAAGTTGCAACAATCCCATCAGTACGACTGCAGCAAAAAGGTATTCCACACCATGGGAAACAACCAGGCCGAGCATGACCACTGCTGTAGCCCCACTGGCACCGGAGACCATGCCGGGCCGCCCACCCCAGGCGGAGGTTATAAACACCAGAATCACGGCGGCATATAATCCGGTCAGTGGCGAAACGTGGGCCACAAAGGCAAAGGCAATAGCTTCGGGAACCAATGCCAGAGCCACAGTAATTCCACTCAGAATATTGAGCTTTTTCTCCTGAAAGGAGGAGATTGCTTCCATAAGTAACTCCGGGAAATATTGAGCATCCTGAGCCACAGAATGCCAGATTTGAAAAGAAAATAAATTTACAAGTTACTGAAACGACAAGCGCATCGAAAATCATCCAGGAAAGATGATCTCGCCCGACACGAATCAGATTGGCGGCAATATATTTACATCAGGATCCCAGCACGTTGCGGGCATTGGTGAATATCTGCATCCATGGGGTCAATTCGTCCCAATCTGCCGGAGCCCAGCTCATTTGCAGGCTACGCACGACCCGCTCGGGATGCGGCATCAAGATAGAAACCCGACCATCTTCATTGCAGAGCCCGGTGATCCCTTCCGGCGATCCGTTGGGGTTGGCCGGATAATGGCGTGCCACTTGCCCCATGGCGTCTACGTAGCGCATGGTGACCGGTGCAGGAGACCCTTCGGTGGTACTGTCAAAGTGGGCACGGCCTTCGCCATGGGCGATGACAATCGGTGCATAAGTTCCGGCCATCCCGCTAAACCACAGAGAAGGAGAGTCCAGCACTTCCACCATGGCCAGGCGGGCTTCAAATTGCTCAGAGCGATTGCGGGTAAATAATGGCCAATGCCCGGCACCGGGAATGATTTCCCGCAATTCAGCCATCATCTGACAGCCATTGCAGACACCCAGGGCCAGACGCGATTCATCTGCAAAAAACGCCGCAAACTGGTCCAGTAATGCCGAATGAAAAAGGATGGACTTAGCCCAGCCAGCCCCGGCACCCAACACATCACCATAGGAAAAGCCACCACAGGCGGCCAATGCCTGAAAATCTTTGAGGTGATAACGTCCGTTAGCCAGATCACTCATGTGGACATCCACAGCCGTGAATCCGGCACGGTGAAAAGCTGCCGCCATCTCGGTCTGACCATTGACGCCCTGCTCCCGCAAAATGGCCACTTTGGGCTGCACACCCTGCTGAATCATAGGAGTCTGCGGGCGAAAAGGAACGCGGGCGAAAAGCGGTGCTTCCGTTGCGGTCGACACTGCGAATGCTTCTTTTGCACATTGCGGATCGTCACGCAACGCCGCCATCTGATAACTATTTTCAGTCCACGCCTGCAGCAATTCCGCAACGGGTTCGTCCAGTAAAACCTGTTCACCCTGCAGTACCCGCAACTGCCAATGCCCGACATGCACAGCACCAAAACACTGAGCCTGAGTGTCCAGACCCTCTTCCTCAAAAATACCACGCACGGTTTCCCGATCTTGGGCTGCCACCTGAAGCACTGCGCCCGGCTCCTCCGCAAACAGGAAAGACCAGACATCAGCCCCGGCAGGCAGCACAATATCCGCCCCGCAACGACTCGCAAACGACATTTCACAGAGCGTCGCCCACAATCCGCCATCAGCACGGTCATGATAGGCGAGCACGAGTTCCTGTTCACGCAATCTGCACAGCGCCGCAAAAAGTTTACGCAACCGTTCGGGCTGATCCATATCCGGCGTTTCCGCGCCCATTTGCCCCATTGTCTGAGCAAGGATAGAAGCCCCCAGCCGACCTTGCCCTAAATCGACCAACCATAAATCCGTCTCTTCCTGAGCCGCCCACTGCGGCGTCCAGGTCTTGCGCAGATCCTGCACTGGCGCAAAAGCCGTAATAATCAGGGAAAGAGGCGAGACGACCGCTTTTTCGTGCCCTTCGTCTTGCCAGAGCGTGCGCATGGACAAGGAGTCTTTTCCTACTGGAATGGCCAGATCCAGGGCAGGACAGACCTCCAGAGCTGCCGCCTTGACGGCATCAAAGAGGGCGGCATCTTCGCCGGGATGATCCACTGCAGCCATCCAGTTGGCCGAGAGCTTGATGTTATCCAGAGCCCGCACATCTGCCGCCCAAAGATTGGTCAGTGCTTCAGCAATGGCGAGGCGCGCACTGGCTACAGGGTTCAGAACCGCCACTGGTGCCCTTTCGCCAATTGCCATCGCCTCACCGTGGGTATTCCAGAAATCCGCTGCAGTCACCCCACAGTCAGCAACCGGCACCTGCCAGGGACCTACCATCTGATCGCGGTGAATCAGGCCGCCCACGCTCCGATCACCAATGGTAATCAGAAATTCCTTACTGGCTACTGAGGGATGACGGAGCACCGCATAGGCAGCATCGCGCAGAACGGCTCCAGACAGGTCCAGAGATTGGGTCTGAACCTTCTGATGCTGGCTATTTCTTTCCATTCGCGGTGGGCAACCCAACAGCGCGCTGAGTGCCATCTCTACAGGGGTATCCTGCAGGAGTGCATCTTCGACCAGAAGGATATCTGCTTCTACGGCCTCACCCAGTACAGCGTAGGGGCAACGCTCACGCTGACAAATGGCCTCGAAGCGCGGCAAATCCTCTGGACTAACCGCCAACACATAGCGTTCCTGCGCTTCATTACTCCAGATTTGCATGGGCGACATGGCGGGTTCTTCATTCGGTATTGTGCGCAACTGCAGGCGCCCGCCCCGCCCCCCATCGTGAAGCAACTCGGGAACGGCGTTGGATAATCCGCCAGCACCCACATCATGAATGGAGAGGATGGGGGAATCCTGGCCCAGAGCCACACAGCGTTCAATCACTTCCTGAGCCCGTCGTTGCATTTCGGGATTGCCTCGCTGCACTGAGGCAAAATCCAGTTGTTCATCGCCCGATCCGCTGGCCACACTGGAGGCAGCACCACCACCCAGACCGATGAGCATGGCCGGGCCACCAATCACCAACACTTTCGCGCCTACCGGCAAAGGCTGTTTTTCTACCATCTGCGGGCGGATTTGCCCCAACCCGCCAGCCAGCATGATGGGCTTGTGGTAACCACGATGCACCCCATTATGATCACATTCAAAAACCCGGAAGTAGCCGGCAATGGCTGGCCGTCCAAATTCATTGTTGAAAGCAGCCGCACCCAGCGGCCCATCGCGCATGATTTCCAGAGCGGAACGAATACGCGCTGGCTTGCCATAAAAAGATTGTTCCCAGGACTGGGTATAACCCGGAATACGCAGATGAGATACTGAGAACCCCGTCAGACCTGCCTTGGGCTTTCCGCCCCGCCCTGTGGCTCCTTCATCCCGAATTTCTCCACCACTGCCCGTGGCCGCGCCCGGGAAAGGAGAAATGGCCGTTGGATGATTATGGGTTTCGACCTTCATCAAAATGGCGGTATTTTCTTCCGTTAGCCGATATTGACCATCGGCGGCCACGGCTAAGGGCTGACTGGCCATGATACTCGCCATGACTGCTGCATTGTCCTTGTAGGCAGATAAAGTGCCTTGCGGATTCAGGCGATGGGTCTCACGAATCATGCCAAATAGGCTCTGGGACTGATTTTCGCCATCCAGACGGTAGTGAGCGTTAAATACCTTATGTCGACAATGCTCGGAATTCGCCTGGGCAAACATCATCAGTTCAGCATCACTGGGATCTCTGCCCAGATCTGAAAAATAATCCTTTAAGTAATCCAGTTCAGCGGGAGACAAAGCCAGTCCCATGCTGCGATTGGCTTCAGTCAAGGCCGTCATGCCCTCTGCCTGCAAAGACACCCGTCGCAAATGCGCAGGCTCGGGGTGCTTGAAAATAGCCTCGGCTGCATCCCAGTCAGAAAGCACAGATTCGGTCATGGGATCATGAAGCTGTCGGCGGATTTGCGCTATTTCTGTCGCACTGAAAGTACCCGCTCCTGCCCGCATCAGCGTGTAGGACACGCCCCGCTCAACCCTGCGGACATTGCCAAGACCACAATGCCGGAAAATTTCACTGGCTTTGCTCGACCAGGGGGAAATGGTACCCATGCGGGGCAACACACAAATCTCCTGAATTCCATCTTGGGGTTCTTCGGTAAATGGCGTTCCATAATGCAGCAGGGCGGTGACAACACTCATTTGCTCGGCGTTGAGGGCTTCACTCAAGTCAAGAAGATGTACAAAGCGCGCATTCAGATAAGTAACCGGAATGCCTGCTTCTTGCAGGAGTTTCAGCAGACGTTGCAAACGAAAGGCAGATAGGGCCGCAGAGCCGCGCAGCAGCAGCATGAAGTGTTTCCTCGCTCAAAAATCAGACCTGGAACTGATAATAAACTTAAAGGGGCACACCCAGACGTTGTGCTACTTCCAGATAGGCTTCCACCACCCCGCCGAGATTACGCCGGAAGCGATCTTTATCCATTTTTTCCAGACTTTGGGCATCCCACAGGCGACAACCGTCGGGGCTGAATTCATCACCCAAATATAATTCGCCGTGGTAACGTCCAAATTCCAGTTTGAAATCCACCAGAATCAGGTTGGCCTTGGCAAACACAGCCTTCAACAGCGTATTGACGCGCATGGTCCAACGCCGCATGGCTTCCACCTCTTCTGCACTGGCCCAGCCAAAGGTACGAATATGTGAGGTGTTGATCATGGGATCATGCAAGGCATCATTTTTCAGGAAAAATTCCAGGGTCGGGGGCTCCAGTATCCGCCCTTCCTCAATACCCAGTCGCTTCGTTAAAGAGCCTGCGGCACGATTGCGAACCACGCATTCTACCGGAATCATTTCCAGACGACGCACCAGACTTTCGCGTGCATCCAGACGCCGAATAAAATGGGTCGGTACGCCCTCGGATTGCAGATACTCCATGATGAACGCATTGAAAGCATTGTTGACTTCGCCCTTGCGGGCAAGCTGCTCCACTTTTTCACCATCAAAAGCCGAAGTGTCATCCTTGAAGTGCAAGATCAGCTCATCTTCCGCGCTACTGGCATAAACAATTTTAGCCTTGCCTTCGTACAATGCCTGACGTTCACTCATTGCGGCTGTCCCTTCGGGAAGACCCGCGCAAAGATGCGATCTATGTTGCGGGTGTGGTAAGCAAGATCAAACAATTCCGCCAGATCCTTTTCCTGCAGATACTGCGAAACATCTGGATCGGCAGCCAGCAGCGCCTTGAAATCCGCATTATTTTCCCAAACCTGCATGGCATTGCGCTGAACGACACGGTAAGCGTTTTCCCGCAACATGCCCTTGGCCGTCAAAGCCAACAATACGCGTTGAGAGAAAATCAGACCATGCATTTTATTCAGGTTATCCATCATATGCTGAGGATAAACCACCAGTTTTTCGAGCAAGCCACTGACCCGATGAAACATAAAATCCATGACAATGCAGGCATCCGGGCCAATAACCCGCTCCACGCTCGAATGGGAAATATCGCGCTCATGCCAGAGGGCAATGTCTTCCAGCGCCATGCTGGCATAGCCGCGCAACAATCGCGCCAAGCCGGTCAGATTTTCGGAAAGAATGGGATTGCGCTTGTGCGGCATGGCAGAACTACCCTTCTGCCCTGCCGTAAACGGTTCTTCTGCTTCGAGCACTTCCGTACGCTGCAGATGCCGAATTTCTACTGCGATTTTCTCGATAGAACCGGCAATGATGGCGAGCGTATTGAAAAACTCGGCATGACGATCACGGGAAATTACCTGGGTGCTGGCCAGCTCTGGATGAAGGCCCAACTCATGACAGACGGCCTCTTCAATATCCGGATCAATATTGGCAAAAGTACCCACCGCCCCGGACAGCATCCCCGCAGAAACTGCCGTAATGGCATGTTGCAGACGCTGATGATTACGCTGCGCCTCGGCATACCAGACCGCCACTTTCAAACCAAAAGTAATGGGTTCAGCATGAATGCCGTGAGAACGGCCCATCATAACCGTATCCTTGTGTTTCCAGGCCAGTTGCTCCAGCGCGATACACACTCGATCCATGCCTTTCAGGAGCAATTCACCGGAGCGTTTGAGCTGCAAACCGAACCCAGTATCCACCACATCCGAAGAAGTAAGTCCCACGTGAATAAAGCGGCTGGAAGGCCCGACAAATTCTGCCACGGATGTCAAAAATGCAATGACATCATGTTTTACTTCCAGCTCGATTTCGGCAATACGGTCACTGTCAAAAGCTGCCTTTGCTTCAATTTCCGCCAAGGCCTCCGCCGGAATCTCGCCACGCGCCGCCAAAGCGCGGCAGGCGGCCAACTCGACATCTAACCACGCCTGATATTTAGCATCCTGAGTCCATAAGGCACCCATTTCCGGGCGCGTATAACGCTCAATCATGCATTACCCCCGGATTGCGGGGTCAGAGCCGTCTGCAACTTGTTGAGCACTTCTACCGACCACTTGGGTGCAGTTTTACCCACTCCCGGCTCGGTTTCCAGAACGCTACCGGAGTTGTCTTTCATGGCCAGCAGACGGACCCGCACCGAAACCGGCTCCTGATCTTTCGGGCTGCTCCAGATAGCCTTGATGCTGTCCCAGGTACGATTCAGAATTCCGCCTACAAAACCCTGCTTTTGCCGGGCCTGCTTACCGCCTTCATGAATCATCACCGACCAATCACCCATTCCTTCGCTGCGAACTGGATAACCCAGGCCTTGCAGTGCCACCTCAACGGCTGGTTGGGCTTTTGCAGGAACCGCATTCAGAACCAGATAAGGACCACCATCATCCCGATAGCGCGTCACCTTGATTTTAGGCATTTCTGCCAGCAGCACCGATTGGCTCAGACGCTTCTGAACAGCCTGCAGCAAGTCGCGATTATGATCAGCATCGGCGGGGACTTTTTTCCATTCCACCGAACTGCCCTGGGGGTTATTCCAGTAACGCTCCTGCTGGATACTTAAAACCTGATTGCCATCGGCGGCAGTCTGCAAATGAAAAGCGTAGCGTTCACGATGCGAAGGCGCCAGAGTATTGCCGAAAAAGGCCGAAATACCGGTGCGGAAATTGTGCCAGCCAGTAACCAGCTCACCCTGCTCCGGCGCAAATTTTTCGATAGGCGTCTTGCTGGCTGTCAGCGTTTCCTTGACAGCAGCCCATATCTGCTCAGGTTTGGCCTGCGTCGTCAGGCTCAGATCAGCACCGCTACCAACAATTTGTGAACTAACCCCGGCCAGAGGTTTTTCTTCTATGGGCTTTTGACCGGGCGCTTCGCGCGGCTGGAAAACGCCGTACCCGCCCATGGTGCTATTCGACACAGTAGCCGGATTCACGGGACCACCCGGAATAGTCACCCCCGGCGCTGGCACCTGGGCCAGCAGATCCGGCGGAACAGCAAGGGGTTTCATCACCTGCGAATCTTCGTACTTTGGACCCGTACTTGTATGCAGGAAAGGAATATACGAACACCCTCCCAAACCCAGACTGGCAACCACGGCAAGAGCAACATAACGGCGCATGCAAAACCCCACTAAACGCGACAGAGCGCGAAGAAAATCAAAGACAATGCGCTGCTCGCAAACTGCTGCGCAGACGCTCGTGATACATTTCGGACAATGGGGTCAAGGGCAATCGCAACGCAGGCCCCATTCGTCCCATTTCCTGCAACGCCCATTTCACCGGAATGGGGTTGGACTCTACAAACAAGTCACGGTGTAGACCCACCAACTGGGCGTTGACCGCTCTGGCGGCCACAAAATCTCCCGCCAGGGCCAAATGACACAGTTCGGCCATCAGGCGCGGGGCTACATTGGCGGTTACGGAAATGACCCCTCTGGCGCCCAAAGACATGGCCGCCAAGGCCGCCGCATCATCTCCGGTATATACTTCAACCTGGTCGCCACACTGATGGAGAATTTCTGCTACCCGCTCGACTTTACCACTGGCTTCCTTAATGCCCACCACACAGGCGCGCGGGGCCAGGCGAGCCACAGTTTCCGGCAGAATATCCCCCGCCGTACGGCCGGGCACGTTATAAAGTATCATGGGAAAATGGCAGGCCTCGGCAATGGCCGTATAATGCTGAAAAAGCCCTTCCTGAGTCGGTTTGTTATAGTAAGGAGAAACCAGAAGAGCCGCATCTGCCTTGGCTTCCATGGCCGCTTTGGTCAGGCTGATGGCTTCATGAGTGGCATTAGCACCGGTTCCGGCAATGACAGGTATCCGCCCTTTGACCTGCTCAACGACACTACGAATCACCGTAACATGTTCTTTCATTTCGAGAGTGGCCGATTCGCCGGTGGTACCCACAGCTACCAGCGCATGCGTGCCTTCACTGATATGCCACTCTACTAAATCCCGCAACGCCTTATCGTCCACGGCGCCATCTGCGCGCATGGGCGTCACCAAAGCTACCATACTGCCGTGAAACATGATTTTTATGCTCCCGCTCTTACGCGTTCCATTTCTGCATGGGATGGTACTTGCCCGACAGAGGGCTGGCAAGGTAACAAGATCAATTGGTGGAATGATCCAGTGCCATACCCAACTCCATCACACTCTATTCCAGGCAGTCTTGATGCATCTGTACACGGGAAAAGCGGAGTTGTTGAGATGCTGGTGCTCGAACCGATCCATTCGATTGCGGCGAAGCCAGGCTGAATGAATACCTGCAATGTTACGCCAGCCAGGATATTAAACGGGGCATAGCACGGGCATTCATCGCCTCTCCTGCCGACGAATTAGAGCGGATTTCCGGGTTTTATACATTAAGTGCGGCCAGCATTGCAGCACAAACGCTACCCGATAAATTCAAAAAAAAATGGCCCCATTACCCCATCCCGGTGGCCTTACTGGGCCGTTTGGCCGTGAATCAGGCATGCTAGGGGCAAGGACTAGGCACCATCCTGGTGGCGGACGCCTGCAAGCGCGTTGCCGCCGCCAGTGAAACACTCGCGGTAGCGGCTATCATTGTGGATGCGAAAACCATCCAGGCAGCCGCGTTCTATCAGCATTTGGGTTTCATTGCGCTAAATGACCCAAATAATCGCCTGTGGTTGCTACGCTCTGCCTGGTCTGGGCTGTAACAAAAAAGACAAATAAGGATAATTTCGTGCTACCAGTTTTCAAGAATGGATGAACGAATTAAATCTCAGCCCACGGATTGATGAGGGGCACTCCCGTAGACTTGAAATCCGCGACGTTGCGCGTGACTATCGTCATACCGTGCACCAGGGCGGTTGCTGCGATAAGTGCATCGCGCTCGCCGCGCTTGTCGGGTACATGCAGCCTGGCGCAGCATTGTGCCACGGCGGTATCGACTGGCAACGTGCGTCCGGAGAACTCAGGCAATACGTGCTGCTCCAGCCACGCGCGCAACAAGGCCCCCTGCGTAGCGTCCTTTCGCTCAATCGACAGTACGCCAAGTTCCAGTTCCATGATGGTGATGGCCGACACAAATAAGTCGGTGGCATCCACGCTTTCCGCCCAAGCTGCCACATGCTTATCGGCCTTCCCAAGCCGCACTTTGCGCAGTTCAGATATCACGTTGGTATCGAGAACCAACATCATGAGAAATCAGCCGGACGCGCTTCAATAGTCACTTGTGGCGGCTCGAACGCGATGTCGGCAATACCCGGCATTGCCAGCGCATCAGCAATGTTGCGGCGCTGCTTGGTGAGCCGCTGATAGTCCTCAAAGCTCATCAGCACATGGGCCGGGCGGCCCCGATCGGTGATGAACACCGGCCCGTTGTTGGCGGCACGTTTGGCCTCACTCGCCCTTTGGTTGAATACGCGGCTGGATAAGGTCGTAATGGTCATGATGCTGCCCCCGCATGCTGGATGGATGTAGTTATGTTGCTACACCGATCCAGAAGGTGCAAGCGTTTTCAGCGGGGGCAAATTGGGGTTCATTCAGAAAACGGAATTTAAAGCACGTTAAGGCCACTGCATAGCCCGTATTTGCTAGTTTTTGCAGGGCAACTTGCAAAACCTGACCGTTTGAAATAGCACTGCGCCCGTCCCCATGACCCGCGATCAAATCGACGTAGAATATTGACAAGTGTCGCGTTGCGGTTTACGTGTTGACCGTGATTACAACATTCCGCCACAAAGGCCTCGAAGTTTATTACCGCACGGGCAGCAAAGCGGGCATCCAGCCGGTACATGCTGCCAAGTTGCGGGTGCTTCTCACGGCATTGGATGCGGCAGAGGCCCCAGAGCAAATGAATGCGCCGGGATAGCGACTACACAAACTGGCCGGCGATCTGGAGGGATTCTGGTCGGTGAACGTGAATGGAAACTGGCGGAAGAATGGTATACACCCGATGGCTGAGAAATTAACGACTTATGATCCAGCAGCCGCACTCATCGACGACGAAGAAATCATGGTGTTCATGGCCGACGCCTTTGAAACCGGCGATGCCGGCTACATTGCACACGCGCTTGGTATCCTCGCGCGGGCTAAGGGCATGACATAAATTGCACGCGATACCGATCTTTCACGCGAACAGCTCTACCGTTCATTCAGTGAAGCCGGCAATCCGACACTGAAAACGACGCTGGCCGTCATGAAAGCCCTGGGGATCGATTTGACAGCGAAGCCCCGCAGTGAACACGTAGCGGCCTGATGAAGAACGCCCTCACCAGTCGTAGAATCGAGGCCTGTCGCACGACAAAAAGCGGCAAATCAACCGCGCGATCATCATGTGGACTTTGCTGATGCCGTCGGGGTCTTTTTCGATGACCGCGCCATGACTACGGAAGACGTAGATGCCGAAGGCGAGCAGCGTCTGGTGACGATGGGGCGAGACTTCCTGGATCGAGTACTGATTGTGGTGTACACCGAGCGTGGTGAAGATGAAATACGCCTCATATCCGCCCGTAAAGCCAGTCCAGGAGAACGTAAAACTTATGCAGGAGGTGTGACACCATGAAAGCAGAGTATGATTTCAGTCAGGCCCGGCGGGGGGCCATCGCCATAGAGCCGGGAAAGACCCGCGTGACTATCCGGTTGGATAACGACGTGTTGGACTGGTACAGAAAGCAGGCACAGGAACATGGCGGTAATTATCAGACCGCGATCAACGCCACTTTACGGGAACTGATGACCGCGCAGGATGGGGCACTGGAACGGGTGTTGCGGCGGGTAATTCGTAAAGAAATGCTGGCCTGATCGTAATGTCTCCTGATACCCGGTTTTTCGGCTTGCCGGGTATGAGGAGAATCAGTACATTAGCGACAGAGAGAAAAACGCCCACGAGACAGAATGACGCATTCGGTCTGATCAACAACCCACAGGAGACTCCTCCCATGATAGACAGCATACCCTCGTGTTACACGGCACCGAGCGTGCCGTCGAACTTACGTTGGATGGATTAAAATATTAGTCATCGGAGGATAACTATGGCTAGAGGAAGTTCTTGGGTAAATGCAACGATTAGAATTGCAAAAGCAATTGAATCAGATTCACGAAGAGCAACAAATGCTGCAATTAGGCAACACAATGCTCAAATACGATATCAGCAAAGATTACTACGTGAACAGGAAAGATTACTACGTGAACAGGAGAGAGCGAATAAGCAAGCACTAATGGAAAAATTCTTAGAAGAAAAGGAAGATGCAATACAATATGCAGCTGATAAAACTATAGAAAGTGAAAATCAAAGGAATATTCTTTTGGCTCTTCTTAAAAATGCAGAAACAACAAAAATATCATTTTCTTGGAATCAATTTAAACAAGATGACAAATTTTCAGATACAAAACCGACTCAACCAAAATTTAAAGATTATCCAAGAGAAATAAATCTTGAGGAATACGAACCGAAGTTAGGCTTATTAGATAAACTATCCAAAAAAAGAGGAAACAAAAAGATTCAAATTGCACATGAAACGCTACAAAAAGATAAAGATTTTCGTGAAAATGAAGTGTTAAAAATCAATGCTCAAAACGACATAATAACAAGAGAATACAAAATTAAATATGACTCCTGGAATGCAAAAAAAAATGAATTTGAACAAAAACAGAAAGATTATAATGAGAGTATTGATAAACAGGAAGAATTGTTTAATAAGAATGAACAGAAATACATTGAAGTTTATTTCGATGCAATCATTAATTCATTAAGATTACCAGAAGAATTAATTACAAGTTGGATTGTTTCTTATGATAAACCCTCGAAAATATTAGTCATTGATTATGATTTACCTGATCGAGAAGTAATACCGACTCTAAAATCAATGAAATATATTTCTACTCGTAAAGAGTTTACAGAAACAGTATTAAAGGAAAAAGAAATCGATGGTTTTTATGATAAAATGAATTACCAATTATGTCTCCGTATTTCACATGATTTGTATCTGTCAGATATTAATGATCAATTAATCGCTATAATCTTTAATGGAATATATTATGGAATAAATAAGGGTACTGGAATAGAAGAAACGAAATGTATAATGTCACTGCAGACTAAGAAAGCAGAATTCGTAGAAATAAATATACAGAATGTTGATGCAAAAACATGTTTCCTAAAGTTTAAAGGCATATCGGGGGCAAAACTGTTTGAATATGTACCTGTGGCACCGATACTACAATTTAATAAAGAAGATGATAGATTTGTTGAAGGTAAAAGCATTAAAGGTATGATTAATGGAACAAATATCGCATCAATGGATTGGGAAGATTTCGAACATTTAATACGGGAAGTATTTGAGAAAGAATTTGCAGTTAATGGTTCTGAAATCAAAATTACCCAAGCAAGTCGCGATGGTGGAGTAGATGCAGTAATGTTTGATCCTGACCCTATTAGGGGAGGGAAGTATATAATTCAAGCTAAACGCTATACAAATGTCGTTGGTGTTTCAGCTGTTAGAGATCTTTATGGTACATTAATGAATGAAGGTGCAGTAAAAGGAATACTTGTTACTACTGCAAATTATGGAGCTGATTCTTATGAGTTTGCAAAAGATAAACCAATAACATTGATTAATGGTAGCAATTTACTTCATATGCTTCAAAATCATGGATATAATGCAAGAATTGATATTGAAGAGGCAAAAAAAACATTATCTGAAATAAATTAAGAAACCATCCAACAACTGCTTCAACCTGATAATTCCTTTTGTCATAAAAATTGCAGTCGTCGCTACGCTCCTTTGTAGCAATTTTCACGCCAACCCCTTCGGGCTGGAATTACAGGTTAAGCAAATGTTAGGCCTAACAAAAGCTGGCGTTAGGGAAGCAAGTTGCCTAGCCCGTGAAACACGACGAACACGGCCAGACGGAGAGTGCATGGGACTGTTACGGTAACGCCACATCTTCGGACCATGTGATTGTCAATCAGCGCGTCTGTACCCAGCAATCACCAGCAAAACCAGTCATTACAGCCCATAATGTGCCGCGAATATCGGCGTTTTGCCCAAATTTTGCCCAAGTTCACTCTGAAAATCGCCTTATTTGTGACCGGTCACGTAATTATCTCTAGTTTAGACATTCAGCCCGGCTCCGCCGGGTTTTTATTTTCTATTTTTGCTACGAAAGTGCTTGACACGGAGATAGTGCCGCGCGGCCGACCCTTTGGAAAAAAGGGTCGGCCAATGAGAAGCGTTTTAGGCTTCTCGGAATCACTGCCATGTCCTTTCAGCGTCTCGTTACCCTCCGCCTTTCAGGGTGGATTTCCTACTTTCTCGCCGCCGTGCCGCCGCGCTCGCGGCGCAGCTTCATCGAACTGCTGTGCGGGTGCCTGATCTCCCCTGATGGCTGGGTTACCCGCGCCCTCAGCCATATTTCACTGCGCTGCCATTGGACCACTTATTACAAACTCCTGGAGCGTGAATCCTTGCGGACCCAAGCTCTGGCCATCACCCAGGTACGCTGGCTTCTGTCCGTTTTGCCGCCACTGCCGATCGTCGAGTTGATCATCGACGATACGCTCGTCCTGCGCCACTCTACCAAGGCTCCAGGCGCGACCATCCACTTCGATCACAGCCATAAGCACAACCGCCCCCGTTATGTCCTCGCCCAGAACTGGGTAGGGCTGGCGTTGACCCTGCGGAGCCGCTCCGGCAAAGCCCTTTCCTTTCCCATTCGCTTGCGCCTCGTGCCCCGCACCGGTAATACCCACAAGCTGAAAATCGCCGGGGCATTACTGCGGGCCTTTATACCCCACATCCCCGTACCCGTCCGCTTGCTCACCGATGCCTGGTTCATGCGCCGCCGCCTGCTCTTGCCCCTGCTGCGTCAGCGTGGCCAGTTCATCGGCCAGGTGCGCCATGATACCGCACTGTATCGGCAACCCCCGCCCAAACCCGCCAAAGCGCAGCGGGGTCGGCCCCGGAAATATGGAGACAAACTGACCCCGGAAGCCATTGCCACACTCCCCACAGAGATCCTCACCCTGTTTGTCTATGGGAAATGGCAGAAAGTCCGTCTTCAATCCATCGTCGCCCAGGCACGCTTCCTCAACGGCCATCCCGTCCGAGCAGTCTGGAGCGCTATCGACGATGCAAAACACCATCGATGGTCGCCCACACGCCTTTATCTCGCTTCCGAAACCGATCTGACCGCCTCTGAAATCATCACCCTCTATGGCAACCGTTGGCAGATCGAACCCCTCTTCCATAACCTGAAACGCTGGTGGGACATCAATAACCTCTGGCAGCAAAGGCGCGCTGTTCTCGAACGCTGGATGCAAATTCGTTGCATTGCCTGGTCCATGGTGCAGCTCCTCGCGGAAACAGTCGCCGAGGACTTTCCTATGACCGCCGTAGCGCCTTGGCGTATCGCTACGCCCGTCACTGCAGGACTCATGGCTCAATGGATGGCTCCATCTGCATTTTCTGCGGGTTCCTTTCTGGAGGGGCTATGACCCAAAGTCCGGGAAATTCCAGTGCCCCAATTCCGACTTTTGGGCCGATACCGATGACCCACCCCGCAAAAAGGCTGCCTGACACGCTTCTACCCCAAATTTACTGCATCATATCGCCACCCACTGGGACAGGCGGGGAAGCTGAATGTCTAAACTTCAGGTAATTATGTTACGCAGCAACACCGCTAATCACCGCCCCATTCCCGACCCTAGAGGGGTAGGGGCTTGAAGTCCAACGGAACGAAAACGCACGCTAAGCTTTTAACCAGTTGCGTTTTCATTTAGCAATCCCCAAGAACACGGCCAAGCAGCGCTCAATCTCCACCAGTGCATCCGCGTCGATGTGTCCGAAGGATGGCCCTACTTTGTCGCGCTTCACCGTCATGACCTTGTCCACCATCACCTGCGATGGTTTCTTCAAGCAGTTCTCTGCGTTCGGCTGAACCGTGATACGCAGCAATGGCGCGACAACAAGCGTGCTGGTGATGAGCAGCACGCTTGTGCTGCTGTGCTCGCTGAACGGGTTGGCTTGAATCACCAGCGCAGACAATGGCTTGCCAAAGTCGCCCTGCATGGCGATAGTCACAAGGTCGCCGCGCATCATCCCGTCCAGCCGTCCACATCTGCCAAGGCTTCATCCATGAACTGCTGCATGGCCGTGTCGGCACTGTCGGTTTGAGCCACAAGCAGGCATTGGCGTCGGCACGCCTCCGCGAAGCCGGGGCGGCGCGTGTCCGGCACCCAGATTTGAACCGGACGAAGCCCCGCCATGCGGAGTGAATCGCGGTGCTTCTGAACCCGCTGATTAACGTGTGCTGTTGCCATTTCCAAGCCTCCGATTAAGTTACATGCAACATTATACGCGCAGTACAAGTTACATGCAACGAGTCTTTAAAGGCTTATCCCCGCGAGTTGCCGCGCTAGATCTTGGGGTTCGGGGAGCAATGATACTATTCTGTCCGCTAACAATAGTTTCATATTGTCTATCTCTGCGTATGCCGCCATCATAGCACGACGCGCCCAAGAGCTTGTTCCCGGCTGAACAGATCTACATCAACAGGAGCTACTGGAAGATTGGGCCTTGCGTCAGGTAAAACAGCAACCCAACCCGATAGCACCGTCACGTTAAAAGGACCAATCACGGCGCTTTAACGTGGCCAGGTGACGTAGATCTTGCTCCGGATGCCATGTATGACGCTATCAAGTCGCATGGGGAATGGGTACTCCGCTAAAATGGTGCTCCCAAGGGGGTTCGAACCCCTGTTACCGACGTGAGAGGCCAGTGTCCTAGACCGCTAGACGATGGGAGCAGGGCAACAGATTATAAGGATCCAATGAATAATAGCAAGTATAATCAGGTTAACCCGCAAACTGTAGGATAGCCCAGAATTGCAGAGCCGTACCGGCAATGACAAAAATATGCCAGATCGAATGGAAGTATTTGCGCTGATCTAACAGAAAGAAAACGACTCCCAGCGTATAGGCGACACCACCACCCAGTAACAGCCACAAAAACCAGCCGGGAGAGGCGCGATATAAAGGCAGCACCGCAAACACCGCCATCCAGCCCATCAGCAAATAGAGCATTAACGACAGGGTATAAAAGCGCTTTCCGGTGAACACCAACAGCAAAATGCCCAGCAAAGCCAGCAACCACTCCAGCACCAAAAGGATTATTCCCCAGGTATCATGCAGTACCATCAGGGTTACGGGCGTATAAGTGCCAGCAATCAACAAATAAATAGCCGAACGATCCACCCATTGAAAAAACAATTTGGCAGACCCCTGTGGCAGCAAATGATAGATGGTGGATGCCGCATATAAAATCAGGATGGTAGCCACAAATACCGAAACGCTGACAATAGCCAGCGCTTTACTGTGCAGCGCCGCTCCCAGCAACCAGATAATAAATATGAGCAAAGCACCTATAGCCCCGGCGCCATGTAAGAGACCGTTAATCCACTCTTCGAGCCGTGTCTGATTTCTTTCTGTTCGGGGTTCTGCCTGAGAATACCGCAATGTCCACCTATGGTTCTGTCAGCCAACTGTTTAGTTATATCACTTACCCGTAAAACTGCACAGAAGCTGATCTCAGGCACCCATGATCGGAACACGCAGATGGGTGCCTGCCGGCTCTTCACCATGGGGAAGGTTATTGGCGAGGCGGAGCGCTTCAACACTGAGACCATAACGTCGCGCGACTTCCGAGAGTGTTTCATGATGGCCCAGAATATGATTGGCCGATGACCAACGGCTATCAGTGGGTGGGGCCTTCACAAAGTGGGCAACAATGGCATCGTGCATACTGCGTGCAAGAGTCTGACGAAATTCCGGGTCTCGCAGTCGCTGTTCTTCCCGCAGGTTGGAAATAAAGGCAGTCTCGACCAACATGGAGGGGACATCGGGTGCTCGCAACACCACAAAATTCGCATGTTGCACGGCCGCATTATGTAGTCCTTCCACCCCCACCAGCCCGCGAATCATCACATCTGCTGCCGCTGCCGCTGCATTCATGGCGGCCGTCTGGGTCATATTGATCAATACCTCGTTGAGCATGGGATTCGGGCTGCCTGCAGGCAACTTGCGCAGTAAGGGGTCTGCAGCATTTTGGGTTTTCGCCAGCCAGCGCGCTGCGGCATTACTGGCGCCCTTATTTGACAATGCCCAGACCGTTGAGCCCCGCACGTCGGGGTCAGGGAAAGCATCCGCATGAATGGAAACAAACAAATCAGCCCGATGTTGCGAACCCAGATGCATACGCGACAATAGCGGAATATATTGATCCGTATGCCGGGTCATGACGACCTGTATTCCCGGGGTTTCACGCAAACGTTGGGCCAGAGTAAGGCCGACGTCAAGCACCACGTCTTTTTCCCGGGTGCCACGCGAACCAACCGCGCCAGGGTCGTGGCCGCCATGACCAGGATCCAGGCAAACTACGATGGGACGTTCTTTGGATCGACTGAGCAGGAAATTACTCGCATCGGCCATTTTCCAGGTTCCGAGTAGAGCCCCACTTAGGGCTAACTGCTGAAGAAATTGACGCCGATTGGAATAAGCTCCGGATGAATCACACACAACACGCCCCCAACTTATTTTAAAATCTCAAGTTATAGAGCTAATTTAGTGTTTATTCGAAAGAAGTCAAGATAGATGGATGATGGCTTGCACTTTTACGGGATGAATTATGATCTAGACGCCCTGAGCAGCAAGCCAGCGCTGAATATCCGCAGCACTCATGGCACCACTGACCCGTGCGTGTTCCTTGCCATTTTTGAAAAGGACCATGCTGGGAATAGAGCGGATCTGAAAACGCGCCCCCAAGGACTGTTCTTCTTCCGTATTCACCTTGGCAAAAAGCACGCGGCCACGCAAAGCTCGTCCAGCCTGCTCAAACTGCGGGGCCATACTGCGGCATGGACCACACCAGGGAGCCCAAAAGTCGACCAATACGGGTAATTCATTTTTCTGGATGTACGTATTGAAGCGTGCGGCAGCCAGATTAACCGGGTGGTCGGGCAAAATTTCAGCATGACACTTGCCGCATTTGGCCTTATCACCCAAACGCTCCTGCGGTACCCGATTCAGGCTTCCACAGGAAGGACAAACCACCATCAAGCCCGTCATTTTCTCCTCCCAATCCGTCTTGCCGGTTATTCCTGGGGTGCAGCCTGCAGGAGAGCGTCCAGGGCCCCACGATGATTCAGAGCCGCTAGGTCATCAGAACCACCCACATGCTGACCATTGATGAAAATTTGCGGTACGGTGTGCCTTCCGTGGGCTCGCTGCTGCATCTCCCGACGTAAGGCCGGGTTATGATCCACCCGAATAATTTGGGGATTGACGCCCTTACTACGCAGCAAGGCTTCCGCGCGATGGCAATAAGGGCAGGTTCCCGTAGCATACACCAACACTTCGGCAGCCACTTTCATTTTTCGACCGGTAATCCAGCACCCCGCCAGGCGCCAATACCACCCTTGAGGCTGTAGATTTTATCAAAGCCCGCTTTTTTCAGGCTCGCAGCAGCCCGCGCCGAACGCATTCCGCTGGCACACTGGCAAATGACATGATGACCACGATGCTTTTCCAGATCTTTCATGTACTTGGGAAGATCTCCGAGGGGAATATGACGGGCACCAGGAAGATGCCCCTGTGCCCATTCATTTTGTTCGCGCACATCAATGACCACCGCTTCTTCATGGTTAATCAACTGAACCGCCGTTTTCGCATCCACCTCACTGATGCCTGCTGCCTTGCGCGTCAGTGGGCCTTTAAAAATCATGATGATCAAGGCTACTGCTGCCAGTAAAAGCGGCCATTGCGCCTGGACAAAGGTGAGAATTTTAGCTTCCATGAATTATCTCCCGCAGGACCCAGAACCCGGTACGCCCAGCTTCAGTAAAATTTTGTCCAGAGGGCAGAAACAAGTGAAACCGCTCTGCAACAAATTGAAACCGACAAAGAGCGTAAATGCCAGGAACCACTCACTGACAAAAATCGGGCTGGCGGGCGCACCCAAAACCACACTCACCAGTACAAAAAAACCAGCCACTACACGTACCCAACGTTCTGTATTCATTTCCTGTTAAATCCTCTGCGTCTGCTTTTCAAGGCGCCGCTCCCACAAAAAGTATAAAAGCGGAATCACCACTAACGTCAGCAGTGTGGAGGCGAAGGTACCAAAAATCAAGGAAACTGCCAGACCACCAAATACCGGATCGGTCACCATAATGGCCGAGCCGAACATGATAGCCAGAGCCGTCAGCAAAATCGGGCGAAACCGTACGGCTCCCGCCTGCAACACAGCCTCTTCAAGCGCGTAACCCTGACGCCGGTAATCAATAATAAAATCAATCAATAACAATGAATTACGCACCACCACACCGGCCAGCGCAATGACACCAATCATGGAAGTTGCGTTAAAGGGTGTATTTAACAACCAGTGTCCGGGAAACACCCCAATCAGGGTCATAGGAATAGCCCCCATGACAATGACCGGCATCATAAAAGACTGATAATAAGCCACTAACATCAGATAGATGAACACCAGGGCCACAATGAAAGCCGCACCCAGATCACGAAACACATCCAGAGTCAGGCGCATATCCCCGCCCCAGAGAATCTGGTAGTGGGTAATATCATTAGGCTGGGCAGGCGTGAAGCCCAAATTGCCGGTGCTCAGATGGACGCCGTCAATGTGCTGATCATCCAGCCAGTGATTCAGGCTCAGGACGGCATACACCGGGCTTGAACCAATCAGATCACCGGTCACATAGACCACCGGATGTTGATCCCGATCATAAATTGGTTTGGCCAGAGTGGTTTTCTGGATCTGGACAATACTGGACAAGGCCACCTCTTGCCCCTGACTGTTGCGAACATGCAGATCGAGAATCTGCTGACGCCAGGCACGATCCTGGGGGGGAACCCGCAAAATGATGTCTACCGGTTCCCGCGCTGAAGGATCATGTAAGGCCCCGAGCTTGGTGCCCGCAACATAATCATGTACCAGCTCAGCCACTTGTGCCGGCGCCACTCCTGCGAGCATGGCCTTTTGCCGATCTACATGGATCCGGTATTCGGGCACACTCGCCGTGACCGAATCATCCACGTTAATCATGTCGTACACTTTCCGGAAGTGCTGCTCTACCGTCCCGGCCAACTCCCGCAACTTTTGGTAATTCGGGCCGTAAAGCTCTGCCACCACCTGGGCACGCACAGGGGGGCCCGGCGGAACCTCAAAAATCTTGATAACAGACTGGGGGTAACGACTGCGCACGCTCTGCAGGGCTTTATACACCTCCACCGCCACCGTATGAGACATCGGGCGTTCATCACGCGGTACCAGATTGATTTGTATCTGGGCGTAATTACTGCCTTCGCGCATCATGTCACCACGTACCAATCCCGCAAAATCCACCGGAGCAGAACGTCCCAAATACGTCTGGAAGTTTTCTATGTAATGATTTTGACTGAGGACATCACCAACTGCTTGTGTCACCTGACCGGTGGCATCCAATGCAGTACCCGCAGGTGTATCCACCTGAATCATGAAATCACTGACATTTCCTTCCGGGAGCATCTTCAAATTGACACCCAGGGCACTGAGGGGGCCATTCATACCCTGAGGACGGACAAACTGCCATAGGGGCATTAACATGGCCAGCAACAGCAACACCACGACAATCAGGAAGAATATATTGCGTCTTCCAGAAGACTCGAGCAATGGCGTTACTACGCGCAAATAGCCCCTTTGTAAGGCATCTTGGGGAGCTTGGGTGCCCTCTTCATGCTCTGTTTCATGTTCCGCCTGGGAATGGGTATCTGCCGCCTTGGCGGCCTTCTTGCGCAGAAAACGGTACGCACCCCAGGGAACCACCGTATAAGCCAACAACACCGAAGCAATCATGGCAATGGGCACAAAAATTGGGATCGGCAACATGAAAGGACCCATCATGCCGGTTACAAAAGCCATCGGCACAAAAGCCAGAATGACCGCTAACGTAGCAATGTTGGTGGGATTGCCAATTTCATTGGTCGCATGAATCACGCAGTTGGCAAAACCACCTTTGGCACACCCATGCAAATGACGGTGAATATTTTCAATGACTACAATTCCGCCGTCTACCAATAATCCCAACGATAAAATCAGGGCAAAGAGGGTAATCCGGTTAATAGTCTGGCCCAGCAACCAGCCAATGCCCAGTACCGCCCCCAAAGTCAGGGGCACCGTCAAAATAACAATACCGGCTTCCCGCCAACCCAGGAAAATCATCAAGATGATGGCCACCACGCCGACAGCAATGCTGAGATGTTCAAACAAGGTACTGACAGCATCATCAGCCCGGGCGCCGTAGTCCCGGGTAATGGTGACATGCACGCCCTGGGGCAAAGCCTCCTGTTCGAGGCGGCCCAGCTTGGCCTTGATGGCATCAGCGACAGTGACGGCATTGGTTCCTGGGCGCTTGGCCAGGGTAATGGTCACTGCCGGCATATTTGTTCCGGCCGGCAGCTGCATGCGGTTCGCCAACCCGGCGGTATTAATGGTAGCGGTGTGGCGCTCCGCCGCACCCTCCTCAATACGTGCCACATTTTTCAGAAAAATGGGTTGACCATCATGGCTGCCAATAATCACATTGCCGACATCTTGTGCAGAACCCAGAGCGCCGTTGATACGCAGTGGAATATCGTGATTGTCATTGACCAGATTGCCGCCCGGCAAAATTACGTTGTTGCCCTGCAGGGATTGCTCAATATTTTTCAGGCTGAGACCGGCACTCGCGAGTTTGGCCGGGTTGAGCCAGACATTGACCGCCTGCCTGCCTCCACCAATGAGGGTAGCATTAGCCACATCGGGTACATTCTGCAATTGATCCATCAAGCGGGTGCCCACTTGACGCAAGGCCACCGGCGTCAGCTGTGATGTACTTAAAGTCACCGTCATAATGGGAACATCATTGATCCCTATGGACTTGACCAAAGGCTGCTCCGTCCCCGGCGGCATTTTATCCATATTACGGCTGAGCTGGTTGTACACCTCCAGCAGGCTTTTTTCTTCATTGGCCCCCACCTGAAATTCCACGGTGACAATACCCATGTCATTTACGGAGTAACCAAAGGTATGATGCACTCCCGGTAGGGAAGCCATCAGCGCTTCCAATGGACGGATGACTAAATTGTGGATTTCCTCACTGTTGGAACCGGGACGCATGACGAAAATTTCTGCTGCCGGAACCACAATCTCGGGATTGTAAAGACGCGGGGTCACCGTAATCGCCAGAAGCCCGAACAGGGCAATGGCAATCATGATGAGCACCGTAATTTTGGATTGGTAAAAAGACTGAGCCAGCCGCCCGGCCAAATTCATTTTTTGCTGCTGATCAGCCATGGGCTGCTCCAGCCTTGATCTGATCGCCATTATTGACGGCCGCAAGATTTCCCGTCACTACGGTTTCACCAGCACTCAGGCCGGCTAGAATTTCTACCCCATCGGGTGTTTGCGGACCGGGACGAACCATACGGTAATGCGCAATCCCCTGCGCATCTACCACAAATACCCCCGGAATACCCGCACGATCCAGCAAAGCGTTGGCAGGCACTGCAATAACCTGACGGGCTGCCAGCGGGGCCGCAACGGTCACATAATCTCCTGCCTGGAGATGACTATCGGCTGGCAGACTCAGCTTGACGGTGTGGGCATGGGTCATGGCATCTGCCGCGTTGACCATATCCAGCACCGTCGCGGGTATCCGATGGCCGTCCGCAAGCACGCTAAGCGTCTGACCCATTTTCAGGCTGCGGTATAAAGCACTGCCGGCGGCAAAGCGCACTTCCAGTTGACTGGTATTGGCCAAAGTAAGCACCGGCTGACCCGGCGAGGCCATATCGCCATTTTGGGCCTGTTTGTTGATAATGGTTCCGGAAAACGGTGCCGTTACCCGAGCGTAACGCATCTGGGCCTCAGCACTGGCAATGCCCGCACGCGCAGCAGCAACACGCGCCTGGGCCATCGCATAGGCCGACTTCACCTGATCCCACTGCTTTTCAGGAATCGCCTGCTGGGCATACAGGGCCTTGAAGCGAGCATAGTTGGAACGAGCATCGCTAAGATTGGATTGCGCCTCGGCAAGACCCGCCTGGGCCTGCTGTACCTGGGCCTGCACATCGGTTGGATCAACCTCAAAAAGGAGCTGCCCGGCTTTGACTGTCTGACCTTCGCGCAGATCCAGATGACGAATATAACCACTGAGACGCGAGCTGATTTGCACCTGCTGGGCAGCAGTCACCGTGCCCGGCACCTGACTATAGGCGGCCATATTCTTCCCCCCGATCTGCATGACCGGAGCACTCACGCGGTGATGCACAGCCGGGGTCTGAGGAGGGGATTTACTGCAGGCAGCCAAGCCGGCACTGGCCAAAACAATGGCGGATACCATGACGGTGCGTTTCAAGTTCAACATCAGGAAGCTCCTTCCACGACGGACACCGGGGCCACGTCGACGATTTCTTGCGGATTCAGTTTACCAATGGCCAGCAGCAGTGCAGCACGCTGGACAGCCTCGGCATAATCGGCCGATACCAGTTCAGCCCGGGATTGATCCAGCTCGGCTTGCCCATGTAACAAGCCGGTAATGGTTTCAACCCCATTTTCATAACGCAGCCGCACCAGACGCTGGGATTCTTCCATTTGCTGAACAGCCAGACGGCGCATTTTGACGCGCAGCGCCGCCTCACGCGCACTGCGCCAGATTTCTGCCACCTGCAAGCGCAGCTTGTCCTGCGCTTCCTGCAAGGCGGCCATGGCCTGCTCACGTTCGGCCTGCGCCCGATCCATGCCCCCGCCTCGGGAAAAATCCAGTACATTCCAGGTGACTTCGCCGCCGACGGTATAGGAGGGAGCCGCATTACCCAGCGAGCTGCCATTCCATTCCTGATTGGCCATGGCGTTCACATGGGGCAGATAGGCTGCACGAGCGACCTGAATGCCATCCTGAGCGGCTTTCAGTTTGTGGCGTAGCGCGACAATGCCGGCATTTTCTGTCATCGCCTGGCGCTGCAAATTCAGAAGGGAGTGATCAGGTAAGGCCGGTTGCACGGGTTTACCCACGGATAATGTTTTTTCTTCCGGCCAGCCAATCAGAATAGACAGACTTTCCAGAGCATTCGCATGGTCATTTTCTGCGGTCTGCACTGCCAACTGCGTTTTTTCCAGATTTACCTCAGCAGCCAGCCAGTCGCTTTTGACCAGCACCCCTTTATTCAGAAGTAATTTGCTGGTTTTGACGTAGGATTCAGCGGCCTTTTGAGCTTTCTGGGCAACCTGAATGGCACTTTCAGCTGCAATGACACTGTCATAGGCCTGCAAAACCGCAAAAGTCAACTTTTGGCGGGCCATGACATTTCCGCTTTGGGCGGCTTCCAGCATGGCGTGGGCCTGACTCAGGCGTCCCCAGACTTCACCGCCATTCCAGATCGGAATTTCCAACTGGAGTTTGGTACCGTAGTTATGATAACTACCCGGCAAATTAAGACCAGCTGGTGCCACATTGAGGCTGTCGGGATTACTGGGATTAAACTGACTCGCTCCAAAATCATTAAAAGTGGCCTGGCGTTGAGACAACTTCATTCCGAAAACGGTCAAGGCATTATTGGACTGGCTGGCAGAAAACGAAGCATTCAATTTCGGCAACAGGTGACCACGCACCTGAGACACCGCCCCCTTGGCTTCTGCCTGCTCTGCTTTAGCCGCCAGAATCTGTGGATTCTGTTTGAGCGCCATGGCCACACACTGGTTAAAATCCACTGCCTGAGCAGATAGGGCAAAAAAAGTTCCTGAGACAGCTATTGCAGCAAGCACCAGTGATTTTTTATAGGGACTGTAATACATTGATTTCTCCGCCAAACAAAGCCGCCAAAAATCAGGTCACGCAGCCATTACCAATTGCTTTTCTTTGCGTTTTCTGAAAACCAGCAGGCACAGGCGGCGGAGTATATCAGAATATCATCATATTCCACAAATGCGTATCGGGCACCAGTTCTCGCCGGCATGGCATTCGCTAGCCACTGATTCAGATTTTCCAGCGTTTCAGTGAATACTACAGAACACATCACTCATCATGGAAATCAGGCGCAAAGTGCGCGGATCACCCACCCGATAATAAACCTTGTTGGCGTCCTTGCGAGCGCGGAGGATATCTTTTTCCCGCAAAATGGCGAGATGCTGAGAAATATTACTCTGCGTGGTACCCACTGCGGAGACGATGTCCTGAACACTCATTTCTTCTGAACCCAAAACACAAAGCACCTTAAGGCGCAGTGGGTGGGCCATGGCTTTCAGAGAACGCGAAGCCTGCTCGATATCCTCTTCCCGGGTTGGTAACTCTTCCATATTCTTGCCTCTTGGTCTATTAACCATCTTATTGACTTTAATTGAAAATTCTTACATCGAAACTTGTTTTGCTGCCTTGCGTTTTCACCCGCATGCGCTTAGAATCCAGCGCATGCGGGTGTAGTTCAATGGTAGAACCTGAGCTTCCCAAGCTCATGGCGTGGGTTCGATTCCCATCACCCGCTCCACCATCAGCGAATGAGAATAACCCCATACAACAATTTTAGAAACCCCAACCCTACCCGATTAGAAAAGCGGGCGCTCCAGACTACTTAGTATAGCATCCACGCTATCCCGCACGGCGCTGGTCATCTGGATGGGACGTCCCCATTCCCGGCTGGTTTCTCCCGGCATCTTGTTGGTGGCATCAAAACCCGTTTTACCGCCCAGACCGGCGACCGGTGAAGCAAAATCAAGGTAATCGATGGGCGTATTGTCTATCAGCGTGATGTCCCGTACTGGGTCCATGCGCGTTGTCATCGCCCAGATGACATCCTCCCAACTGCGTACATTAATGTCGTCGTCCACGACAATAATAAATTTGGTATACATGAACTGACGCAAAAAACCCCAGATACCAAACATGACGCGTTTGGCATGTCCTGGATATCCCTTGCGAATACTAACTACAGCCAGGCGATAGGAGCAGCCTTCAGGGGGCAGATAAAAATCAACAATTTCCGGAAACTGCTTTTGCAGGAGCGGCACAAAAACCTCGTTCAGAGCCGCACCAAGAATGGCTGGCTCATCCGGAGGACGTCCGGTATAGGTACTATGATAAATGGGGTTTTCGCGGTGGGTGACGGCCTCGACCGTAAAAACGGGAAATTTCTGGGTTTCGTTATAATACCCGGTGTGATCCCCAAAAGGACCCTCTTCAGCCATATCATCCGGATAGATGTGTCCTTCCAGGACTATTTCCGCACGCGCCGGAACTTGCAGGGGTACGGTCAGTGCTTTAGCCAGCTCTGTCCGTCCGCCCCGTAATAATCCCGCAAACTGATGTTCGGAAACCGTATCGGGAATGGGAATAACGGCGGCGAGAATGGTGGCCGGGTCAGCCCCATAGGCCACGGCAACCGGGAAAGCTTCACCCGGATGTAATTTTTGAAATTCCCGTAAATCCTGCGCTCCACCCCGGTGCGCCAGCCAACGCATGATCACCCGATTACGACCAATGACCTGTTGTCGGTAAATACCCATATTGGCACGCCGCTTGTGCGGACCTTTGGTAATGGTCAGCCCCCAGGTCATGAGCGGCGCAGCATCATCAGGCCAACAGGTCTGCACCGGCAAGGTGGATAAATCCACGGCGTCGCCGCGCATGATCACTTCCTGACAAACCGGGCGCGCAATATTTGTCGGAGCCATATACAGCACCTTGCGCAAAGTCGGTAATTTGCTCCACAGGTCCTTCAGCCCCCGGGGAGGATCCGGCTCCTTGAGATAGGACAGCAATTGACCAATCTGACGCAGATCAGCCAGCGACTCGGCGCCCATGCCCAGAGCGACTCTTTCCGTGGTTCCAAAAAGATTGCCCAGCACCGGTATTTCGAACCCGCTGGGGTTTTTGAATAAAACAGCAGGGCCACCTGCCCGCAGGGTACGGTCACAAATTTCCGTCATCTCCAGCTGCGGAGAAACAGGTACATTCAGGGTACGCAGCAGGTCACGTTTTTCAAGGTCGGCAATAAAGGCACGCAGGTCACGATAGCTCATAGGTGCATTGTAACCGCAGCCCGGCTAATTTGTCCCGCCTTCGGGATCTTCGCGGGCCACGACAAAGGCGCTGTCTTCCACTGCCAGGCTGGAGGTTGCACGAATATCAATGGCTTCGTGACCGCTGATATATTCATCAGCAAGGCTGGCAAGGCAGGCAATTTCATCTTCCGTAACCGCCTCAAACCCGGAAAAGCCCAAATCTTCCAACAGATTTTTACCACGAGGCTCCTGATCCATACCTGTCAACAAGTCCGTCAATAATTCCCGTTGTGGCAGTAACCGTGGACCCACGCAAAAAGCATGAAAAGCAAAGGCATCATCGGACTGATCAATCACTCGTAAACGTTCACGGATCAGCTTACTGGCACTGTTGTAGACTTCGTTAAAAAGAAAACCCAAATCAGCCTGGCCCTGCAATAACGCCTTGAGAACCCCTTGATAGCTACCGGTAAACACAAAATCCAGGCGCGCTCGATCAATATCCGCCTTATCCATGAGGAATAGCCCTACCATATGGACCAGAGTTGAGGGATGCGCCGAAGCAATCCGGATACGCTCCGGAAAATCCTCCGCATGTTGAATAGTGCCTGCCGCTGGTGCGCACAAGTACACTTCATCAAAATGGTTTTGCGGCTTGACGATGGGCAGAAAACCCAGCTTTTGCTGATACTGCACCCAATCAAAGGGATTGGCATAGACCAAATCATAATTTCCGGACAACACCGCCGCCCGGCCACTGTCAAAATCATCCTGCGGCTGAAAATGCATTACCTGACCCAGATGGCGCTGCAAGAAAGTATTCATCAAAAACCAGCCTGGCAGATTTTTCCCTGAATAATTCGGGTCAACGGTAAAGTTTAGCGTAGTGTTGGAAGGAGAAACTTTTTCTGTCATCAAAGCATCCGTCCTAAATATCAAAATCGACGGGTATTTCACCCAGAATACTCAAATGAATATTGAATGGGGTCATATATTTCATGGCGGTCATCATGGACCCTTTAAATTTCAGCTTGCGCGTCATCAGCGCGGCTTTTCCGGACAGTTCGCCGGAAAGAATTTTTTTCCAGTTGTCCATAGAGGTCCACATGATGAAATCACGGCGACGACCATCGGAAGGGCCCGCATAGATGACTTTCCCGGCTTTGCAGAAAAGCATGACATGGGGTATATCGGGACGATCCTCAATATAGTATTCCCAGGTCGCATTAAAATTTTTCAGATCTTTCTGAATTTCCGGATGCGTATCCCATTGTTTACCCACCAGACGAATCCACTCCGTACTCATGAATTTTGCCATAACTTAAAGCGCCCCAACGCTACCAAACCCAATAACATAATAATCTGGTTATATGCTTTTGAACTTCTCAGTATAAACGTATAGTTAGTTGCATTTTTTATTTTCGCCAGCTGCAAGAAAATATTGCACAATCATTCCGGCAAGCAACACACCAAATATCGCGGGCATATAGGAAATAGTTCCATTGACCGTTTTGGGCCGCCCTAGCGGGCCACTAACCGGCTCCTGGGGAGCGGCAGGTCGCGGCGTTTCATCGGAAAATACGGTTAGAAAATCGAGGCTAGCGCCGTTTTTGCGGAGCAACGCCCGGACTTCACGGGCCAGCGGACAGGTCGCCGTCTGATTCAATTTAGCCACTCGCACCCGCCGGGGGTCCAGACGATTCCCGGCGCCCATACTCGAAAACACTTCTAAACCCAAGTGCTGGGCGGATTGAATAAGCACCGCTTTCCAGGCAATGGCATCAATACAATCCGCTACTACTTCCGCGCCACTTTCGCGAAGGATCTGCTCGGCATTGTCAACAGTAATAAACGCCTCACGGGCGACCACTTCACAATCTGGAGAAATATCCTGAATACGTGCTGTCATCACTGCCACCTTGGGCTCGCCCAGCGTCGAGTGCAAAGCCACCAACTGGCGGTTAATATTCGACGAGGAAACCACGTCGTGATCAACCAGGGTGATTTTACCGACCCCCGCCCGGGCCAGGTTTTCTGCCACATATCCACCCACGCCCCCCACCCCGGCAATAAGTACATGACGGTGCCGCAAATCGGCCACTGCCGAAGCACCCAAAAGAATTTCACTACGAATAAAGGAATCTTGCATTTATAATTTTTCCTGAAAAAGAGCCAGAGTATTATGGGTGAGCTGCTCTGCCAACGCTTGCGGCGACATCTGGAGCAGACGCGCAAGCGCATGGACGGTTTCCAGCAGAAAGGCGGGTTCGTTGCGCTGCCCCCGGTAACTTTCGGCAGATTGCCAGGGAGCGTCCGTTTCAACCAGAATCTGCTCCAGGGGCAGGGACTGGATAGTGGCCCGCAGGCGCAGGGCCCGCGCATGGGTAAAAGCCCCTCCTAAACCCAGATAAAATCCTCTGTCCACCAGTCGTTGTGCCTGTACCAGGCTCCCGGAAAAACTATGCACCACCCCGCGCAGCCCCGGAAAATCGCGTAAAATCTGTGACAGTGCTTCCAAAGTTCGACGCGCGTGGAGAATCACGGGCAAATTCAGCTCTTGGGCCAGATGCAACTGCATTTTCAGGCAGGCCACTTGCGACCCATAATCAGGCGCATTTTCCGAAAGATCGAGTCCAATTTCGCCAACCGCCACCGCCTGATCCAGCAGGCCTCGCAGTTGCTCAAGCCAGTCGGAAGCACACGCATTGATATATAAAGGGTGCACGCCGTAAGCCGGATAAAGCATGGGCTGTTGTGCGCAGAGATGGTGCAGACGCGGCCACAATGCCGGACTGTAAGCAGGTACCAGAATTTTATCGATGCCAGCATTTTTGGCCCTTTGTATGACGGCGCTACGGTCTGGAGCAAAGGCCTCGTCATCCAGATGACAATGACTGTCAATCAAACCCCGCAGAAAAGGGTTTTGCGACGTACCACCTGAACTGCCGCCATGGTTCACTGTGCTCATATCCATCCCGCTATTCTAGGACTTTCTGTTGGCTTGTGTCCGCATGCATCGCCGGATTTGACGCTTCATGACTTGCTGCAAGCGGCATCTTGGTCTTAAATGGCAGGATATGCTCAAGTACCGGAGAAATTATGCGTAGCCTGACCGCCGATATTACCATCCTCGGCAATGGGCCTGTGGCGCACAGTCTGGTGCTGGCCCTGCAACAGACCTCCCTCAACGTACTCATGGTGGATACCTTTCCGCTGCAGCAGTCACGCCCTGTGCATAGTGAGCGGACGGTTGCCCTGGCACTGGGGAGTCGTCGTCTTCTCAGCCATCTCGGCGTCCAAATGCCTCTGCATGATGCTGCCGCCATTGAAACCGTCCAGATCACCCAACAGGGACTCAGCGGTCGGGTCCGCCTGGAGCAGCAGCTTTTGGAAGCGCCGGAACAACGTTTGGGAGAAGTCGCCGGACTGAATACCTTGCAATCAGCGCTGGCACTGCCGCTGGCGCAATGTACTACGCTACAACAGGAAGCGATGGGGCCTCTGGAAGGTATGCAGTGGTTTCCCGATCGTCTCCAGCTTGATTGGCCGGACCTTCGCGTAGACACGGCATTGGCTGTCGTGGCCGACGGGGGACATGGGGGCCTTGCCCGTCTGGCGGCTTTGCAGCGCACGGGTTGGGATCATAACCGGCATGCCATTGTCACCACGGTAACACCGCGTGAAGCCTTACCGGGCATTGCCTTTGAACATTTTCAGGAGAGCGGGCCACTGGCTTTTCTGCCTATTGGTCAGCAGCAATTTTCCATTGTCTGGAGCTTGCGTCCCAGTGCCGCCAGCCAGATGCTGGATTTAAGTGATTTCGCTTTTCTGGAAGCCCTGAACCGCCAACGGCCACCCCATCTTCCCCCGCTGACCAGCACCGGCCCGCGCAGTGTTTATCCTTTGTTTTTTCAGCAATTATGGGCCCAGCCCAGTCAACGTCTGGCACTGGTGGGAAATGCGGCCCAAACGCTCCATCCCCTGGCTGGCCAAGGTTACAATCTGGGCTTACGCGATGTCATCACCCTGGCCGCCCTGCTTCGGGAGGCGGCCGCTGCCGGGCATGATCCAGGAGCCAAGCGCTTGCTGGAAGATTACAGCCGGATTCGCCGCCGGGACCGCCTGGAAACCATCGCCTTCACCGAAGCCATGAACCGCCTGTTCAGCAGTCCGCGCCTGCCATTGCGTTTCGCCCGTGCCGCAGCCCTGGCCCTGCTCGAACAAAGCACGCTGGGGAAACGCGAACTCGCTGCCCGCCTGGCGGGCATTCGTCTGCCTGTCGGGAGCAGCATCCCGGACCTGATGAGGGAGTCTGTCCATGTCTACTGACGCACATTACGACCTGATCATTTCCGGGGCAGGCATGGTCGGTGCCAGTCTGGCACTGGCTGCCCGGCAAAGCGGTCTCCGGGTCGCACTTTTTGAAAAACGTCCGCAACCGGTCTGCGCCCTGACCGATCCCTTGGAACGAGCAAGTCTGGTGGCCAATGGTTCTCAGCGTTTTTTACAGGAACTGGGTATCGACCTGACCACTCTCGGCAGCAAAGTCGAGAGGATGCGGGTCTGGGATGCTGAAAATTCCGGCAGCATTCATCTGGACGCCGAAGAAGCCGGCGAAACCTTTCTCGGTCATATTGTTGAAAACCGGCGTTTGGAGCAGCAGCTCCATGCCGCTCTGGCTGAGGCGGGAGTCACTGTGCTTTACGCTCAGGAAATTGCTCAGGCCTGGGCTGATCAGCAACACATGCAACTCAGCACAGCAGACGGAACTGAATATAAAACCACCCTCCTGGCCATTGCCGAAGGCCGCCAATCCACCCTGCGCAAACAACTTATTCAGGCACCGGTTTTTCATGAAAACTACGGCCAGGATGCCATCACCGCCACCGTATGGATGGAAAAACCCCATCGCGGGATCGCCTATCAGCGTTTTCTGGCTACGGGTCCCCTGGCCGTCCTGCCCTTCAGCGCTGACGCCGAAAATCATCCCCGTGCATCCATCGTCTGGAGTGCCAAACACGCCGTGGCGCGGCGTTTGATGGCCATGGATGACAGCGCATTTTTAGCGGCCCTTCACCTGGCATTCGGGCCGCAACTGGGGCATTTCCTGCGTATTGGCCAGCGCAGCAGTTACCCACTTTCCGGTCTGCACAGCAGCCGTTATGTGGGTGACCGCTGTGTGGTTCTGGGAGATAGTGCGCATGGTGTGCACCCCTTGGCCGGACTGGGGGTCAATCTGGGCTTCCGCGATGTTCAGGCATTAATGACCACCATTCGCGATGCCCGAGCCCAACATGAGGACTGGGGAGATAATTCTGCACTGCGCCGCTATCAAAGAGCGCGACGCCCTGATAATCTCCTCAACGTAATGACCTGCGGGGCACTGAGCCATCTGTTTTCCAATCGCAGTCGTGGTCTTGCCCACCTGCGCGATATTGGCATGCTGGGAACGGCAATGCTTCCACCGGTTAAACGCTTTCTGATTCGTCAGGCCATGGGCCTTTAAGGAGACCACCATGCAACACCGTATTGCTGATGATATTGCTGCCACTCTTGGTGACGCATTTGCGCGCCTGGGCACCGTCAAAGAAGATGTGGACAAACAGGTCAAGGCCATTCTCTCCAACGCTTTGGATCGCCTGGATCTGGTTACCCGCGACGAATTTGATGTCCAGCAGGATCTGGTATCCCGACTGGCCTCACGCGTGGTAGCCCTGGAAGCACGCCTGGACGCCCTGGCTCCCAAAGCAGCCCTCGACGAAAATACCGACAAGGACTGAACTTTGCCTCTGGCGATTGTCCAGAGTCGTGCGCTCACGGGGGTGCATGCTGCTGCAGTCGCCGTAGAATGCGATCTGGGGCCGGGCCTGCCCACTTTTGCGGTGGTAGGATTAGCCGAGACTGCTGTCAAGGAATCCCGAGATCGCGTCCGCTCTGCCATTCAGAACAGTGGATTCGAGTTTCCGGCCCGACGTATGGTCGTCAATCTGGCACCTGCCGATCTTCCCAAGGATGGGGGACGTTTTGACCTGCCCATTGCCATTGGCATTCTCGCCGCCAGCGGTCAGATCCCTCTGAAAGCCTTGGAAAATCTGGAACTGATCGGCGAACTGGCGCTGGATGGCAGCTTGCGCCCGGTGACTGGAGCCCTCTCCAGCAGTCTGGCCGCTGGTCAGGCAGGTCATGCTTTACTGCTCCCGGAGGGCAATGCCGTGGAAGCCGCTTTGGCCCGCACTGCACCCGTATTGGCCTGCCGTCATCTCGCAGAAGCAGTGGCCCACCTGCGCGGCACCCAACAACTGCCTGAAACACCCCCCCATGAGGAGATCGGCAAAAACGCCATCCCCTATCCGGACTTGCGGGATGTGCGCGGTCAGGAAACCGTCAAACGGGCACTGATTATTGCGGCCGTTGGAGGTCATCATATTCTTCTGTCCGGGCCTCCGGGGACCGGGAAAAGCATGCTGGCCGCGCGGTTGCCCGGATTGCTTCCGCCTCTGCGCCGCAACGAAGCCCTGGAAGTGGCCGCTATCCATAGCCTGCAAAGCGGTGGATTTGATGTGCAACGCTGGGGACAACGCCCCTTTCGTTCCCCCCATCACAGTGCCTCTTCGGCAGCGCTGGTGGGTGGGGGATCGCGCCCGCGTCCCGGAGAAATCAGTCTTGCCCATCATGGCATTCTTTTTCTGGATGAAATGCCGGAATTCTCGCGAAGTGTGCTTGAAGTGCTTCGGGAACCTCTGGAGTCCGGCGAAATCCATATTTCCAGAGCCGCCCAGCAAAGCACCTTTCCAGCGCGTTTTCAGCTGATTGCTGCCATGAACCCCTGCCCCTGCGGCAATCTCGGTAATCCACACCGGGCCTGTGTGTGCACCCCAACCCAAATTTCCCAGTATCGTGGCCGTCTTTCCGGCCCTCTGCTGGATCGTATGGACATTCAAATAGAAGTTCCGGCTCTTCCGGTAGAACTCCTGCAAAAAGCGCCAGAGGGCGAAAGTTCTGCCTACTGGCGCGAGCGGATCAGCGCGGCCATAAACTTACAGTGGCAACGACAGTCCTGCCGTAATGCCCAACTTCAGGGCGAAGCATTGGACCAGTATTGTGCGCTACAGCCCGAGGGCGCCCGCTTACTGACTCGCGCCGCTGACACCCTGCATCTTTCCGCCCGTGGCTATCACCGCATTTTGCGTCTGGCCCGCAGCATTGCCGATCTGGAAGAAAGCGCCACGATCAGCCTGCAGCATCTGGCCGAGGCCATCCAGTATCGGCGTCTGGCGCAAAGCTTTACTACTTTGAGGCAGCCATGAGCGTCAATGCCGTGAGTACTGCACCTTGGTTTACAACAATCGATGTTGCTCGGTATTGGGAGAGCGGTAACTCATGACCAAATCCGAGGCGCAAACCCGGTCAGAGCTCATTGACCGACAACTTGCACAAGCTAGCTGGAATGTCAAAGACCCCACGCAGGTCGTCGAGGAGTTCGACATCCTCACCGCCTTGCCCGAAGGTGTCGCCGAAGCGCGTACCCCCTATGAGGGCCACCAATTCAGTGACTATGTCCTGTTGGGTAAAGACCGCAAGCCGATGGCGGTGATCGAAGCCAAAAAGACCAGCCGCGATGCCGCTGAAGAGGCCGTGAACAACGTGCCGCCCTACCTCTGCAATTTCCAGGTCATGAAAATTCAGACCAAGTTCCAGATGGAAGGCATCAGCAAGCGCACCATTTCGCTGGAAGACCAGAAAATGCTTATCCTGCAGGATAAAGAGGTCGAGGAGATCAACTTTGAGGGCACCCAACTCGAAAAGCAGGCAATCAACAAGGGCACCAACACCCTGATCGTGCGCGAGTACATGGGTGCTTGGAGAAAGATATGTTCCTGATCCTCGACTGCTGGGATAACTTTGAATACTTCAAGCTCAACCCCAAGGGCAAGAAACTCAAGCCACAGTTGTCACTGCCGGTGCGGCTGGTGGGGCTACGGCTCGACAAAATTGAAAAGGCCAACGACAGCGGCCATGCTGAAGTCGCTGCGCGGGAAATTGCTAAACTCCGCCGGCAGATTGCCGCACTCCCGAAAGTATCGGTGGTGATCAAGGAAGGCATCGTCGAACAGATCAGCGAACTGCCGCTTTCAGTCGGTTTCGTGAAGCAGGAAGAAACCCTGATTCGCGCCGCCCAGAGCAACCACTACTGGGATAAAACGGATACCTGCGAGATGGAAGATGCCCTTGACGAGCTGACCATACACCTGGGTCCGTTGATGAAATTCCGTGAGCAGCAGACCGGTCCAGGACCAACGCAGCTCGACCTGAAAGATGAAATCCACCGCAAAGAAATGGTCGAGTTCGGCCCTCAGCACGAAGCGGTCAGCATCAGCCGCTACCGCGAGATGGTCGAAGCCATGATCGCGGAGCTGACCGCGCACAATCCCATCCTGCAAAAACTCAAGAACGGTCAGAATGTCTCGGCTGAAGAGGCTCTTGAACTGACTGAACTGCTCCATGCCGAACACCCCCACATCACCGAAAATCTGCTGCGCCAAGCCTACCAGAACCATAAGGCCCGCTTCATCCAGTTCATCCTCCACATCCTTGGCATCGAGACCCTGAAGAGCTTCCCTGAAACAATTAGTGAAGCCTTCGACCAGTTTATCCGGCAGCACACCAACCTCTCCAGCCGTCAACTGGAGTTCCTGAACCTGCTCAAGGGCGTCATCATTGAGCGCGAGAAGGTCGAGAAGAAAGATCTCATTAACGCACCGTTCACAGTCATCCACCCACAGGGGATTCGCGGCGTGTTCAGCCCGGCCGAGATCAACGAAATTTTACAGCTTACGAAACAGTTGGCTGCTTGATGAATTGGCACCAAAACGAATCCGCAGATTGCGCAGATGGTCGCAGATTATTTCCGTGTCGACTTCGAGACGGTTGCATGGAGAGGCCATGAAGCAGAACTCTAAAATATCGGTAAAAGGCACAGAGATAACGGTTTATTCGAATGGCGATCTTGATTTCATTTCCCTGACCGACATGCTCCGTGCCAAGGAAGGAGATTTCTTTATCTCGGACTGGTTGCGGAACCGGAACACCGTCGAGTTCCTCGGCATCTGGGAACAGGTGCATAACCCTGCGTTTAATTATGGCGAATTCGCCACAATTAAAAGTCAAGCCGGTCTGAACAGCTACAAAATCAGCGTCAAGGAGTGGGTGGCCAAAACCAATGCCATCGGTTTGGTTGCCAAAGCAGGCCGCTACGGAGGCACCTACGCCCACAAAGATATTGCTTTCGAATTCGGCATGTGGATCAGCGCCGAGTTCAAAATTTACCTGATCAAGGAGTTTCAGCGCCTCAAAGAACATGAACTCCAACAGCTCGGCTGGGACATCCGCCGCAACCTGACCAAAATCAATTACCGCATCCACACAGACGCAATCAAGATGAACCTGATTCCGCCCGAGCTGTCACCCCAACAGATCAATTTCATCTATGCCAGCGAGGCGGATCTGCTGAACATGGCCTTGTTCGGTAAAACCGCGAAGCAGTGGCGAGACGAGAACCCGAACCTGAAAGGCAATATCCGCGACGAAGCCAATGTCTCCCAGCTGGTCTGTCTGGCCAACCTTGAGACCCTGAACGCCCATTTCATCCATCAGGGGCTGCCGCAGCCTGAGCGGCTGAAAATCCTGAACCAGACCGCCATTCACCAGATGAAACTCCTGCTTGCCGACAGAAACGTCAAGCAGTTGGAGGAAAAATAACCATGCTATGGAGCGCGATTCCCGCGAGAACGGCCAAGCCTTTCAGGACATCCAGGGCGATGTCTATGAAATGCTGCTATCCAAAATCGCCACCGCCGGCCCCCGGCAAGAACGATCAATTCCGCACCCCGCGCCACATCATCAAGCTGATGGCCGATCTGGTGCAGCCGCATTTGGGCCACAAGATCGCCGACCCAGCCTGCGGCTCTGGCGGCTTCCTGCTCGGTGCCTACCAAGTACATCGTCACACAACTGGCCATCAAGGCTGGTCCCAAAGACCTCACACCTGATGAAGACGGCTTCGTGCGCACTCCGGTCGCTGCTGCGCTCACCGAAGAATCCGAACACGACATTGTCATGGCCAACCCGCCCTTTACCGGCAGCATCGACAAGGGTGACATCAACGAAAACCTGCAGCTGGCCACCACCAAGACCAAACTGCTATTCGTCGAGAACATTTTCCGCCTGCGTGATCGTCCCACAGGGTGTGCTGTTCGGCTCCGGCGGCACATTGAAGGATTTTACCGTTTACATACTGCCTGCTGTATTTGAAATCGGGATCGGTGTTCAGCATTAGGAGATTTTGCTCTGGTTTATATCCAGATTATTCTTAGGACAAATCTATCATGCAGCCCTGCCGGGCCGTGGCTGCTGTTTAACACTTCGACTTTGAGGAGCAATCATGTACGGTGCCAGTCCCTTCGCAGGTTTAAGCAATCCATTAATATTACTGGCTTTATCAGGAGGCTTGGTATTTTTCGGGATAGTGGTTTTCTTGTTGACGCGCAAATAAGCGATACGACCGGTCACAACAACCATCAATCCTGCCGCGCCGACTCCTGCGGGTTTGCGGGAAGCTGAGCAGAGGCTGGCAGGGCTGTTTCAAGCTGGGCAATATGAGCCATGCGCGTAAAATAGGTCTTGGCCTGTTGCGGATTTTTGCCCACACCCAGGCCTTCTTCGTAAGCAAGACCCAGGTCAAAATCAGCACGGGCCAGACCCAATCCTGCAGCTTTACGGTACCAATGGAGGGTTTCTGGCCAGCCTTTATGGACGGTAACTTCCTTGCGGGTGATCAGCGGTGAATACAGGGTCCCCAGATAAAACGCCGCCTTGGCATCATGCCCACGGGCAAGCGCCTGCAACTGTGCTAAAGCGGCCGGATCAGACTCGGCCTGATTGCGCAATGACTCCAGGTCCTGGGCGGCCGCTGCCAGGGGACAAATCAGCAGTATCAGGACCATCAGGGTGGATTTTTTCATCCGTGCAAACTCCTATTGTCTACAAGCTCAGGTATCCGCATGCTCCCGGGTGGCATGGAAGATGACCTGCGGCCAGCGTTCCATGGTCAAATCCAGATTCACCCGCGAGGGGGCCAGATAGGCAAGGCGCCTCCCCGCATCTTCAGCCAGATGATCTTCATGCTTACGGGTGAATTCTGCCAGGATTTTGGCATCCTCACATTGAATCCAGCGCGCCGTCTGGACGGTAACCGGATCAAAAATGGCTTCCACCGCATATTCAGTTTTCAAGCGTTCTGCCACCACATCAAATTGCAGCACGCCCACCGCCCCCAGAATCATATCACCACCCTGCAGTGGCTTGAAAACCTGGGTCGCACCCTCCTCTGCCAACTGCTGCAGGCCTTTTTGCAACTGCTTGGCCTTGAGCGGATTGCGCAGACGCACCCGCCGAAACAATTCCGGCGCAAAATAGGGTATTCCTGTAAATTGCAGCGCTTCGCCCTGACTGAAGCTGTCACCAATCTGAATGCTGCCATGGTTATGCAGGCCGATGATGTCCCCTGCATAGGCGTCTTCCACCAGCTCTCTTTCCTGCGCCAGAAACGTGATGGGATTATGCACCTGAATATCACGCCCTATACGCAGATGTTTGATTTTCATGCCGCGCTGAAAATGACCGGAACAAACCCGCAAAAACGCCACCCGATCGCGATGCTGGGGATCCATATTGGCCTGTATTTTGAAAACAAAGCCGCTGAAAGTCTGTTCATCGGGTTGTACCGCACGGCCAGTGGTTGGTCGTGGGCGCGGCGAGGGTGCCCAGTCAATCAGGGCTCCGAGTAATTCCCGGACTCCGAAATTGTTGATGGCGGAGCCGAAAAATACCGGGGTCTGCTGTCCCGCCAGAAAATCTTCGAGTGAAAACGGATTGGAAGCTGCGCGCAACAGTTCCACTTGTTCTCGCAACTCGGGCATCTCTTCGGGAAAGCGCCGGTCCAGCTCAGGGTTATCAAGGCCGGCTATACATTCCAGCTGATGCTCACGGGTTTCCTCACCGGGGGCGAACACCAGCACCTCATCCCGCAACAGGTGGTAGACCCCTCGAAAACGCTTACCCATACCAATCGGCCAGGTGACGGGGGCACATTGAATGCCCAGTACCGACTCCACTTCGTCCATCAGCTCCGTAGGATCCCGGCTTTCACGGTCAAACTTGTTCATGAAGGTGATGATGGGCGTATCGCGCAACCGACAGACTTCCAGCAATTTGATGGTCTGGGCTTCCACACCATTACCGCCGTCAATGACCATCAAGGCCGAGTCCACGGCCGTCAGCACCCGATAAGTATCTTCTGAGAAGTCCTGGTGACCGGGCGTATCCAGCAGGTTGATCACGTGATCCGCATATTCAAACTGCATCACCGAACTCGCCACGGAAATGCCGCGATTTTTTTCAATAGCCATCCAGTCACTGGTAGCATGGCGGCTACTTTTACGCGCCTTGACGGTCCCCGCTAGTTGAATAGCCCCGCCAAACAACAACAGTTTTTCCGTCAGGGTGGTTTTACCCGCATCAGGATGGGAAATAATGGCAAAAGTCCGGCGCCGTTGAATAGCCTCCAGAAAGGCATCCACTGACGGAACCAGTGCTTCAGGTGAGGAAGACATAAGTTTTTTTAACCTTCTTTGAAAAAATGCACATCACGAACCAAAGACATGGACAAAACCAGAGCGTCTTCGCGACCCTCGGTATTGCGATAATAATTCAAGCGCACCCCGATTTCATGAAAACCCGCCGAGCGGTACAACTGCTGGGCTGCCGTATTGGATACCCGGACCTCCAGAAAGGCGCGTTCCGCACCCAATTGCCCGGCGCGCGACAAGAGATGCATGAGCATTTTACGCCCATAACCGCGACGGCGCTGTGCCGGACTCACCCCCAGATTCAGCACATGCGCTTCAGATGCTCCGGTAGACAAGACACCAAAAGCCGTCAGGAGATCCGTTTCATCTTTCAGCACCCAGGCATCATATCCGGCCTGCATACAATCCCGGAATATGCCCCGCGTCCAGGGCCCTGGGGAAATGTGGGACTCCAGCGCCGCCACCGCATCCAGATCTTCCGCCTGCATCGGTCGCAACTTCATTTTTGTTGATCCTGGGGCAGAAAGGGCCGGATGTAATGGGGTTCGAGCTGGTCAGGACGACAACCGTCATCGCCCTGGAGATGACGGGCCAGCGCCAGACGCAGAACCGCTTCTGCCTGCGGATAGGCGTCGTCCGTCCACCCCAGGACGTTATCCTGCTGCCATTCAGAATGATACAGGGGCCACCCGCTACCCAGCCCCCAATACCCGCCCTCTTGGGGCCAGGCCACTGCCCCGGGCGGGCAAACGCGCTCTTCGCCCTGCAATACGGGCAGCCCGGTAAGCTTATCCTGCACATAGATGGCGGCATAAACCTCACCTTTACGCGCATCCAGGGCCGTCAAAACCGATGGCTGGACGGTCGCTGCCGCCAACGCCTGCAAACTGGAAACCGGATATACGGGCAACCCCCGCGCCATCGCCAGAGCCTGCGCGGTACTGACCCCAATACGGACACCGGTAAAGCCGCCGGGTCCCACCCCGCAGGCGATAGCATCCAGATCGGCAAGAACCAGTCCGGCACGCTGCAATATCCTGCTGATCATCGGCAACAAGATCTGGCTGTGGGCATTGGCCGCCACCTGACACTCCGCAACCACCCCCGCAACGCCATTCACAGCAACCGAGCAGGCTTCGGTTGCTGTATCTATCGCGAGAATAATCGGATCACTCATGACAGCGATGCCTTCCAGAACTGCTGCACGGCCTCCAGATCGCTCACGCGCCGCATGGGTGGCAAACTTTCCAGAAAAACCTTGCCATAACCTTTGCTGCGCAGGCGCGGATCGCAGAGCATGAGCACACCACGATCCGTTTCCGAGCGTATCAAGCGCCCTACGCCCTGGCGCAAGGCAATGACGGCCTGGGGTATTTGCAGCTCCCGAAAGGGGTCGCCGCCCGCTGCCTGACACTGCTCGGTACGTGCGCGCAAAATCGGATCAGAGGGGTTGGCAAAAGGCAGTTTATCAATAATAACCGAGGACAAAGCCTCTCCCTGCACATCCACACCTTCCCAGAAACTCGCCGCGCCCAGCAAGACCGCATTGCCCAGACTACGGAAACGGTCCAGCAAGCGCGAACGCGGCATACTGCCCTGTACCAGCACGGGAAAGCCCAGTTGGCGGGGCAAAAAGGACGCGGCCTCCTGCAGGGCGCGATGACTGGTAAACAGGATAAAAGTCCGCCCGGCACTGGCTTCAATCACTGGTATAGCGGCTTGCAAGCAGGCTGTCGTATAACCCGGATGACTGGGCTCAGGCAGGCCAGAGGGTAAATACAATAAAGATTGGCGGGCATAATCAAAAGGTGAAGCGGCATTGAAAGTCTGCGCGTCACGCAGACCCAGCGCCCGCTCGGTGACCGTAAAACTGTCCCCTACCCGCAAGGTCGCACTGGTCAACACCAGTGCCTCAATAGGCTCCAGCAGATATTTTTGCAGCGGTCCCGCCACATCCAGGGGGGTGGCGTGTAACTGCACAGTACGCGTTCTCTTTTCCTGCCAGAACACCATTTCAGGGGCATTATGCAGTAAAAAAAACTCGACGCTGGCCAGCAACGCCGCCCCCCGTGCTGCACATTGTTCTAATCCCTTGCCCCGCGCAGAAGCCTGCTGAAGGGCTTGCAGCAACGTCAGTCCAGCCTGACGTAAATGGATAAAAGCCGCCTCTTGGGGAGACCCTGGCGTCAGTGCCCACTGAACCCGGTCCTCACCAGCCCCAAGCGCAGTGCGCCAGGCACTGGTCGCCGTCTCCAGTTCGGCGGCGGCCAGCAGTAAAGGCGCGTCATCTGCCGCTTCGCCAAGGGCTTCCGCACGGCTGTCCCTAGCCCAGTCCCACAACTGATGACTGCTGAGTTGGCGGCCAAAATAACGGCCCGCCAGGTCAAAAACCTGATGGGCCTCATCCAGCACCATCGCTTCCACCCGGGGCAACAGGTCTCCCATACCATTGGCCTTGAGTGCCAAATCGGAAAAAAGCAGGTGGTGGTTCACCACCAGCAAATCGGCTTCCTGAGCCTTGCGCCGCGCTTCCACGACATGACAGCGCTGGTAATCAGGACATTCACTACCCAGACAATTATCCCGGGTTGAAGTGACCATCGGCCACACCGCCGAGTCTTCCGGAACCCCACTGACTTCCGCAATATCTCCCTCTCGGGTACGCCCCGACCAATCCACAATTTTTGCGAGAGGCGCCGCCAGCAGTGGAGCGACGCCCTCAATGCTGAACCGCTGGAGACGGTGCAGACAAAGATAGTTGGACCGCCCCTTGAGACGGCTGACGCGCATCGGCTTACCCACCACATCCATGAGCAAGGGAATGTCTTTTTCGAGAATCTGGTCTTGCAGTGCCTTACTCCCGGTAGAAACCAGCACCTTGCGCCCGGAAAGCATGGCGGGCAACAAGTAGGCAAATGTTTTACCGGTGCCCGTACCCGCTTCAATCAATGCCACCCCACCCTGCTGCAAGGTGTGGGCAACCTGCGCGGCCATGGCCTGCTGCTGGGCACGCGCCCGAAACTGCGGCAGGCGTTGCGCCAAAGCCCCATTTTGTCCCAGATTTTCTGACCAGTCTGTTATTGTCACTGACAACGCCTGAATTTCATGCCTACTCCCGCTACGCGCTCTGTCCTGCTATTTTTACACAATTCCGCTATAAATAGGGCATTCATGTATAAACGACGTGCACATATCCTCTTCTGGCATCCAAGCGAACCTGAAAAGGCGCAATATGCTGCCCAATTGGCCGCTGAACTTGGCGGTGAGTGGCTGATCGCCAAAGCCAATTCTGCAGAATACTTATGGCCCGATCTTTTTATTGCTCTGGACTGTGATGGGATACCTGATCTGCAACGGGCAGCCCATACCCAATGCAAATTCTGGCCAGTTTCCGCCAAAGATTCTGAAAACGATCTGCGGGAGCGCATTCTGGGTGTCATCGGCGGTTTTCGCTTACTGGCCAGACTGGATCAAAGTGCCCCGCCCCAAGCCTGAGACTGGGTAAACCGGTTGGCCCTTTCGGAACCAGACGCCTTGTTCCGATTGTTCAAATAGGCCCAAAAGTCTAAAATTATGTGTAAGTTGGCGCATTCTGAACGCGAGCATTATGGCCTCTGCAGATAGATAAAAAGCCCGGAATTTTCGGGCTTAATTATTGCTTAAAGCCCTTATAAAATTGTAAACAGATGCCAAACACTACCGCGAAACAGGAGCCAACAAGATGTCAGCGCAACTCCAATCACCCTATTTTTCACTCAAAGAACCTTCATCCATAGAAAACTCCAAAGCGCAGCGTATTGCCTGGGCCATTTTTCTGAGTGTCGGCGCCATTGCCACATGGGCCATATTTCGTGCTGAATTCTGGATGTGGCAATTTATCATCCTCGGCATGTGGTATGTCGGCCTTATGTGGTTTGGTCTGAAATGGCCTGCTTTCCGGGTATTGTTTCTGGTCGTCATGGCCATTTCCGGCACTGGGGTAGGGCTTTATCAATGGGGTTTCACAACTCACGACAGCCTCGCAATCCGCTACTTTTTTCATAGTAATGCGATGTTTTACTGGATGAGTGGCGCAATTTTGCTCAGTGCCGTCGGTTACTATTTGTATTTATTTGCCGGTAATCAGAATGCGGGTAACTGGGGGCATCGCCTAGCCTGGATTGCTGTTGTTCTGGGCTTTGCCGGTCTGGCTATTCGTTGGCGCGAAACCTATATCGGCCACCCATCCTGGGGACATATTCCCGTCAGCAATATTTATGATGTGATGGTGTTGTTTTGTGCGACCACCATCCTGTTTTACTTGTTTCACGAAAATCGCACAGAAAACCGGGGGCTTGGAGCTTTTGTTCTGCCTTTGGTGCTGGTTGCTGATATTTTTCTGATCTGGGTGGGCGCGGCGTATCATTTGAACCGTATTCAACCACTGATTCCGGCATTGCAGAGCTTCTGGATGAAAATCCATGTACCCTCCATGTTCATTGCCTACGCCAATTTTTATATTTCAGCCATGGCCGGTTTGGCCTATTTGCTGAAAGAACGTGCCATCAGCAGCGGCAACTTCCTGCGTGATCGCCTGCCCAGCCTGGAACTACTGGACAAGACCTTTTCTGGAACCATCGCCTTCGGATTTTTGTTTTTTACGGTCGGCACCATTCTCGGTGCGGTCTGGGCAGCCAAGGCCTGGGGGGGATTCTGGTCCTGGGACCCCAAGGAAACCTGGGCCCTGATTGTCTGGCTGAATTATGCCGGCTTCCTGCACGCCCGCAGTCAGCGTAACTGGGAAGGACGCCCCATGGCCTGGTGGGCCTTCATCAGCCTGATCGTCGTCACCTTCTGTTTCATCGGTGTCGATTTGTTCCTGGGCGGGCTGCATTCCTACGGCAAACTCTGAATTGTCAGCCATGCGGCTGTGGGCCGGGAAGCTAAGCATCAAAAAAACAACCCGCAGCTTCAAGTCTGCGGGTTTTTTATGAACAACACTCTGATCAATACAGCAACCTCAATAAGAGTTAGCTACCGGCAAACTGCGCGCGCCGTCATAATGCGCTGCCCAATAAGGATCATTCAGGCTGCCAATCTGGACACCAGTGCGGGGTGTCTGGGCGCTGACGAAACGCTGGTGACCGATGTATATACCGACGTGAGAATAAGCCCGATGCATGGTATCAAAAAACACCAGATCTCCGGGTTTAAGATTTTCCCGGGACACCTTGTGCAACTCCGCAGCCTGGGCATAAGAAGTGCGCGGCACCTGAATATCAAATTTGGCCAGTATATATTTCACGAAGCCACTGCAATCAAAACCTGAAGCCGGACTCATCCCGCCCCAGCGGTACGGGGCACCAATAAACTTCAAGGCCGAAACCACCATGGCCCGGGGCGAAAGCCAGGAATCCCCCGAAGACGACGAAACATTGCTCCCGGCATTATTTTGATCTGCCTGTTGTTGGGCGATAGCGTCTGCCAATTCCGCAGCAGCCTGAGGCCCGCTCGCGGCATCTCCACTGGACTCCAAAGCTTGCAGGGGGTGACGGGCCCAGTGGTAGGCCTGACTGGCGAACATTTCCAAGGCAATGCGCAAATGCGACTGTTCCGGTGCGGAAGTGGCGACCACTGCATCCACCGGTGCTGCCGCTGGCTTGACCGGAGAATCTGTAGTCATTGCGCTGGCTGCAAGACCGGTTTTCACTAGCACCAGGGATTGATCAACAAAGTCGGGGCTGGTGACAGAACTGGCAGGGGCATCCGGAAAAGAATGAATCGGATATTGGTAATTTGTTACCGGCTGAGGTGCTGCACCTACCCCCGCAAATTCCACCGGGGAAAGATGCATCAATTGCAGGGCGGTTGGCGTCAAAGCCGTATAATCCGCTGCTTTGAGTGGTAACACCTCATGCCTATGAGAAACTTTTCGCACCGATTTGACGGCATGATAATGTCTCGAATAGGGATGCTTGTGAGAGGACTCGCGGTGATACCGGTGCGAATCCACTCGATGCGCCGTCGTCTTAACATGGTGTGGCGCGGCCTGAGCCACAGCAACACCTCCTGTACATAAACATACCGCCAAAGCAATCTGCCAGCGATGCTTCTTCTTCATTCTTATCTCCAGAATCACCTGGGAATCGCCGCTGCGTAATCTGCCTAAGGGCTGATTATGCAGAGACATTGCCATTTCTCATAAAGTTGAAAGAGAAACTTCGAGGCTACCCCCTGAACCCAACAAAAAAGCCGAACATTCGTTCGGCTCGATTAGTATTACCCCGACTATGGAACACGCGGGCCGACACTGAATCAAAACCACTGGCACCTTGGAGCGTCAAGCCCCAAATAACCAGACAGTTTTCTCCCGAATCAATTCGAATATTAGCCATTAGTAAAATCGATGCTCCATAGTCCGTATTTGGGAATATAGGTGGAATCACCGAGACAGGCAAGGTCTGAAAAGCAATTTTTTGGCTTGATTTCCGAAAAGTGCTTAAAACTGGCCTGAGTATTGCTTTAATACAAAGAGATAGCAAAAACCAAGGAGCGCATGCATGTTCTCTTCTGCTTTAACAGGCAAAAAAAGTTGGCTCTTTTCCATGGGGTTAGCGTTTTCTATGGCCCTCGTGACGAGCGGCTTCAGCCCACCTGGCCAAGCCTCGACGCTGGGCCAGATGGCGGCCAGTTTTGCCCCAAAAAGCACAGCAACCAGCTCTGCACAGATCTGGCAGCGACTTAATGATGCCCGCTGGTTCGTCCAAGGTTCGGGGCCACACATCATTTATTTAATATTTGATCCGAACTGCCCCTATTGCCACCTGCTCATCCAGGAACTGCAACCCCTGATTAAACCGGATCAACTCAGCATACGCTACGTTCCCGTAGGCTTTCTGGAACCTTCCAGTACTGGCAAGGCAGCCGCGATTCTGGAAGCGAAAAATCCACTGAAGGCCCTATGGGAAAATGAAAAAGGGTTTACGGAAAAAGGTCATGATGGTGCTATTCAGGAAATTTTGCCCAGTACGGCTACTGAAAAAGCATTGAAAAACAACCTGAGCATACTCGAAGCCACCGGCCAGAAAACCGTCCCTACCATGCTTTACATGGATAGCCACAATCAGGCACAAATTGTCTGGCAGGTTCTTGATGCTAAAAATCTCGCCCAGACCCTAAAGGGAATTCACTAACCGCATCAGGAGCCGACGCTGGGCCGGGAAGCTTTGCCGCGACTTTGTCCCGCGCCGTGGTTATTCTTGGTGAAATCCTGCGCCCGTCAGGAGAGCTGTCTGAGCCCAAAGGGCGAGTTCTCTCCTGACAGCAGGATGAACCTTAGAACAACAGGCAAGGGACGTTGGCGCAAAAAGCCTCCCGGCCCAGCGCCGGCTCCTGATTCCCGCAAGAAAATAATCCGAAAATATTGACATTGCCAACAACCTCTATAATATTAAGAATCATTATCGTTAATATTCTAATAACGGAGCGTATCTGCAATGTCTCGTCTGTCTTTTTCCGTGGCGACTGCACTTTGTGCGGCGTCTTTTCTGGGCTGTCCAGCAATCGGCTACGCGGATCATGCTGACAGCAACCCGGAATCCTCCATACCCAACACCCCCGGACTTTCTGCCAAATACTTACCGGCATATACCCACATCGGCAATGGACTATCCTGGGCGGGGCATCTGGACAGCGAAATTTTTTCCAATTTTTCGGGCGGAATCAAGCAGGCCAGTGAAGGCAATATTGTCGGGCAACTCGGGGCAGAATATGACACCGACAAAGCCGGTCTCTGGAAGGGCGGCAAATTCACCCTCTCCCTGATGGGCATTTATAGTAGTGGCATTCAGCAAAACTATAGTGGTGATATTCAGACTGCCAGTAATATCTGGGCGCCCAATGCCATCCGTTTTTACGATGCCGCCTATCGACAACGCTGGAATGACTGGCTCAACACCCGGGTCGGTTATATGGACGTTAACTATTATTTTGATGTTGCCGCCAATGCGCTGCAGTTGATCAACAGCTCTTTTGGCATGTCGCCCACCATCACGGTCAATGTTCCTGGTACTGCCACCTATCCCTATTCTGGCCTCGGTCTGCTGGTCAGCACACACACGCAAAATGTGAGCAACAAATTGGCGATTTTTCAGGGTGATCCACAGCACCAGACCTCTGCTTTTGAACGAGGGTACATGGCCTTGTGGGAAGGCGCTCTGCACTGGGGTCACAAAGCCGACGAAGACTTGGAGGACAATACCGATGAATATGGTCAATACGAATTAAAAATCGGCGCCTGGCGCTACCAGCAGGCTAACCCCGAACTTTATGGCTTATCACCCAGTACCGCTGGTGCCTATGGCATCATCGAAGGAAACTGGACGCTGGCGGGTGAACGCCAGCTCGGTGCATTCCTGCAGGCCGGGGCAGCGCCGCAAAACTTCAATCCAGTCCCCTGGTACCTGGGTGTGGGCTTGCGACTCGGGCATCCCTTTGCAGACCGCCCGGACGACAGCGTCTCCATTGGTATGGCCAGAGCGTGGCTACGCCCTGAGGCAGTCGCTGCGGGACTGGATGTGGAACCATCCAGCATCCATCCCGCGGAAACCACCTATGAATTGACCTATCTGGCAAAAGTGACAGAGCACATCAATATTCAGCCGGATTTGCAATACATCCAGCATCCTTCCGGTTATTACCCGGATGCCCTGGTCGGTATTTTGCGCCTACACCTCGAATTTTTTTGAATGTTGAATCAGGAAACCTATTCATCCATGAACACGCACAATCTCACTTCTGAAAATCCATCACGCAGTCTGGATCAGTTATCCAGCGCCGCCTCCGCGCGCATTATCCGCATTACGGGTGATCGGGCCATGCAGCAACGTCTGCAGATGCTGGGTATTCGCCCGGGCGTAGCGCTACATATTGTCCACGGCCCCAATAAACGGGGCGTAGTCATTCAAATCAACGGGGCACGTTTTGCCATCGGCAACAGCTTGGTCCAGAAAATATGGGTTACGGAGCTATCAGCATGAGCGCCTGTCATGAAAATCAAGGCAAAGCAGCCTCAGTCCTGTCTGAACAAACCATTGTTCTTGCGGGTAACCCCAACTGCGGCAAGACCACGGTGTTCAACCTGCTCACCGGCGCCCACCAGCAGGTCGGCAACTGGCCGGGAGTCACGGTAGAAAAACGCAGCGGCAGCCTGCTGCTGGCCAAAAAGAAAGTTTCGATTATCGATCTTCCCGGCATTTACAGCCTGATGGGTGGTGGCGGAGAGGATCAACGGGTCGCTCGGGATTTCCTGCTGGATACCCCGGTAGATCTGATTATCAACATTGTTGACGCCTCCAATCTGGAACGCCATCTCGCCTTGACGGCTGAACTACTGGAAACCGGACACCCCATGCTCCTCATCATGAACATGACGGACGAAGCAGAAGCCAGAGGCTGGAAGTTACGTTGTACTGAGCTGGAAAATGCTTTGGGAATTCCCGTAGTGCCTATGGTAGCGCGAAAACATAAAGGACGAGATTATTTGCTCCAGAGGATGATGGAGGCCTTGCAAAAAAGGCCGCAGGGTCATCCCATCCTTTATCCGGCCCCCGTGGAAGAAGCACTGCAAACATTGGGGACAACCCTAAACAGACAACATGCTGCCAGAACCAGGGTGGACGCGCTGCGGCTACTGGATGGCTCTGCGCAACCGCCTTCTGATGAAAGCGCGAAAATGCTGAAAGACTTGCGCCAGCATATTGAGTTGATCAGTGATGAAGATCCTGCCGACCTGGTCATGGATCGGCGTTTTTCCTGGGCGCACGCTATGGCGGATATTGCCCTGCAAGCCCATGGAAAAAAGGGGCTGCGTGAAAAAATCAATCACTATCTGGATCGCATTGTTCTCAACGAATGGCTGGGTGTACCGATATTTTTGCTGGTTCTTTATTTGGTGTTTGTCGTGAGTTTCAGTGGCGGCAACATTTTCCTGGATTTTTTTGATCAGGCTTCTGCAGCCCTGCTCATCCATGGAACCGGTCATCTCCTGTTGCTGGCGGGTTTACCGGACTGGCTGATTTCGGTGATTGCCGGCGGGGTTGGCGGCGGTCTCAATCTGGTGATTTCCTTTATTCCCCCCATTGGTCTTACTTTTCTCTTTCTGGCATTTCTGGATGACTCCGGCTATATGGCACGCGCCGCCTATGCCATGGATCGTCTGATGCGACGCATGGGCTTACCCGGCAACGCGCTGGTGCCCATGGTCATTGGTTTTGGCTGCAATGTTCCGGCCATTATGGGTGCGCGTATTATCGAAGATCCGCGTGGGCGCATTTTGACCGTGTTGATGCAACCCTTCATGTCCTGCTCGGCGCGTCTCACCATCTACATGGCTTTTGCGGTCGTATTTTTCCGCAGCAATGGTGGTCAGGTCGTATTTGCCTTATATGTTCTGGGCATACTGGTCGCGCTGCTCACGGCCTGGTTGCTGGGGAAAACCGCCCTGCGTGGTGAAGCCATGCCTTTTGTCATGGAACTGCCGCCCTACCGCCTGCCCAGTTTCCGCAGCGTCGTTCTGCAAAGCTGGCAGCGCCTGAAGATCTTTATTTTCCGGGTCGGCAAGGTCATCGCCGTCATCGGTCTGGTGCTCTTCATCCTGCCCGGCATCGGCTGGACCAGTCAGGGCTTGCGCAGCACGGACATTGATCACTCCCTGCTTGCCCAGGGCAGTCAGGCATTGGTTCCGATATTCGCGCCCATGGGCGTCCAGAGTGACAACTGGCCCGCCGTATCCGGCCTCATTGCCGGCGCCGCAGCCAAGGAAATCGTCATCGGCACGCTCAATGGGATTTATCAACGTCAAAATGCGGCAGATTTGATGGCTGATTACCGGCACCCCGATATTGTCGGCCAACTGCGTGATGCGCTGCTAACCATTCCGGCCAATGCCCTGACCTTTATGCGCACACTGGACGACCCTCTGGGCTTGAGTGCCATGACTTCCACCAGCGCAACGGAGCAGGCCTCCGGCGCGGAAAGTGCCACCCTGCAAGCCATTGCTGCGGGCTTTACGCCACTTTCGGCTTTTGCTTACCTGGTATTTGTATTGCTCTATGTACCCTGCGCCAGCACCATGGGAGCCCTGCGCCGGGAAGTCGGTTGGGGATGGATGGGGTTTTCCCTGCTTTACGGCACCGGCCTCGCCTGGGGTACCAGTACGATTATTTTTCAGGCAGGCACTTTTGCCGCCCACCCTGCTGCATCCCTGGCCTGGATTGCCGGGATTATGACGAGCTTCGGACTGCTGATCATTGCCCTGCGCATTTATGGGCGACGCCAGAATACGAATCCTGCAGCCAGCGTCAAAAAGCAGGCTGCGGCATGACGACACTTTTTGCCGTGCGCGACAGCCTGCGTGACCACGCTCTGCTGACCAGCAGTCAGATTGCCGCAATTTTGAACCTGCCCAAAAGCACGGTAGAGGATATGCTGCGTTACTGGCAAAGCCGGGGGCGCGTCGAGGCTGTTTCTCTCTCTTCAGCCAATAGCTGTGGTAGTTCGTGCCAGTCTGGAAGTTGCAGCAGTTGCAGCAGTAGCGCCAGTCCAGCACAAAATGCGGCACTGCAGGCCTGGCGGTGGCGGGATCAGTCCGAAGCCCCTGCGGGTAGCGTCATGACTTTTCACCCGCCACAGCACCCCTGAGTTCAGCCAAACTCCGTAAACTACTTCGATCATTAAGCCCTCTTGCCCCTCCCAGTGGCTCCTCTATACTCCAATTTGGGGAATTAGCCAGCGGTTTGCGGACAGGGGTGCATCATGCAGGTAAAAGTAGCTGCCATTCAGATGGCAGTCGGGGACAACGAAGCAGACAACATCGACAAAGCACTGCAGCAAGTGCATTGTGCAGCAGATGCTGGGGCGAACATCATCCTCCTCCAGGAGTTATTCAGCACACCCTACTTTTGCAAAGATCAGAACCCGGATTTTTTGGCACTGGCCCAGCCGCGCGCCTCCCATCCCGCATTACTCGCCCTGCAAAAGCTGGCGAAAGACCGGCATCTGGTCCTGCCCGTGAGTTTTTTTGAGCGTGCCAACAATGCCTTTTTTAATAGCCTGGTGGTGTTTGATGCTGACGGACAGGATCTGGGCCTGTATCGCAAAGCCCATATCCCCGATGGTCCCGGTTATCAGGAAAAATTTTACTTCAGCCCCGGCGACACCGGTTTCAAAGTTTTCAACACCCATTATGGCCGAATTGGCGTCGCCATCTGCTGGGATCAATGGTTTCCCGAAGCCGCCCGGGTGATGGCATTGCAAGGGGCGGAAATCCTGTTTTATCCCACCGCCATCGGTTCCGAACCCCGTGCCCCGGAAATCAATAGTCGTGGGCACTGGACCCGGGTGATGCAAGGACATGCAGCCGCCAATCTGGTCCCGGTCGTAGCGGCAAATCGGATCGGCCACGAAATCGGTGTGGAAAGCAGCATCACCTTTTATGGCGGCT
>NZ_JABELD010000055.1 GCF_018853445.1 Acidithiobacillus concretivorus
CGGCTTTGCCGGTTTGGGCTTGGCGACAACCGGTTTGGGAATTGGCTTGGGTACGATCTTGGGCTTTGGCGGCGGGGGAGGGGGAAGCTGATACCAGAACCAGCCAGGTTCAGCCGCAGCCTGTCCTGCCCAGACGAGACAGGCTACTGTAATAAATCCGCGCAAGATACGGGTTCTAATGCTGACCCCCTTCGACTACAAGCCCTGCCGCCAAATAATGTTGTTTCGGTTGACCTTTACCCAAAACCTGCAACCCCAGGTGCCCCGCAAATCGCTGCACATAACCATCGCGCCAGGCGGCAGCCAGATTGCCCGGACCCGCGTTGTAACAGGCGGCTGCGGAAAACAGATTCCCGGTGATGGCGAGGCAGCGGGCAAATACCCAGGTGCCCGCCATCACATTCGCGCATGGATTGTTTTTTAACACCCGATAGCTGTAGCCATAGCTTCGTAGAAAGGGTAGGTGGCAGGTGTTTACCTGCATGGGACCGAGATCTTGTGTTCCGTTACTGTCTTTGACAGCTATGCCAGGTGCTCCGCCCTCGTTTTTCATCAAAGCAATAATATCTCTACGCGGGACCGCGTAGATTTGTGATGCCTGTTGAATGCAGCGCAGTGGCGTTGCATGAAAAAATGAGGAATTGTGGAAAATCACCATTTTGCGCGGGAAACCCCTGCGTTCAGGCCTTTGCAGGCTGCAAGCCGGGGAGGGATAGCGCGGCGACGCAAGTCTTTGCAGGCTGCGAGCCGCCCCCCATTCCCATATCTCCTTGTGATGTCGCTATCTTGTCCCATAAAAACGCAGTTTCGTACCAGCTAGATCCATACAGATCGTGCCGATTTATAATAGTGTAATTAACAATTCTATACAAACCGGCTTTGGCTGTATAATAAAACTATGCGAATACAAAAGGCCGTGCGCTATAGACTGGACCCCACGCCGGAGCAGGAATCGCTCTTGTCGCGGGCAGCGGGTTGCGTGCGCTTCGTCTGGAATCGTGCTCTGGCGATCCAAAAATCCTATCTGGATTCCGGCTGTGGGATCCTGAATTTCGCCGATCTGTGCCGCGTGCTCACAACCTGGCGCAACGGGGAATCTTTCAACTTTCTGGCTGAATCGCCCTCGCAACCCCAACAGCAGGTGCTCAGAAACCTCGACCGGGCCTTTAAGGACGCCTTTAACCCCGCCAACCCCAAACGCTTTCCGGTCTTCAAGAAGAAAGGACGGAACTACAGCTTGCGCTACCCGGATCCGGAGCAGATCAAGCTCGATTTGCACAGCAGGGATGCGGACGGACGGCATCGGTTCCCGCGCATCTTTCTGCCGAAGATCGGCTGGGTGAAGTTCCGCAAGTCCTGCCCCGTCGGTGGTGAGATTCGCAATGCCACCGTGCGACGCATCGCCGGACACTGGACTGTTTCCATCCAGATCGAGCGGGAGATTTTTCCCCAGGCTCCGCAAGGTGAAGCTGTCGGACTGGATTTGGGCGTGCGCGAGTTCGCCGCACTGTCCGACGGGACGTTCGTGGAACCCATCCATGCCTACCGGCAGTGGGGAGCACGTCTGGCGCGGGCGCAACAGTCCATGTCGCGCAAGGTTCGTTTCAGCCACAACTGGCAGAAAGCACGGATCAAGGTTCAGCGTATTCATCGCAAAATTGCAGCGATTCGGGAGGACTTCCTGCACAAGACTTCGACACGGCTTTGCAAAAGCCACGCAGTGCTCGTGATCGAAGATCTGGAAGTCCAGTCGATGAGCGCATCCGCCGCCGGGACGGTAGAGCAGCCCGGCATGCTGGTTCAGGTGCAATCGCGCTTTAACAAGGCGATTTTGGATCAGGGCTGGTACACGTTCCGGCGAATGCTGGAATACAAGACGGAGTGGCACGGCGTGCTGCTGCGGGTCTTGTCGCCGGAAGGCACTTCGACGACCTGCCCGGAGTGTGGGCACGCAGCCGAAGCCAACCGACCGGGGCTGCGAAAGTGGTTTCAGTGTGTCAGGTGCGGTCATCGGGAACACTCCGGGACCGTAGCGGCACGCAATCTCTTAAAAAGGGCGGGACACGCCCGGTTAGCCTGTTCTGCGGCGTAGGTCGCAGCGTTGGTCCTAGCGGGCCAATCCAAGGAGCGCAGTAAAGCTCCTGATGGCAGGAAGGAATCCTCGTCCTTCAGGGCGCGGAGGAAGTCAATATTAAAATATTACACTAGAATAACTTTTTAGCAAAACCCCTACACCCAGCCTGGACGACTGCGCTTCCACACTTTTTGTCCGCCCACTTGTGTTTGGCACTTACTCAAACTCAAGGAGTCAATCATGAAGGCACACGTTAGCACTGCAAGCGGTAAAGCCAATATCTACCAGGATGAAACTGGGGTTCATCTCCGGATTTTTGAAACAACCGGAACGGTCTGGGAAGCAGGATTTTTCCCGGCTGAATCCTATCAAGATTTTTCAAAGGCATGGGAGAGCGCATTGTCGCTGGCCCGTGAAATCATCAACCCCGCAACTGCCAATTTTGGCACACGGCACTGATCAGGAGGTGGATTATGAAAACAATCGTCTTTTTACCAGAGTTCAAATCCATCTCTGGGTCACGCGCTTTGCCGCGTGATCTGATCGAATCACGCGATGGGCGCGATTTGGACAAAGTGCTGGCCAGTTCCGGCACTATCCAGATATTGCCAAAAGAAGCAGTCCGCGTATTTGGCACTGCAAGAAAATCTATTGAAACAATCTTGCTTGCCAAGGGCACTCGTTTCTTCGGAGGATTCCTTGTTTCAGAGGAAAACGCCGCAGAAGTCCAAAAATCCCTGGAGAAAATCCGGGATACCGTTCTGGAAGCCAGAGAAAAACTGGCCAATGAGCTGCCCAGGATTATTGAGGATCGTGTCAAAGACGCACCCGAATGGGAGGATGTCATCCGTCAAAGTGCTCCATCGCGTGAGGACATCCAATCCAGTATCAACTTTGGCTGGATCAAAACCCCTGTAAATCTCGCTAATCCGGAGATCAAGGAAGTGCTGAAGGGTAATCCTCTGCACATCAAGATCGCCAAAGAAATGGCTCAGATGGCCAGCACGTTTCTGGGCCGACCTTCAGGATCCGGAAAGCGTGGTATTCCGGGTTTGGGTACCCTAAAATCCATCCAGACCAAGGCGCGTGCGCTGACGTTCCTGGATGATCGGTTTAACAGTCTGGATGAGGCTATCAACGTCATAGTCGATAGCGCACTGAAGGGCGGACCTGCTGCCGGAATGACCGTATTGGGTGTGCTCAAGGTAATGAGCGACCCCAAGGCTGTTTTGGAGTTTGATCCAGTCGAAGCGGGCGCATTGTTGTCCGAAGAGACTGAATCACCAGCATTTACCCCGGATGTTCAATCTGTAGAGGATCCGGAAGAAGACGATTCCTCTATTGGGGCGGCTGAAGATGGAGATATGGAAATAGAAGAGGAAAATCCCTCTTACGTTCCTCAACCCAAGACCAGCGGAATTCCAAGCTGGACATTTTAACTCACCCCACCCCAACGCTTCGGCTTTGGGGTTTTTCTTTGCCTGCTATTCCGGGGGGAGTGCTATCGAGTACCGGGGAAACGACTTTAGAATTTTACTGTCCATCGTCACCAGTTTTACGCCAAGCGTCATTGCCAACGCTACAAATTCACAATCGTATGCAGAACAGTTGCTGTCACGGACAAGTTCCAGTACCAAACTCGAAATCACCGTATATTCAGTGTTGGCTAAAAGTTCTTCAGCTTCGATCATCAGCTCTTGCGCCGCTCCAAAAGAAATTTGTTTGCGACGTATGTAGCCAGCCAATATGTTGCGAAACTCACTACGCCAGAGCAATGGCACAGACCATTGAGCGTCCCGCTGAAGCAATGCTTCTGTCTTAGCGGTATGTTCCCCAGGCAAATACAAGTAAGCGATAATGTTGGTATCTACTACGATCACGATCGCCCCTCACGCTTGTACGCATCAATATCCTGTGCGCTGAAGCTCATTGGCAATGCAGCGCGAAGGGCACGAGCCCTTTCAATCCGTTCGGTGGCATTACACACATAGTTTGGATTCAACGCGGTTTCAAGGCACACAATCGCCTCGCTGTTCATACTTCTCCGATGACTCATAGCAGAGGCTTTGAGCTGTTGGTACACCTCATCCGGAATATTTTTTAATGTCAGGCTGGTAGTCATTTCATCCCCCGCAAATGGTCACAACAGGTTGCATTATGGTTGCTTTTCGGTTTTTTGCAAAGACAGGCGGCTCTTGCGCCAGAAGCCAGGCTGTTGGAAACTTAGCCCTGAGCGCATCGCTTTTTTCCGTTTAAGCCACGAACACGGGGTTCGTGCGTCTTTTTTCAGGAGAAGTCATGTCGCAGGATATTCTTTTTAGTGCCGCCCTCTCGTTGCTGTCTGAAGGCGGTTATATCGAACAAGTAACCGCTAACCCACTGGCCTTTCGGCTGGTGTTTGAGGGCGATTCGGTCCCTCTCTCCGGGGGAATCGTGCAGCGTTTGCAGAATGGTCGGCATATTCGTGAGGGCAGTAGCCTGAACGGAAGAAAACGGTTCTATGCTAAAAAAGGGTTTTAATCATGGAAGATTTTAACGGGTTCCCTCTGCGCGTCTGGCTCGATTCCGATACAAAACAATGGGAAGCTATGGTTCTGGATGTCCCTCGTGTCTACATTTCTGCAGGCGGTGAATCTCCAGAAAAAGCTATCGAGGAGCTGCGTATCGCTTGGGATTTGTACTTGGAAGCGGAAGAAAGCCCCTTCCCGAAAGCGGTTTCTGCCGATTAGATATTACCCTACCCCAACGCTTCGGCTTTGGGGTTTTCTTTAGTCTAGGCAGCGTCTTTTTTCAGGGGAAGCCTTACGTCTATCTCATCCCATGGAACAAAGATATGCCCGTCAGAATTTTTTTCGATGACCAGCCATTCGGTCAGAATACCTACATCCTTATAAACATTGCGATAATGACGGTCAAGATGCTTGGCCAGAGCGTAGATGGACAAAGGCCCTGTCGCTTTCAATGCGGCTATCAGCTCCCAGCGTTTTGGCGTAAAAACATCGCCGAATTGGGCCATGCTTGCGAAGCCAACGCCAAATTGTGGTGCTACCGGGTTTCCGTTGATGGCCGACTCCAGAGCAGCCCCAAAATTGTCCAAAGTTTTTTCGATAGATGTACCTACTGTCACATTGAGAATGGTCACTGAACCCCCTTGACATCCAATATGAAATCCTGAACAAGCGTCGCAACATCCCTGAAAATATAAGGAAATTGCTGACCCATGATATGTTTGTGATCGCCCTTGCCGCGCTCGTTGTCGTAGCCTACCAATCGGTTGCCGTGAACCACAAAAACCAGGCGGTATTTAACCCTGTGCTCTGAAGGGAGTACAGGATACGGCACTTCCCAAATAACGCCCTCGATGATGCCCGGACCGTACACTTCCCTAAATCGGTACAGCAATTTTGCGTCCATAGAAAGCCTATTCTGTCCTGCTATATAGGGCTTTGCAAGCCCTATACGGCGTCACCGTTTCCAGCCGCGATTGCGGATCTCCAACGCCAGCTTCAGGTTTCTTTTTGCCCCGGACTCTCCTTGAATCCACCGCCGGAGACTTCGATGACTCACGCCCATAATATCCGCCAGGTATTTTCCGAAAGCCACGGGATCCTTGCCCGTTGCACGGCAACCATCTTTGATGAGTTCCGGCCAACTCCATTGCAGGGATTCTCTTTGCATCTGTATCGCCTGCATGACCCGGTTACGACTTTCAACGGACAGATCACCTTTTCGGTAAAGTGCTTCACGCAAAATGCTTGGTGTCATGTTCAAATAGCGACAGGTTTCCTTGTGCGTCCATCCAGTGACCTGTATCAGATCGCGCAAGAGATCAGCAGATTCCGTCGTGTTCTGAGCGGGCATTTTAGCTGTCGCCGCCACACCGCTTTGAATCGTCTTGTCCTGTTGTGCTTCCTGTTCCGGCCAGGAACCCATAACACCGCGCAAACGCTGCAATGCGGATTCCTTTTCGGATTCGCGCAAATAAAGATTTTCGGCCTGCGTTACTCTCTCCAGAGGGTTGTCGGAATCAACGCCCGGCAATTCCGGTCCAGCTTCCGGCGGCATCGTTTTAATATACCAGTGAGCAGAAGATTTCTGGACGCTTTCCACCTTTAGACGGGCTAGTATTTTGATTCTGTCCATCGTTAATGGCTCTCCCTGCATTTGCAGCAGGGCCAGACACACTTCCTGCACCGCTTCGTCCAGCAGATCTTCGCTGACCGGCATTCCGTATTTACGCCGGCGGAAATGAAAATGTTTTTCCACCTGTTTCTGAATCAGATCCAAGTCGTCACGACTCACGGAACTATCACGTCCGACAAGCGTTTTAGACGGCATTGGGATCCTGCGTGGGGGCTACGAATTGGCTTGACTGCATATCTACCTGTCCTTGCTCGTTCTTGGTAATTTTTAATATCATTTTGGCTTCCATCACCAGGAATGTGCCATCGGGCAGCGAAGCAAGCGTTTCCAAAACCAGATTCTTGGCTTCCCCCGGTGGATCCAGATCCAAAAGCGCGTTGAGAGAACCGTGGTATTGCTCATTTCCAGAACGCTCGGCCAAACGCGCATCCCTCTGTAGCTCGTCAAGCCATAACATTGAGAAAAGCAGCCTTTTCTTCTTCTTTTCCGGTATGTCCGGGAGTATTTGAGGATAAGTATTCAGCATGTTACGGACGCGCTGGCTGACCGTGGCGGCCCGTTGTTCAGGGGTTTGCATAAGGGGTTTAACCATCCTTTTGTTGTTGTGTTGCTGTTCTGCCCGGAGCCTTGCAGCCCGCATTTCCTGCAAGCGACGTTCCCGGTCATGAGCATCCATCTCATTGCTTTTGGGTGATTGTTCAGAAGGTGGTCCTGACTCTGATATGGGTTCTTTATGGGACTCCACCAGTGCAGATGAAGCATCTTCTGCCGTATCATCCTCAGCGTTGGATTCTACAGGTTGCGTTGCAGGCGTGACTCCCCAAAGGCTTTCTCCCTCATCCGGCGGGAGATCATCAGGATCCTCTGGTGATTCATTATCCGGCGGAGTGTCTGCGTCGATAGAACCGGAATGATCCTCTTCCCGATCATCTGTCTCCTGATTCTGATCCTGTATCTGCGATTGTTCAGGTGATTCGGTTTGCGGCGATTCAGCCGTTGATTCAGCCAGATTCGGCTCTGCATCCTGCGAGGATTCTTCCTGATTCGGGTGGAGCGCGGAGTTCGTGGACTCTGCCTGCTCCGCTGCCTCTCCTGCTGTCTTGAAATACTGTGGCCATGTTGGAGAAGCAATCGCCAGCTTTGCCCGGTAGTCTTCGAGATCCGCGAATTTTGAAAAAACCGGACTATTACCGATCCTGACCAGATAGTAAGGGATTTTTTCCTCGACTTCTTTGGACTCGCCATCCTTCGTGGTGCCCTCTATTTTCAGGTAGAAGCCCGCACCTTCTGGTTTCTTGCAGCTTTTGTTGTTAAAACTCTTCCTCAGCGCCCCTTGTTCATCCAGTCTGGCTGAAATGATTTTGATAATTGGCCCCGGATTGCCGTTATTATCGGAAACGTAGTCCGCTCGCGTCAGCCCCAGATGGGCGCAGATTTGAGCGCGAATCCGCTTCTCAGCCAGAAAAATCAAATTCCCCTGCTTGTATCCTATCCGCTGTTCAGGACTTTTGTGGTTAATCAGGTTGGTATGGGAAAGCAGGTAAAGGAAAGACTCCCATATCTGGTCTTCCATTTTCCGCTCTGGAAGGTCATTGCTGTCCTGATAGTCGCTCTCTATTTCCTCTTCCCGACCTTCAATTTGGCCCGCTACCAGATCCGCCTTGCGGATCGTCTGCATGAGGTCCACCACAGATTCATCGGTCTGTATGAAGTTTCTTTTGTGCCCCGAACCGGGATAGGCATAGGCGTGGTGATAATAGCAGATGGATTGGGTCAACATGCGCTGCAGAAAGTCCTCATGCTGCCCGTGGCTATCCATCAGGCTCCAGAAGGCATCCAGCCTGGCCAGCAGGCGGCTGCCCTCGATGTCGTGCAGCCCCATCACCTCAATGTTTTCGCCGACCCTGCGAAAGCAGAGTACCTTGCCTATATCATGGGCCATACCTGCAAGTATGGCAGTTTCCAGATCAAAGGATTTGCTGGCGGCTTTTCCGCCTGCGCGAACAGCCTCAATGCCGGCCTGATCCATGTCTGCCCATACACGGGCCATTGCTGCTGCAACACGCAAGCTATGCTCCAGTAATGACGCATCCCCGTGTGATCCTATATAGGGAGAGGCGGGCAGGCCGGACTCTTCCAGAATCCCGTAAATAGCCCAGAACAGTTCTGCCCTGGGGCTATTATTTTGTAGGGCGAATTGCCTCAATGCGGTCTTATCCAGCCGTTCTTCCGGTTGGTTCCGCTGCAGCCCGGAGATAGCCGAATCCAGACGCGATGCGCGTTTCTTGAGGGGGATTGGAGACTGCGGGGCGGTAATTCCGCCAGATCGCGGCAGCATCCCTATGGTGGTTGTTGTCAAACCGCGCCGGGACTGTGGGCGCAATCCCAATGTGGTCGTAAAAGTTTCCGCTGCTTCCCAGAAGAAAATGAGCGCGATGGCGGCGAACAATGATGCCAGTACCCAGGCAATGCGGTCCAAAAAGAACGGAAAGTTATCGAGAAAGGTGTGGCTGAAGAAGAAAAAAGACACCAGCAGGGCCACAAGGGTCCAGAACCCCAGCACCGTTGCTGTGGCAGACAACAACCGCCGGTGAACAGGAACGGCCACGAGACTTAAAACGCCACGGCAGAAAAATCGACGCTGGGCCGTGTACGGGTCGGGAAAACGCCAGCAGCTCTTTGCAGGCGCTCTTCCAGGTCGCTTTCCAGCGCCCGATGATGCCATTCATGGCGGTGCTGGGCATCGGCCAGCGCCGTCTGCATCTTCTCTGGATTTTCCAACAGCATTGCGGGATTGGAGCCATAAGGCCGGGCACTCCCCAGCCCTAACAGGCTACGCAGCTCGGCAAGGGCTTCGCTGCTTCGGAATGCTTTTTTGTATCCCGACGCGAAAAGCACCGTCACCCAAGGTTCCGGACGGCTGGCCACGGCACTAATGACGATGCCGCCGCCGAAACAGGCGTGCGAAACCGGCAATCCCAGCCAGGCAGTACGATAATCTTCGGCTTTGTAGGTCTGCATCAAAAATTCCTCCAAAAACTAGCCCAGCTTTGTGATCGCGGCAGGCCTGCGCGAGTGAGTGGGCTGCGCCCGACGCAATACCAGAAGCGTTGATAGGATGCCAGCAGTATCCCTGCTTCCTCCAGACGCTCCAATGACGCCTGATCTTCTGAATTTCGGCATAACCGTTCACTGGAAATACCAGGGAATTCCCATACCCGATGCAATAGCCAGGAACCCGAAGCGCCGGCCAGCGCATAAGTTTCTTCGAGCACTCTTTCTGGTACCGGAACAATCAGCCCTTTGATCTTTTCAGAAAGCTGGAGATCCTTGCGCCAGAATTCCAGATGGATCCTCAGCCGCATGACCCAGGGACGGCAATCCAGGGCCGTGCAGCAGTCTTCAAAGGCAGCGTTTTCCAGTAAGGTGTCCGCTGAAAACATCCATTCCAGTAGCTGTGCTTTTTTCCTCATGCTGGTACGCACCAGAAAAACAGAGCGCACCTGGTTGGCCAGAAAACGAAAAACCACGACCTGTTCCGGACTCAAATCCTCCAGTAGTGCGGTTACTTCTTTTGTTTCTGCAAGGTGGGATGAATGTTGCGATAAGAAGAAAGCAGGTTCCTCCCAACTACATAATGCGCCTGCACGATCCACTTGATCTTCTTCACCATCCAGCGTGTTGAAATCTGGAAGATCGCCGAAAACCCCGGAATCAACAGCTTGCCAATAATCTCCTTCAAAATTTCCCTGGTTATTGGTATCCAGAGCAGCAATAGGAATATCAGTATCCCGATCCCGATCAGAAATGCGGTGTGTGGATTCTGCATAATCGTTGGCGCGTGTTTCGCAGCGTGGTGTGCAAGTGTTTTCGCTGACGCGGTATTCGCTGTAGGCAGCATCTCCAACCCCCTTTTTGGCCGGGCTAAACATGAAATTTTTTTCCCAATTCTGCCAAGGCCTCTTCGACGACCCGGCGCTTGGTCCAGCCATTTTTTTGGACCAATGCCAACAGCGTGGTGGTCGCCGGTTCAGAAAGAAAAAGCTGGAATCGCGTGCGATTCAGCCCGTCGGGATCCACCAAGGCGCGATGCCGCCAAATTCGTTGGCGTTCGCTGGCTGTCCGCTTTTTGGGGTTCTCAACAGGCATTGGTAAAATCTTCCTCGAATTACGAATGTTTTACACTATAACACTAACCGCGAAAATAAAGGGATGCAAGCCTGGCGTGTTGCAAAAGTTACCCTCTGCTGCGTCGGCGGGCATTATTCTGCCCGGATCCGGAGTCTTGTTCCTGGTTCTCTGCCGGTTGTCCTTTTTCTTTTTTCGGCGGAGCTTTGCCGGGGAACTGGGACTTGATGTATTCCTCATCGGCCTTGATGACGGCATCCATGCGCTCCATCAAGCCATAATCACTTCGATAGGGCCGTGGGCGTTTGGGCACTTCCGGTGCCCATATCCGTGGAGATCCAGCCCATTTTTTGAATTCCGATGAGAAATTCAGCAGGGGTACCCGGATGTGGTAATAGTGCTTGCCGTTGCGCGTAAACAGGCACTCGCCCTTATCGAGAGCTTTCAGATCGTCAGCGGATACGCGATACATTTCCTGTTCGCGCTCACCGTATGATGTACCTGCTCCGCCAGATGCAGCCCCGCTGCCTGCCAGGTCTGTAGAGGCTTCGCTGGCCGAATCTGAAGATGTTTCACTGAGGGTTCGCAGTACCGATACCTGTTGACCGATAAAGTCCGCGCCATACTCTGCGGTGTCCTGGTCCCCCAAGCCAAAGAACATCTTGTTGGCACAGTTGCCGACTACCTTATTGAACAGGTTATCCGAAATGGTATCGAGGTTTCCTTTGGTTTGTGGAGAGAGCACGATTCTTTGTCGGGCAGATCGCGCCTGTTCAAAGATGCGATCCCAGTTTTCAGAGATATAAGAACCCGGCTCATCCAGAAAAACCAGTGTACTGGGACGCGGCCTGCGTTCTTCCGGCATGGTTTGTATCCAGGACAATGCCGTTCGGTAATCCCCAATGAACAGCTTGGCAAAGTCCGAAGCGGTTTCTTCCTTGCCCATGGTAGGCAAGGGCACATAGACGATTTTATTCTGTGTCAGGCACTCAAAGATGCTGATGTCGGGCTTGGTGGTATTCACCACTTCGCCAAACTTGCCGGACCCCATCATCCCCAGGCGGCCACCGATACCGCCGAACAGATCCTTGACCTTATCCACGTTGATCATCGTGCCGCCGGCTTTGTTGGGTACCCGGAAGCGATTGATGAACAAGGCCGCCGTCCGGCCCTCTGCGGTTCCCCGTATCCCCGGCAGATTCGGGAGCTTGTCGAGTTCTGTAGGGCTGCTCAGTAACAGCGACAGATCTGCTGCCGTGTACGCATAGCCACCCCGTTGCAGCGCGGCTATGACAGCCATGAGCGCCTGCGTCGCGGATTTACGGTAATAGTCTGCACCCGCGTTCCCTGTGGTCATTGGAACCGTTGCCATGATGCGTGAGGCGACTTCATCGGCATCACCGAACAGCAAGGGATTATAGCGATTGCTGATAGCCGGGTCGCCGGGATGGATAATCACCAGATCATGCTCGCGGCCCGTGTATCTCAGGAGGTTCCAGAGGTTTTCGATATTCTTGTTGTCTATTTTGCCGTCGGCAAAAAGGATCCCGCCGCCATTGATGAGCTGCTGGTACATGAGAAAATTGGCGGCAACGGTCTTGCCCATCCCGGACATGCCGAGAATGGCCATGTGATCATTGGACGGATCCACTTCCCGGAATCCGGACGAAGACACCATAGGCATCCAGAATGGCTGGCCAGAATTGGTGATATATCCCAGCAAGGCAGAATCTGGTGGCTGTTCTTCTGCGTTGACCGGGAAGATGGGATCGGCAGAATCTATTTCCAGGTTGGAATCCAGAACGTGACGGCCATTGTGGTACCAGTTGATGATGCGTTTCCCCAGATGCAGGGTACCCACTGCTGCCAGGCCGCCGGTGGCGATTTTCCAGTCGATGCCCATGGCTCCGGGGACGTAAGGCCCGCAGGCCCAGAATGCCGCACCCAGAGCCAGAAAGGATAAAGCGTCATTGGATCCACCAAACTTGAGATTTACACGATCTGCCATACCAAAATCCTCTGCAGAACAAAGAAAAACCCCAAAGCCAAGGCTGTGGGGTGGGGGAGGTAAGGACGCTCGAAACCCGTAAGGGTATCAAGCAATAAGGAAGAAGATGAGGGCATTCTGGTAAACTCTAGAACGGAATGTCGTCATCAAAGTCTTCCGCAGGAGGCGGAGTATTTTCGGCAGGAGCCTTGTGAGAGGCAGGAGCACCTGATCCTTGCGAATCAGACTTGCCACCAACCAACTGCAGACGATCACCGATGATTTCGGTGGTGTAGCGGTCCTGACCTTCTTTGTCGGTCCACTTGCGAGTCTGCAAGCGTCCTTCCACATAAGCCATACTGCCCTTACGCAGAAATTCGCCAGCAACTTCTGCAGTACGACCAAACAGCACAATACGATGCCATTCGGTGCGTTCCTGTGTATTTCCTTCCTTATCCTTGAATTTTTCAGAGGTTGCGATGCTGATGTTTGCAACTGCTTTACCAGCAGGTGTAAAACGCACTTCGACATCCTGACCAAGATGACCCATGACAATAACTTTATTGACTCCACTCATGATAAATCTCCTTTGAGAAAAAAGAACCCGAACGGGATGCTCGGAGTAGTTCCGCAAATAAGTGGGTGGACAAAAAGTATGGAAAGGCGGTTTTGGGAGAAAATCGGGAGATTTTTTTGAAATTTTGTAGAATTTTTGGGTCGGATCGGACGCATCTCTGCCTCCGACCCTTTCTACACGTCACCGGCAAGAGGCCGGGCACCCGATAATTCTAGCATAACCACGCTTTCTGCAAAACTTTAGAGATTGTCCACCAAATCCGATAGCGTTCCCGATGCCGGAATGTCATCGTCACCATCGCTGTCATCGGTTTCATGCGGCACACTTTCCGAATGATCGGGCCGAACCTGCGCGGAACCCGTATCCTGCGCGGATTCTGTACTTGACTCTATTGAACCGGCTTCAGGATTGCGGTAGCGATCCATGATTTCGTTGATCCACGGCGGAATGGACAGAATATCTACGCCACGGCGGGCATTGAGAATGGTTCGGCACCAGATGTACCCGACCTGCTCGCCCGTAGGCACTTCCAGGCCGTCTTCGTCGATCCGCTTGAGATCCCGCGCACGCAGTTTGCCATCGACTAGGATGGGTCGGCCCATACGCAATTCACGACGAACGGATTTGGCAATAGCCGCGTTGACCATTCTTACCGGAATCAGGTTTCTGGGATCGGCGGTCAGACGCACCCAGACCTCGACTCCGACCACGGAATTATTGTTCTCATGGATAATGGATTGCACCCGGTCCACAACTCCCGCGATCTTGACCCGATTAGCCCCTTCCCGGAGTGTGGTTTCCCGATTGCTCCCCTCTGCCAACGCAAAGGGATTGAAATCATCGGTTTTCGTTCCCTTACGGTTCTGGATGGCATCCGACCAGGCCAGAGAGGAGGGCATATCAATGACCGAAGGTGAGGACACATCAAGCGGATCCAGGTAAGCGTGAAAGTCCGTAACATCCTGCTGGCCATTGTTCCAGACTATTTTTCGACCCCGAATTCTTCCGATAATTTTTACCGGTTGCTCATTGTCAATGAACAGCTTTTTTTTATCCGGTCTGCGCTGCTCAATGGGAACCATGCGGGAAACGTCCTGCGTCTGCTGTATTTTTCCTTGTAAAGCCCCTGAATCATCCCTCTTAAAGTCGCGGGCATATCCGCTGACATAACCAATATTCAAAAATCCCTTCTCATAGCCATATTGCGAAAGACTACTGTTTACAAGCGACATATTTCTATCCTTTCCCCAACAGGGAAACCAGGTCAACGACATACTTATCCGCCCACGAGCGAAAAGCCAAAAGCTGGCTTTCAAACGCATTTTTTTCGCTACGCGCCAGGCTATCCAAGGCCTGCGCCCATAGCACCGTCATCCCCATATCCGTAAGGGATTCTGGCAATTTCTGATGAATCTTCTGGCCCAGTGGCGTCAGTTTCATGGCAGATCGGTCCACCCATTCATTCTTAACCAGTTGAGCAAAATGGTTCATGCGGCCTCGCGCAGAACCCAACTGGACATGCCGGGCAGACAGCTTTAAGGAAGGGTCTTGCACCCATGGGGTAACATCCCGTAAGGATTCGAGCCAGTCAGCAAGAAGGTCTGATGGACTGTTTTCTCTGGATCCCTCGCCCTGAAAAGCGGCATAAAGCGAACCGAATCGCCCAGGGTCTTTTCTCAAAAGCGTTATTTTTCCTGGTCCGTTAATAAATGGATAGGTGATATGCCCGCTCTCCCAGGCACGAGAGAGCAGCATTAGTGTATCTTCTGGGGAGTGATTAAACTCTCGAAGCATTCTGGCCTGCAAAATGGCTGTATCCATTTCGGATTCCGATTGGCGGAATACAGAAGCATCGTTTACGGGAAACGTAGAAAGCATTGCGCTTAGAACCCGACCGACAGGTATGGCGGTGGATACTCGTCCGAAAAGTGTCATCGCACGGGATCCGTTGAGTCCAATGAGCCAGTCCGCATGAACCCGTAACTGTTCTGTCTGCGCCCAATGGGTCACGTCCTTGCGCGGGTGTGCAATGGATCGCGCCAGATCTGCATCTCGCAAAGATGTGGTATCCCAGACAGTAACATCACCATCAAACCCGACGAAATCAAGAAGCAACTGCAAGTCCATCAATCCGGCAGGATCCGGAGGAGGGGCCAGAATTACCCGGTCTGATCGGGCAATAGCCGTTTTACATTCACGGATTTTTTCAGTGGTTCCGGGCCTTGGCCTGAATCTGGGTTCCGGCAGTAATGGCAGGTCTTCTGTTCGCCATTTATCCCACTTGAGATGGTATTCCTTCGGGCTGCAGTGCCGAAACAAAGCCCCGCCGGTTGCCAAAACCTTCGGTTTATTCCCGGACGTGCTCGACAATGCCAAACGCAGAGCATGAGCCATACCGGGTGTGGCGGTGATCACAAGAATGACGGATTGCATGACAAGATAATAGTGTATTTAACAATGCTATACAAATCCGTTTTCTATCCATGCCTTACGCAAAGCCCTATCCACACTTTTTGTCCGCCCACTTATCTCTGGAAATAGAGCTGAACATCGGGTTCGGCATTTTTAATAGGAGAAACACCATGAACAACGGGGATATAATTGTCAGTGCATCAGTGGCGGAATTGATTGAGAACCGGAACACAATCAAGGCCAAGATATTGGCCGCGTTCCAAACTCTTTCGGAAGCCATTTCTACAGAAATGGCGGTTACTTCCAAGAAATACTCCATTCTGGAGAGTTTTTTGGCCGGAGGGCGGTGGCACTCTGCATCGCTGAAGGATCCTGAAGACACCATGGTTCATGCCATGCAGCAGCTTGACGCTGGTTTCTGGGATGCCCTGATGGAAAAGTCAGGTATCCGGGCGTTCATGTCAGCGGCGAAGCGCGATCAGTGGCGGGATTTGATCTCGGAAGGCAAAACGCCGCCCTTCGAGATGGATTCCATCAAAGCTACGTTCGCGGATCTCTATGAGAAACGCGCTGACATGATGGAAGAGGGCATGATTGATCTCTTCCAGAGGCTGTCATGGAACTATAAGACAAATAATCCTGTAAGGATGGAGAAAAAGCTGATTGTCGAACGGGTCTTAAACTCTTACGGCATGGTCAACAACAGTGTTACCAATGAGCTGGATGATCTGGTTCGGATTCTCTCGGTCTATGACGGAAAGCCAATCCCGGAACATCGGCACGGTATGTATGCCGTTATTGCCGATGCGATGGCGCAAAAGGATTCCGTTGTTGATACGGAATACTTCACGATCAAGGTTTTCAAGAAAGGTTCCGGTCACATTGTTTTCAAGGACAATGCCCTGCCTTTATTGGATCAGTGCAACCGAGTGATTGCCAAAGCGTTCCCAGACGCACTTCCCGCTGCCAGTGGCCGCAAGGCTGCATAGGAGGGGATATGATTCATATCAGAATCGGAGCCAAAGAGGATAAATGCCGTAGTGTTTACGGTGTGTTGTACGATGAAGATGGTGATCCTTTCAGTTCTGATGCGACATCGTTCTGGACGGGCATTCTGGACGGTAATACCCACATCGCAGGGCATACAAAGAGTGAGGTTATGAACAGTTACCAATCTCGCGTTCTCGATGTCAACGCCGAATATAAGCAGGTCTGCGATGTGAGGCTGGATCCTATAGGGGATCGCAGCTACTACGAGATCGCCAGAAAAATAACCGTCTTTCTCAAGAAAGGTCGCAACAAGTCTTCCAGTCCTGAAAAGGTGATTGCGGGTCTTCCAAAGTTCCTGACTACAATGGGCATTATGGATAACCTTTGCGACACTGATGATGGTAACGCTCCAGAATCCAAATCCGCCCCGGATTTAAGGGAATCTTTGCGAACTATTCAGGGATCCTGTCCCTGGGCTTTCTGACTTACCCCACCCCATGCTTAGGCCTGGGGTTTTTCTTTGCCCATCGACTGCCATTCCATACTTTTTGTCCACCCACTTATCTCTGGAAATAGAGCTGAACATGGGGTTCGGCATTTTTAACAGGAGAAGTGTTATGGAAAATCAGAAGTTGTTTGCAGCCTTATTAGCAGCACAAAAATCGTTCACTGCCGTTCGTAAGGATGGCAAGAACCCGATGTTTAAGTCGCAGTATGCTACCCTAGATTCGGTTTTAGACGCAGTGCGTCAGCCCCTACTCGACGCTGGGATACTGCTCATGCAGCCCCCCGTAGATACGGGAGAACGCTTAGAAAAGCCTTGCGCCACCGTCAAAACCACCTTGATCCATGCTGAATCCGGTGAGTCGATGGAGGTTGTCACAAGCATCCCCTTGGCCAAAAATGACGCACAAGGATACGGATCTGCCGTGACCTATGCACGCCGGTATGCACTCATGGGTCTTTTGGGGATTGCCCCGGAAGATGATGACGGAAATGCCGCATCTTCTGGAAATGCCCGTCAGCAGGCTCAACGGGCACCTCAACAAACTCAGCCTGCGGCCACACCAAAAAAGGATCCTCCCAAAACAGGTCCATCACTGGAATCCGCCTTGGAAAAGGTTAAAAAATCGCCAGTGGAAAAGCTGGATTTTGCAGAGCAGTGGTGCCGCATGAACTTCACAGGCGATGATTTGAAAGTCTTGGAAAAGGCTATTACTGAACGGCGATCTGCTGCGTAATTTTACTCATCCCCCACCCCACAGCCTTGGCTTTGGGGTTTTTCTTTGCCTTTTTTCTGTTTTCTCCCAAAAAAACGCCTTTCCATACTTTTTGTCCACCCACTTATTTGTGGAATTTATCCTCAAAGGAGTGGCCTAATGGCTATTGTCATGTGCGGTTGCGTGATCGCGGGTTTCAGCATTTATGCTGGGATTCGTGGTCCGCTCCTCCGCTCTGGTATCGTCTGATACTGGATCCCCTGCTGCATTTGGCAAGCCGGGGAGCACGTCACCCCTGGGAACAGAAGGTAATAAGCTGGAACTCAGCTTATTATCAAGACGCAACACCCACCCCACAGCCTTGGCTTTGGGGTTTTTCTTTGTCTGCGCTTCCACACTTTTTGTCCAGCCACTTGTGTTTGGTATTCACTCAAACTCAAGGAGAACAATCATGAATGTCGTTACATTGGAACAGAACACTGCAGAATGGCTCGATTGGAGAAAAGGAGGGCTTGGAGGGTCTGACGCCCCTATTATCATGGGTGTTTCCCCATTCAAAAAGCCATATACGCTTTTTTCCGAGAAAACAGGGATCACCAAACCGGTGATTCCGCATCCAGCCGCTGCCGCTGCCATGCAGCGCGGGCATGACTTGGAACCTGTTGCCCGTGATATGGTCTGCAGCATCACTGGGGAGTTTTTTTCTCCTATCTGCGGGGAGCATTCGGATCATTCGTGGATGCGGTTATCTGCAGATGGAATCTCCATGGATGGCAGCACGCTCCTGGAGATAAAGTGTCCTGGAATAAAGGACTGGGAAGTAGCCAAGTCCGGAAAGGTTCCAGAGAAGTATGTGGGCCAAATCCAGCACGCACTCGCGGTTAGCGGATCAGAAAAGTTGTTGTATGCCACTTATCGACCAGAAGAAGCGGAACACCCGATCATTCTTGAGGTTTTTCCGGATCAGGGGTACCAGCAACGCTTAATCGAGCGGGAACAGGTTTTTTGGCAGGCTGTCCAGACGGAGGACTGGTCTATTTTTGATGGGTTAGTGTCATCCGGCTTGCCATCAGGGTTTGCCGAGGCTGCTGCGGAATGGGTCGATTTTCAGGAGATGATGGAGAGTTTCAAGGCCAATGAAAAACGGCTACGCGAAAAGCTCTTGTCATTCCTTCCCAAAATCGGGGAAGCCGCTATTAAAGGCGCGGGCATCGAAGTTTCCCGCAAAAGCACAAAGGGATCCGTAGATTATCCAAGATTGTTAAAAGAATTAGATGTTATGGAATCCGTTGTGGATACCTACCGCAAGGCAGACAGCATACGCGAAACTGTCCGCAAAACATCCTGACCTACCTCACCCCCACCCCATGCTTCGGCCTGGGGTTTTTCTTTGCCTATCGGCTGCCTATCCACACTTTTTGTCCACCCACTTATTTGTGGAATTCATAACAGACACATAAGGGGGCGTATCATGAATTTTTCTTTTAACAAAAGGGTCCGTGAGGACATCATCCACACGTTTAATGTGCTGGCCTATGCAGGCGGCTTCACGCAATTAGGCGTTCTTGCTTACAACTTTTTTGAGCATGACAAGGGAATCTCTGGTTTCTTTGCGGCTATTGGGTATATTCTTGTATGCAAGAGCGTCGTTTGGTTGATTAAAGCCTGCGAGGACTAACTTTCTACAAGGAGACTACCATGGGTTCGGACATCGTTTTTTGGCAATGGATGGCCACGGCATTAGTAGCTGTCGTGGGCTACCCACTTGCATATTTCGCTATACGATCCGTAAAAAAGGAAAAGCAGTCACAGAAGCACCATAACCCTGCTTAACCATCACCCACCCACCCCAACGCTTCGGCTTTGGGGTTTTTCTTTTCTGACTATCCATACTTTTTGTCCAGCCCCTTGTGTTTGGTACTCACTCAAACTCAAGGAGATTAGTCATGATGGTCAATGTCAAAATTGCCCAGGCGAAAAACAGCCCTACCAAAAAGGTGTGGGGTGCGGTAATACCAGGTATCAACGGGGACCAAAAGGACGCGGCTATATTTTACGGCCCATCGACCAAACTCGGCGGATCGGTCTATAAGAAACCGCGTGTCACTGCCGTCGATATTTACCATAAAAAACTCGGTGGTGATTATGCCGAAATTTTTTCGGTGCAGTTCGACACGGATATACCACTGGATGAGGTTGCAAAGCAGATTCTACGGTCTTTGCAGGTTGGAAATTTTAATATGGTTTTGAAAAAACTCCAGTTTAAGGATCCGATACCGGATTTCGTTTCTGATCCTGTTCCTGTACCGCCAAAAAATCCGAAGCCCGATATTGCGACATCTCTACGCCAAATCCCCTGCGGATTTGACTGGACATTTTAATCTACACCTACCCCACAGCCTTGGCTTTGGGGTTTTTCTTTGGGCGCTTCCTACCGCAGAACAACGGCTGTCCCGTAAGCTGTTACCTGGATGAATTCTTCGTTTTCTCCGCCACCCATGGAATATGCACCAAATCGGAAGCTCGTTATGGCGTTGGCCCCTGCTTTTTCTGCCTGGGCAATCATGGCTTCTACGGCAGACTGATTGGCGGTCATCACCAAATTCTCAAATCCACCCATTTTCCCGCCTGCAATCGCCCGTATTTTCCCCATGAAATTGCCCGCTTCGTTGCGCGACCGCACGGCGACACCGAAAACTGCGCCCAATGTTTGTTCGACGGATTTCCCGGCTATTACCGGGTCAGTAACAATCAGCATACTACCCCCTAATTTTGGCCTGTTTGTGGCGGCGGTTCATCCAGCAGCTTCAACATTCCTTTAAGTGAAACCAGATCCTCCAATGTGTAAGGAACGGCTCGCGGGAATTTTTCCGCACAAACCCTCAAATCTGGTGTGCAACCTTTGGGCAAATTCGCCAGAGTGAATGCCAACAGGTCTTCACCTTTCTGAGCCGTCGGACTCTCCGCTGTCTTTTCGGCAGGCTTTCTTTCATCTGTTCGATCTTCTGCGGATATTGTAGAGGATATTCTTTCTGCCGTTTTTTTTGCAGAATCCTGTAATTCCTTTATTACAGGTGTTTCTGCTGATTTTGCTGGCGACCTTGCCCTCAACTTCGGGAAGTAAGTATCAACATCTGCAAGCCCGCTATTGACTGCATTAACGATGGCAAGTTTAACCATCATAGTGCGATATTCTGCCGGTATAGACTCATACCAGTCTTTAAGAGCTATATCGTCCCGCCCTAGCGAAAAGGTGATTCTTGGATTGCTTCCCACTATCGCCCCCCTTAATTCCGCACATTGCGAATGTTCCAGAATCCTTCGCAGATACGTCGAAACCCCTCAGCTACGGCATATCTGGGGTCTTCTACCAGTTCGGCTTGTGGCCAGTATTTTTTCAAGCCGTCGAACATCAATTCGGCTCCACCGCCTGCTACCAGTATTCTTTCCAGTTTACGTCCGGAATCCCCTAGCTTGCTGGATACTGCATCAAAAATTTCCGATGAAAGTGCCTGCAATGCAATCTTGTTGTATGGCGAGGCATCAATTTGCTTGCCGTTATACTGAATTGTTCCTTTCCACAGCGCGTCATCGGCATCGAGATAGTCCACCTTGAACCCGTCCTCCCGAAGTTTTTTGAGCACCATATTGGCCGCACCACTCATCCCACGAGAAGAACCCGCAGCATCCTCGACCCAGCGCCCATCTAGTAGTGCCATGGAATCCGTTGTGTACCTGCCGATGGCCACAACGCCCAGGTTTTTCGTTACGTCCTCTCGCATCACCCCGTTTTCATCCATGATGTACCGCGATGAAACGCCGCTAGGCTCCTGATAGACCCGGACTTCTGCATCCGTGCAAGTTGAGACAATGTTTCGCATTTTCAGGTTTTCTTCCCGAAAAATTGAAGGCGGCAGCCCCGTTGCAATGCTGTCGATTTTGCCAGTGTCATCCATCACGATATTGACGGCACCCTGTACGAGCGCCTGGAACTCCGGCATATCCAGCCACCGGTCATGTAATCCGGCAACCTTGATGGATCCGGATTCGTGTATGGCTGTTTCGCCAATGAAGTAGTGATTACCGTTCACCGTGACCATTTCATTCGCCGCCCGTTCCGAAGCCTTACTGTCACTGATGGTCATGGCTGGAATCGCTACAGAGGGAAACATCCTCTTTTTGGTGGAACCATCCTTGCTTCGCCATGCAACTTTCACTGCCGAGTGACCAACATCAATTCCAACACACGTCATAACACCCCCCTCAAGCCCTGATTAACTAGAAACAGTTTTACACTATAACAAATGACATAGCACTGCAAGCGCACACCAGCACAGACCGACACCGCCAGACACACGTTAGCACTCATCTGCACAGAAACACACAACCGCGCACGGAAGCGCACAAAATGGCAATATTGCCGCAAATAAAAACCACTGTAAGTCACACCGAATAGCACAGACCGACACCGCCAGACACACGTTAGCACTCATCTGCACAGAAAAATCTTGATATAGTGTAAAATGATGCACAGACCGACACCGCCAGACACATTCATGCACCCACTAACACTGAACAGCTAAAAACTGCACGACACAACACAAAAATAAAACCGCATGACTACTCCACTAACCTTATATTATCATTGCTGCGCCAACATTCTGCTTACGGCTCCAAAATATGCCAAGAACCCCAAAAAATCCGATTCCAGAAGAAATTGCCAGTTTAGTTGCCCTTCCTGAAATTCGCTCACGCGCCCCTATTCCAGCCGGGAGCGACCAAAACATGACTGAATATCTCCGGACCCAGCTCACACGGACAATCCGCTTATTGGGTGAGATTGATGAGACACTGGCCCTTCATGGTCGGATACTGGACAGTTACCAGCCTAAGAGTAACGAAAAGATCGGATTGTTCTGGGATCGTCGGGAAGGCCGTATTAACGGTGCTCTACAGCCCTTGATGGTTCGTTGGCTCATGCGTCATTTTTCCGGTGGATACCGCTGGTTTTATACGGCGTTGCCATTAAAGGGGCTATCCCGCAAAGCGAAGAGCAAAGGCGGCTGGGGACTAGGTGTTGATCAAACGCGGGAATCTCTCAACCGGATGCAGGATTTGATTGAGCATCGCCGTCTAATCGTGCATCAGTGGAATTACCTGGCCAGGTCACTGACGCACGCAGAAGCCTATGCCCTCGATCTGAAGGCCGAACGTACATCCCTGCGCGATGCGATACCCAAGGGGCCATTCTATGCACAATCCCTGAAGTACAACCGACCTCCGGAATAGCAGGCAAAGAAAAACCCCAAAGCCAAGGCTGTGGGGTGGGGTGGGTTTAGTGCTTACGCGACCAGATCGCAATTCCCAGCGCGATGAATGCTAGAATTGTGAATAGCGAAAGCCCAGGAATATAGGGTATGTGTCCCATAAGTTAATCCTCCAGAATGATAATGGCGCTGAATTCTGTTAGCAAAAAAACGGAAGCAGACCACAGAACCAAGAACCATTGCTCACTAAAGTCTTTAAGTCCATGGTACCCAAAATACCCAAAGAATGCGATTCCGATGATACGGAATGTGGTTGCCAAATGATGTTTCTGATCATGGTTTAGTGACACGATAGAACCCTCCTTGTGTCGAAGTAAGTACCAAACACAAGAGGCTGGACAAGAAGTATGGAAAGGCGGTCGATTGGCAAAGAAAAACCCCGATGCCATAGCAAAGGGGTTGGGGTAGGGATAGTTAAGCTTGCGTGAGATGCGCCGAGAAAACCTTGCGAAGATCATTCTGAATCCGCGCACGATCCTGCTCTGTCGTTTCCTTTGGAGATGCGCCATTACGCATTTCGGCTAGATCTTCAGGGCTGGGGTAGTCCTCTGCAATGGCGGGATCAACCAGATCTAAAAAGAGCCTGGTGATGGCCATAGACAGAAGCCTTTGATCTGTTTCCCACGGATATTTAGCCCTGATTTCGGCAAGCATTTGCTTCATGCTCTGGACCTCATTATCGGTAAAGCCAGTTACTAGAAAGTCCACTGATAACCCTCCAAAAACAAAAGCTGTGGGGTGGGAACGCAGGTTTCCGTTTTTCAGTATCGGAAAATTTTTCCTAAGCCGTCTATAACTTTGGCGTTTTTGTCATCAGGGATGCGATCCCGCAAAAAATCCAATTCTGCAGGTGTGGGCATATCATGTGACACCTCATCCGGGAAAATATCGTCGTAAAGCCGATTGATGGCGATGTGAACAGCTTTGTTTTGCGACACGCCAAGGTGCTCGGAAACCCGCCTTAACGCTTCGTGGGTTGCACCAGTAACGGTCTTTTCTTCTTCAAATCTTACAGTTATTGCTTTTGTCATAGGTGAGCCTCCTGTGTTGTTGGTATCATAGTGATACCATGCTAATTTTTCAACTTAAAAGGCATTCTAGTCGGCAAAAAAAACCCCAAAGCCGAAGCGTTGGGGTGGGGGTAGGGGTAAAATTTTGATCCGTTACAAATCCGGATCCTTTATAGGTTCTAAAGCCTGTTCGACCACTTCAGCTTCAATAGGAAAATCATCAGTCATTTGCTCTTCAGTCTCGAACATCTTTTCCGCAAACGGAGAATCGGCAATAGCTATTTCCCGCCACATCAGCACGGGTTCACCATCTGGATCCTTTACCGGCTGCATATCTGAACCTTCAATGTCGTAATCAGCGACGACTATCTCAACCCCTGTTCTATCCGCTTCATCGTCCACATAGACGGCCTGTAGCAATCCACCTGATAAGCTGACCAATATCTTCATCGTAATCTCCTTGAGTTTGAGTGAGTACCAAACACAAGAGGCCGGACAAAAAGTATGGAAGCGCAGTCGAGGGGTGATGGGCAAAGAAAAACCCCAAAGCCAAGGCTGTGGGGTGGGGGTATGTATAAGACGTTAGGCAGACCGATGTTTCTTCGGCTGCCCTTCCTTATGCTCATGAGCATCCATCTTCGCCGAGCGAATGGCTATGAAAACTATGGGAACGCCAACGGAAACCAGTAACGCCAGCGTCATCAACTGCCAAAAAAGGATGTCATTCATCTAGCTATCCTCCTTCGATGAGTCGTAAGACATCAAAATCCAAGCTATAGCCTTTCCGATAAGGATAAACCCCCCAGCGACCAGGAATCCAGCATAATTACCATGAGTAATGGCGTTTGCCGATGCTAAAGACAAGTTGGTGAAGCCTCCGACCCAAGCGATCCGGTTGAATGTCCGGATCATGTCTTCCCGAACACGTTTATTAAACCGGAACATAATATTCCTCCATTGTTGAAATTACGCCGCAGCAGCCGCAGACCGCACTTCCGCAACTTCGGCAACCTTCTGAGCGAGATCCCAGAAGTATTCCTCTTTAGCCGCATTACGCGCAGCATTGAGGGTTTTCGGATCCTTGATGCCTGCAGCTTTCAGAGCCTCAACCGCAGTACGCACCTTGTCAGAGGCAATTTTGAAGTGGGGCTTGGTAGCCTTCACCTCATTACCACCTGCATCCTTGACGGAAGCCTTGAAGTTCGTGAACTTGCGGCCATCCTTGCGTTCCTCTTCGACCGGAAAGGCCGATAGAGATATTTCAGCGCCCAAGCCCAACTGCATAACAGCAGAACCGAGTTTTGGTACGAGGCTTTCACCAAACTCCGTACCGACATCAAGAGATAAGATGGTTACGGATCCACGTTCATCAGCCAGATCCACCCGAATCTTGCGATAGGTGTTGCCTTCCTTATCTTTTGTTTCCTTTGTGGAAACGCCTACTAACTTGCCGGAGAACTTGAACCGAAAGTCAGCCTTGGCTGCTTTCAGGTGTTCGCGGACCATTTTTGCCTGTTGCGCTTCATAGCCTTTTTTCCAGGCTGCATCTCCGATCTCTGTCTTGACCGCAGCCAAAACCTTGTTGGTGTTTTCGTCGTTGACCAAGATGAATGCGCCTGCCACTGTATTGTGCTGATACATGATAAATCTCCTTCTTAGGATTAAAAAAGAATCCGAACAGGATGTCCGGTATCGTTCCGCAAATAAGTGGGTGGACAAAAAGTATGGAAAGGCGGTTCTTGAATATTTACGGCGTATCCGTTATTTTGAAATCAGGCCAAAGAGCATCCCCCCTTCATGTTGGGGTGTGATCTCCTTCCCTACCTTGGGGTTTTCTTAAATTTTTGGCCAGTCAAGGACAGTCAGTTCCGGGTTCCGTTGCAAGGGCTGGCTGTGAGTAGAATTCCCCTTACTGTTCGAGGGCAGCGGACGCCAGCCCAGCGTGAACATCGGGCTTTAATTTTGTGCGACGCCCAAAGAAAAACCCCAAAGCCGAAGCGTTGGGGTGGGGGTTAGGAAGAATTACGGACAACAGATCAGTGCTTGTCCTCTTTCCGGATCAACGGGTAGATTAGTGCCGAGACAGCAAATACAGCAGCCCGCCACCAACAACAAAGCCAATAACCGTCATCGTTATTTCGTATGTTAAGGACATATTATCCTCTCAGTGCCTGTTGCCCATTTTGTTCAACAGGTAGAAAGAAACTGCGATGACAACAAACCCGATAGTCAACATGATCACATTATACCAGATCAACATCTTAGCACCCCCCTTTGCCCAGTATCATATACCCAATCACCTCAAATCCTGCCCATTCCAACAAGCACAATCCGACAGTTAGGTTTATGACAAGATCAACACCTTTGTCAGACAGAATAGCATGTACATCTGGCCCGGCCACTGCCGCAAAAAAAGCAATTCCGGCAATTCGGAAGCTGCCAGCCAGGTGTTTCGCCTGCTCACAGTTCAGATTCCACTTCCGGTTGACCGCATTCATACAGCCTCCTTGCGATTCCCGGTCATAACTTCCAGATACTCCGTCACCGTGATGGTGAGATTGGCAATGGGCTTCTTATCGACCCGGAAGGGCACGAATACTGCGATTGGACCGTAAGAACTACCCAGCCTAAAGAACCGGCACCCATCACTCCGCCAGGCGTTCTCTGCCTGGTCGAATTTTTCATCTGCCACCAAATGCCCCATAGCCACCGGACGTGCAACCAAAAGCCCGGATAGCCCGTCTATGGTCACTGCCCCGACATCCAGCCCGGAATCAGGCAAGACGTAAGGATCCCCGACAGATTCTCTCCGGCCTTCCCGAAGATCATTAACCGCCTTCTGGAACACCCAGGCTTTTTCTTTCACCCAGGCCAGATAATCCGCTTCGGAAATATCTTCGATGGGCGGGGTAAGTGGCGCGATCAGGTCCAGTTTGGCCTGACACCAACGCCGGATTGCCGCGAGATCGTTGCCCTTGTCGATTATGGAAATGATGTCCTTCGCAGCCACCATATCATCCCCGTCGGTCACGATCAGATCCTCGGTCTTCCCGCCCTTGCGAAAGCGCGAATATTCGGTTTCGGCGTCATACTCGAAATATTCCGAAGAAGTCCTATCATACGGAATCCCCAGAGTATCAAATTCATCGCAAACCCACGGAATCCCATCTCTGGCTTCATCTTCCGCATACGAAGCGGTTTCGTTGCCTGAAAACTTCAGGGAACTATCATCGGCCAGTCCCGGAATATACTTAACAGCCCACTCCGGAAATTTCACATCACCATAATAACGATCACTCATGACAAATCTCCTTATTGAGAAAAAAATGAATCCGAACGGGATGCTCGGAAGAGTTCCGGAGATAAGTGGGTGGACAAAAAGTATGGATAGGCAGTTGAGAGGAAAAAAGACAAAGAAAAACCCCAAAGCCGAAGCGTTGGGGTGGGGGTAAGGTTAGAAACGCCTAAAGAATTAGGCAAAAGTACGGAACGCACCGATCATGGCGGTGCCGATCTGATTCATTTCCCCGTGAGATACGCGGTCCTTGGCAAAGTCAAAGCCCTGTAACGTGCCGATTAAGACATATCGGACTTCGACCCCATGATTCATCAGGGCATCGTCGATAGTTTTGGTTTCGGACTCGTTCGCTCCGCCGTCGGTTAGAACCAGCAGCAGTTTGCGATCCGTTTCAGCCTCGCAGACAAGCTGCTTACCTGCCTCGGACATTGCCTTGGGGAGTTCCGTGTATCCACCACCGTGGACCAGCCAGGGATCTTTTGGAGAGAGCGGCGCACTGGAGTACGCTTTTCCTGGGTAATAATCATCATCGAACCAGGATACTGACCACTCTATCCCTAACGCACTGAAAAGCTGAACCAGAGCCAAAGCGCCGGCGTTAGACCAATAGTTGCTTTCTTTGGCTTCAGTTATAGATCCCATGCTACCGCTGGCATCCATCAACAAGTGAACGGTCATGGAGCGACTATCGCCGTCCACTCTGTTTCTGAATACGCGCCCGGTGGTTTGGACGTTATACAGGGAGCTGGGTGCCACACCCGCTGTTCCGGTGCGTGATACCCATTCCTCCTCTTGCGCCTTGGCCCAGAGTTTCGCTTCCAACGGCCCCGCTACCTTACGGTACACCCGCTTGGCCTCTTCTTTGCAGTAAAGCAATCGCCGAGCTAACTCGTTGTCCTTTATGGGACTGACCATGGTTTTTCTCATGGGAATATCATAAGAGCAGGTCTGCTTGCCTGCATCAGCAGGGAGCATTTCTGCCAGGTCCGTCTGATGAAGATCATCTTCCCCGGATTCTGCAGCCTGTTTCGCTGCCATTTTCTGTGGATCCTGATCTGCATCCTCACTGGAATCAGAGCGGGATTTGCCGGGTTTGGAACCGGGTTTGGATGAATACGCATCCTCACCCTGGGTTTCACCAGCATCATCAGAATTGGAATCATCCGAATCCGCGTCACCATCATCCTGATTTTCTTCCGAACCGGAACCATCGCCAGAGGATTCTCCAGAATCCTGCTGTGATTCAGACTGGGATTGTTCATTTTCCCCGTCTTCATCATTATTCCCGGCGTTTTCCCCAGCCAGCAGGCGGCATATTTCATCCGCTGCATACCACGGAGCCTCTGGATTGTTCGCAACCACCGCTTTATTCGCAATGGCCACAATCTGAACCCAAAGATCCTGCCCAAAGGTTTTGATAGCTTGCTTCTCCCAGGACTCTGCAATGGCATCCAAATCATGCTGCCCCAGAAAGTGTGCCCGGTAATGAAAGAGCAGGGCGAACAAGACCAGATTGCCCGGTTTTGTATTCCGCGAAGGATTCCGAAACCATCCCTCACGAATGGCAAACGTCACCAGGGCGTCCAGAAACCTCCTGGAACCTGGGTAACGCTTGAAACCCCTGTTCTCTATCCGTGCGTCCTCCAGAGCGTTCTGGAGGCGTTTCTTGAGGGCTGTGAGAGCTATTCCTTCGGGTGGCATCCCTTTGAGCCTTCCGCCGAGATAGGTGTCCCTGATGTGAAATGCCTCATGGCATACCAGACCCAATGTGACATTGGCCCGTTCTTCCTGAGCCATGACCGGAAGGACGGGCAGAATCACCCGTTTGCCGTTCGTGTAGGCAGTGGATGCGCTAGGGTCCACCTCTACCGATATTCCCCCCATGCTTTTACCAATGGCCGCCGCAACGATTTGTAGTGCCTTCATCGTAATCTCCTTGTGTCGAAGTGAATTCCAAACACAAGGGGCTGGACAAAAAGTATGGAACGGCAGGTGCCGGGGCTTTTGGAAAAAAGATTGGAAAACTGCCAGCGGCTTCGAGCAGTTTATAGCAGTCTTGGTTAAATCTATGCAATATAATGTGATACGCTTCGGGGCTGTCGAGAATTATTTTGTTAAAACAAAGTGTTGCGGGCGAATTTTGGCCTCTTCTACATATAATTGGTTATGCGTAGAGGTCAAGGCCCTATCACAGCCAGGGAAGATCGCGCACGGACGCGCAAACCCAGTTGTTCAGGCTTCCTGAAAACGGGTTTTGGCTGTCTAAAAAGGCAGTTTTAAGGCATGACAAAACAAGCGGTTAAGATTGCCTTGCGGTTGTTTTTTATTAGACAAATAATTTTACAAAATTATTAAAAAACAACCAACTAAAGCGTATTTCAGACATGATGCTGCATCATGGGGGTGTGCTTCGCGCTTGGTTCAGCGGAGCGCATGGTGAGCGGGTTGCCTGTGCAAATCAATATTCATATTGCGCAGAGGATAGCGCAGGACAAGGAGTCGCGGCTACGAAGCGGTACGAATGTATCAGCCCCGGTTGCCGCCGCCAAAAATTTCCAGCAGGGCCATAAACAGGTTGATGATATCCAGATACAGGCCAACTACCAGCAGGACGGGCTCCTGAATGCCGCCGCGCACCATGCGCTGGGTGTCAAACAGAATCAGACCGCTGAACACCAGTACCAGAACGCCGGCAATAGCCAGTTGCAGGGCTGGCAGATGCAGCAGGAACATGTTCAGCAAAGACACGACAATGGCCAGAATCAGTCCGGTGATGAGGAATCCACCGATGTTGCTGAAATCCCGGCGGGTGGTCATGGCGTAGGCGGACAGGCCGATAAACATGGCTGCCGTAGTGCCCAGCGCTTCGGCAATGACGGTGGCTCCGTTGGGCATCCGCAAGTACATTTCAATCGCGGGACCCATCATCATGCCCATGCCGGCGGCAAAGAGGAAAACCAGCGGTATGGCAAAAGGACTGCGGTGCGCACCGGTAAACTGCACGGCAAACAGCAGGGCAAAAGAGCCAATCATCAGGATGAAGGGGTGCTCATAGGCAAACGGTGAGCTCATTCCATACACCGCAGCAATGGCCGAAACGACCAGGGTCGCAGCCAGCAGCGCGTAGGTCTTCCCCAGCAATGCGCCAATGGACGTGCCAGTACGGCTTCCCTGGGGGTTCATGCTGTCGGGAAACTGATAGGGGTTCTGATCCTGATTCATTAACGGACTCCTTCAAACAAGCAACGTGCTTGGGTATGCCTCAAGAATGGGGGTTTCTGTTCGATAAATCAATGGTCCTGCTGAACTTTCAACAAAGCAGATCGGGGCTAAGAGTCTGGCAGCGGCGAAAAGTTCCGGCAGTTATCGGCGATTTGTGACTTGCCCATTGCTGAACACATCATTACCCTGCAATTCTTTTCTTTGAATGATGATGGAGCCAGCATGCGCGCACTGATTTTTGACACGGAAACCACGGGGCGGGTGGAGCCCGATCTGATCGAAGCGGCCTGGCTGGCAGTCAGTGATCTCAAGACCCTGGAAGTAGAAGAACAGTTTGTGCAGCGTTATCGCCCGGATAAGCCCATTGAGATGGGGGCCATGGCGGTACACCATATTCTTGAAGAAGAACTGCTGGATTGTCCTTCGGCACGGACGTTCACTTTGCCGGAAGATACGGGTTATCTGATAGGGCATAGTATTGATTATGACTGGGGCGTGATTGGCAAGCCCGATGTCAAACGCATTTGCACGTATGCGATGACCCGCAAATTGTGGCCGGAAGTGGATAGTCACTCCCAGTCGGCACTCATGTTTCATTTTAGCAAGGACCGCAAAAAAACGCGGGATAATCTGAAAAATGCCCATTCGGCCCTGGCCGATGTGAAATTTTGCCGGATTTTGCTCAACAAGGTGATTCTGGCGGTGCGCCCTTCTTCCTGGGAAGACTTGTGGGAGTTCAGTGAGCGTGCCCGTATTCCCGAAACCATGCCTTTTGGTAAGCATAAGGGCGTCAAAATTATTGATCTGCCGGATGACTATCGTAAATGGGCGCTGAATAATCTGACCGATATGGACTTTTATTTGCGCAAGGCACTGGAAAGCTGAGCACGCAGTACCGCTTCCAGCAGTAATGCCCCGCACTGGGCGGCGCTATGGCCGGCGGCGATAATGCCGTCTTCATGCCCCGCCATTTGCAGTAACACCGGTAGATGAGCATTGCGGATAATGCTGCTGATAGCCTCGGCCATGGCGGGGGTCCCATATTCCGCGTCCAGAGGGGTGGCAGGCAGGTCCAGTTGGGCGGCAGCCTGCCAGAGTATCGGGCTGTGCACATGAAATACCCAATGAATGTCAGAGTGGGCGGCGTAACAGGCCGCATGGCTCAGAGCTTCGGAAGAAGGCGGCTGTGGTCCTCTGGCATGGATTTCATTGCGCAGGATATCCCAGCCTGTCACGGTGCAGAAATGATGCGCGCTCAGGGTTGGGAGTCCCCCGGTTTGGGTGGCACTAACCAGAAATCCCTGCGGGCTGCGGCAGCTTACATTTCCAAAACCGATGCCACCATAGCGCTGGGGGTCGGCACCGATCAGCTGGCGGGCAAAAAAAACATCACGCCAGTCTTGTAAGGTAGTCATTTCGGCCTGATCGGGCGCAGCGGCCGGGGTCCAGTGCAACAGGAATTTGGTGACGCCTTCTTCGGGTGGGTTGGCAGTGTTCATGGGTTTTAACGCCGGACAAATATTTTCTGGAGGAGACGGTACCAGCCGGGGAGGGGGACCGGGCCGGATTGGGTGGTTTGGGCTCTGGCCGCTGTTTTGCCAGATCGGGTTGGGCGCTCGGGCAGGGCTACATCCGGCGGGTAAATATCTACCAGGGTGGCCCCCCAACTGCTGCGGTCATTGGCCAGACGAAAATTTTTGACCATGGGTTCTCGGCGCAGCAAGGCATGGACGGTTTCGCGGAGCACACCTTTGCCCTTGCCGTGGATGATGCGGATTTCAGTGATGCCGACAGCGCGGCAACTGCGTAAATATTCCCGAACCAGATCAGGTACCTCTTTGGGCCGGAAGGCATGGAGATCAAGAACGCCATCTATTGCGCTTTTGAAAATCGGTTCCGGCGCTTGCGTCAAAGCAGAATCCTCTCAATGCCTCCCTGTCGGGTGGCGTCAATAAAGCCTTGCTGCCACTGTCCGCCGAGAATTTTACGGGCCAGCTCCACGACAATGTAGTCTGTATCCAGGCCGGTATCTTCCCGGTAGCGCTCCAGACCCTGCTGACAAGCCGGACAACTGGTCAGCAGACGGACATTGTTATCTACGGCTTTGTCACTGCCGGTCAGCTGGAAAACCCCTTCTTTCAGCACTTCTTCCTTGCGGAAACGTAACTGGGTGGCAATGTCCGGTCGACTGCTGGCCAGCGTTCCGGCTTCACCACAGCAGCGCGCCGATTCCAGCACTTCCTGACCCAGCAGCCGACTGGCGACAGCCTGGGGCTTGTGGGTTTTCATGGGGCTATGGCAGGGGTCGTGATACAAATATTGCACACCTGCAACGCCTTCCAGGGCAATGCCTTGTTCCATAAGATATTCATGAATATCCAGCAGGCGGCAACCCGGAAATATTTGCTCAAACTGGTATTGCAGCAGTTGATCCATGCAGGTACCGCAGGAGACAATAACGGTTTTAATATCCAAATAATTCAGCGTGTTGGCGACCCGGTGGAAGAGCACCTGATTACGCACGGAAATTTCCTGCCCTTTGTCTTCCTGCCCCCCGGCTGTCTGGGGATAACCGCAGCAGAGATAACCGGGTGGCAGGACGGTTTGCGCACCCACATGATGGAGCATGGCGAGTGTCGCCAGACCAATGTCGCTGAACAACCGCTCGCTGCCGCATCCCGGAAAATAAAACACGGCGTCACTGTCGTCAGTGACTTTGGCGCTATCACGGATAATAGGCACGGTTTTGTCATCGACAATAGCCAGTAACTGGCGCATGGTCTGGGCACCCATTTTGGTGGGCAGGGGTTTGCGTAAAAAATGAATGACTTCCGTACGCATGCTGGCCTTGCCGGTAGTGGCCGGTGGCGGACCCTTGGGTAGCAAGGGCTTGACGATGTCATGGGCCAATGCCTGGGCCTTGAACATGGTTTGCAAAACCCATTGGCGCATGAAGTGTACCTTGCCGGGTTCAGTGGCATTCAGGTAGTTCATGGCCAGGCGGGTCCCCATGTTGAAGGACTTTTCACCACGCGCCCGAAGAATGTTGCGCATGTGAATGGAGACCTTGCCGAAATCAATATCCACCGGACAGGGCGTCATACATTTGTGACAGGTGGTACAGTGATCGGCGACATCATTCATCGCTTCAAAATGCTGCCGTGAAACACCCCGCCGGGTTTGTTCTTCGTACAAAAAGGCTTCAATCAGCAGGCCGGTCGCCAGAATTTTGTTGCGCGGCGAATAGAGCAGATTGGCACGGGGAATGTGGGTCATGCAGACCGGTTTGCACTTGCCGCAACGCAGGCAATCTTTGATTTCGCGATTGAGTTCGCCAAGCTCGCTGGCTTCGAGGAGCAGCGCTTCCTGTTCCACCAATTGCAGGGAGGGGGTGTAGGCGTTGTCCAGACCGGAGCCTGCCAGCAGCTTGCCCGGATTAAAGATATTATCGGGATCTACTTCGGCCTTGTAGTGGGCGAAGGCGGCTATTTTTTCCGGTTCCAGCCAGCGCATTTTGGTAATACCAATGCCGTGTTCGCCGGAAATGACGCCGCCCAGCTCCAGGGCGATGGCCATGATCCGGTCCACCACCTCGTCCGCTTCATGGAGCATGCGATGATTACTGGATAAAACCGGGATGTTGGTGTGAATGTTGCCATCACCCGCATGCATATGCAGAGCGACGAACAGGCGGGCGCGTTTGTGCTCTGCGTGAATTTCCCGGGTCCGCTCGCGCAGGGCATTAAAGGCGTCCCCCGCAAACAGCGCTTCCAGTGGCCGTCCTACCCGCTCCCGATAGCTGACCCGCAAAGCGCCGCGCAGCAGCAAGTCGATGAGGGTTTCTGGCGGCTGCAGTGCCGGAGCGGACTGTACATCGAGCAGTTCCGGGTGTAATAGGGCAGAGTCATCCAGATGCTTGCGCAGGGATTCCCAACGTTGTCGGGTATCCTCAATCAGGGCAAGGGCTGCGGTTCTTTTGGCGGCGACAATAGCCTGATCTTCACTGGAATCTTCGTAATCCTTGGCTTTGCGGATTTCAGCCAGATCACCATTGAAATAGACTTCCAGCGCCGCGAGACTGCGCAATTTGCTGCTGATGGATTGTTCTATATTGATGCGTTCTACGGCGCGCGTATAAGCACCCAGCTGCTCCAGGGGAATTACCACATCTTCATTGATTTTGAAGGCGTTGGTATGGGCGGATATGGCGGCGGTACGGCTGCGGTCTGCCCAGAAGCGCCGTCGCGATTCGGGCGTGGTAGCTACGAAGCCTTCGCCGCCCCGGGCATTGGCAATACGCACGACTGCTGCCGCCGTGGCTCCGGCCGCATCGGGATCATCGCTGGCAATGTCCGCAAGCAGGAGCATTTTGGGGCGCTCGTGGCGGGGGGCCTTGTTACTGTATTTAATGGCTTTCAGATACCGGTCGTCAAGATGCTCCAGTCCGGTCAGCAGAACATTGTTCTGGCTTTCCACGAAGGATTTCACTTCGACGATGGCGGGCACTGCGGCATTCAGGTCGCTTCCATAAAACTCCAGGCAAACCGTGCGAATATGGGCGGGCATACGATGCAGCAGGAAACGTCCGGAAGTGATGATGCCATCGCAGCCTTCTTTCTGAATGCCTGGGAGTCCGCCGAGGAATTTGTCGGTCACATCTTTACCCAGTCCCGGCTTGCGGAAGCTGGCGCCCGGCAGGGTGAGTTTTGTTGGCTCACCCAATGGCGATTTGCCATCGGCAGCAAAGCGTTTGAGCAGGAAATCGACCTGCGGCTGATCATGAATCTTGCCGAGGTTATGGTTCAGACGTTCCACTTCCAGCCAGTTACCATCGGGGGTGACCATGCGCCAGGAGATTAAATTATCCAGGGCCGTCCCCCAGAGTACCGCTTTTTTGCCACCGGCATTCATGGCGATATTGCCGCCAATGGTGGAAGCGTCCATGGAGGTGGGGTCTACCGCGAATACCAGTCCGGCGGCATCGGCGGCATCGGCGACCACTTTGGTGACGACGCCCGCACCCGCGACCATGCTGGGAACCGCTGTGTCCAGTCCCGCCGGAGTGTACGCTTCGATCACTGAAATCTGCTCCAGTTTTTCAGTGTTAATAACAGCAGTATGACGCCGGAGAGGAATGGCACCGCCAGTATAACCGGTACCGCCGCCGCGTGGGATGATGGACAGACCCAGTTCCCGGCAGGCAGCGACCATGCCTTGCACTTCGGATTCATTGGCGGG
>NZ_JABELD010000056.1 GCF_018853445.1 Acidithiobacillus concretivorus
GGCCTTGGAGGCGAGGGTGTTGGCTTCGCGATTGAGCTCCTGCATTAAAAAATCCAGACGCCGTCCAACCGCCTCGCGGCGGGTCAGTATCCGCCTTAATTCTTGCAGATGCGTATCCAGCCGATCCAGTTCTTCTGCAGTATCCTGACGCTGAAGATAAAACAGAATCTCCTGCTCCCAACGCTGCGGATCCACCTGAATGGCCAGGTCAGCAAGACGGTTCTGCAAACGATTACGCACCGCCTCTTCCAGTTCGGGAAGATGCGCACGCAGAGCGCGGGTTTGTTCACCAATGGCATCCACCCGGCTCAATAGCATCTGGGCCAAAGCTGCCCCCTCACGCTCTCTGGTGGCCTGCAATTCTGCAACAGTAGCATCCAGCAAGGACAACACTTCTTCTTCCAGAACCGCACTGTCCGTGTTGGTGCTGTGCACCAGACCGGGCCAACGCAAGGCATCCAGCAGATTCAAAGTCGTCTCGCGCAAATTCCAGCATTGCAGCAATTCACTGTAAATGGTCTGTAATTCTACTGCCAGATCACGATTGAGGCTTAATCCCCCACCTTCAACAGCCTGAAAGCGCAGCCAGACATCCACCCTTCCGCGCTGCAGCGATTTTTGCAAGCGTGCCCGAATCGCCGTTTCAAACACAGAAAAACCTTCCGGCAACCGTAAACTGATATCCAGATAACGGTGATTAACGGTACGCAACTCCCAGACCAGCGTACCCCAGTCTCCATGCCTTTCACTGCGGGCAAACCCCGTCATACTTCGAATCATATATACCACTCCGTTGTGCGATGCCACTGCCAGATGCCACTGTAATTCTGAAGACGGTGGCAGGCCTGCAGGCTTTGCCGCGACTTTGGCCCGCGCCGTTGTTGTTCTTGGTGAAATCCTGCGCCCGTCAGGAGAGCTGTTTGAGCCCGAAGGGCGAGTTCTCTCCTGACAGCAGGATGAGCCTTAGAACAACAGGCAAGGGACGTTGGCGCAAAAAGCCTGCAGGCCTGCTACCATCTTCAGGATAACACGCGCCTAACCTAGCACATGGACAGAAAAGCAGCGAGAAGCGTATTTGAGTATATAGGCATATGAATATAATTATTGACGCCACCCCTAAGCTGAACTATACCTAAGAAGACGTATCCAAAAGCACCCCATCCAAAAAGGGTGCACTCATGAGATTGCACAACGGGAGAGTGTTCTATGGTTGCCACACAGGAAATGTTATTTGAATGGGACGAATGGAAACAACGGGCTCTTGCCCGGGGTATTGCTGATGATTTGGCTGAATTAGGTAAAAACCTGATGCGCGACGCCTACATGCAACGCTGGCCGGAAGCCGTACTGAGTGATTGCGGCTGGGACGATGATGGTTTTGGGATGCTGGCCCTGGCACAAGCTAAACCCGCCGAAACACGACGCAATTGGGAACGTTTATATGCCCAATATCACCGGCGACCGGCTTGCCCGCTGGAGCAGCCATTATCAGCGGATGAGAAAGCCCTGGCACCCATCTATCCGTCAACACGCGCACAGGGGAGTAGCCATACATCGCTACTCATGGGACATCCAAAGTAATTTCCAGACGACAACAGGTAGGGAAATAGCCCCGACGTAGCGACCGACAATCTGCCCCTTGTGGTTGATCAGCAGGGAGGTAGGGGTCAGGGTGACGCCGCCCAGAATCTGTGCGGCCGCTCCGTTTTTATCCGCATAAAGTGGGTAATTCATAGCAAAACGGGAACGCGCCGCTGCAATGGCCTGCGGCGTGTTTCCGGCAACAGCCACACCCAGCACCGTAAATCCAGTGCCACCAAACCATTGCTGGAGCCAGTTGAGAGCGGGAATTTCGGCAATGCAGGGTGGACAATCCGTAGACCAGAAATTAATCAGGGTCACCTGATTTGCTCCCGGATGATACTGCACCCACTGCCCATCCAGCTTTTGCAGGGTCAGAACCGGTAATGTGGCAGGGGTAGCCACGTCACTTGCGCCGCGCCATTGTGTCCATACATACACTCCGACCACGACCAACACCATCAGTACAATATCCAGAGCCCAGCGCCGCAGGCGATGCTTTCCCAATACTATCAACCTCATCTGATCAACATGAAATGGACTGGAGCGTAGCGGCAAATCCCGCTATAATTGTCTGACTATATTCGAACCATGGCTCATGATTCAACTTCGCACTTACGTCTATATAGACTCCTTACAACCGCAACTCGCTGCATATATGGCCTCGGTCTCCCAGGGCTTTCTTCCTGTGCCTGGCGATGCGGCCTTGTGGATTGAAGTTTCTCCTGCCATGGCAATTCATCGTCTTACGGACATTGCCCTGAAAGCTACCCGCGTGCATCTTTCCCAACAAGTCATTGAACGTGAATTTGGGGCGATGGTCGTTCATCATCGTGACCAAAGTGATGTGCGGGAGGCTGGTCGAGTGGTTCTGCAGCGCATGGGTGCCAGTCAACAGGATCGCACTGCCTGCAAAATCACCTGGAAAGAAATCATCCGTGGAATGATGCCGGATCACACCGTACTCATAAACCGCCAGGGGCGTCGTGGCTCCATGATCCTTCCCGAGCAAAGCATGTTCATTCTGGAAACTGATCCGGCCGGTTATGTCATTTATGCCGCCAACCAGGCGGAAAAAGCCGCTAATATCACGCTTGTGGATGTGCGTGCCGTGGGTGCTTACGGACGCCTGACCATTGCCGGCAAGGAAGCGGACGTGGATGAAGCCGCAGCAGCAGCCATTCATGCCGTGGAAAACCCCTCCTGGACTTGATGCAGATGGACCGGCAAATCCTGCAAACCCTGCTATGCCAGTATCGCAGTCATTATATGGAAGAGCTGGCTTACGCCCGTCGGGGTTGCTCTCTTTTGCACAGCGATCCGGATTGCTTTTTTCGGGAAGGCAGCGGTCTGCACATCACCGCCTCCACCTGGATTCTCAACCCTGCCGGTACAGCCACACTATTTATGCTCCACCGGAAACTGGAGCAATGGTTTCAGCCCGGAGGGCATGCGGATGGTGATGAAAATGTCCTCGCCGTGGCACTCAAGGAATGCAGCGAAGAAACCGGGGTTGCAGAGACGGACATCCACTTGCTGCAATCAAGCATATTTGATGTGGATATTCACCGGACCCGCCGGCATGGCACCGAGCCAGCCCATCAGCATCTGGATATTCGCTTTTTAGTAGAAATAGATGATCGTATTCCACTGGATGGAAACAGTGAGTCCCATGCTTTGCGTTGGATCCCGCTGCATGAGGTACACGCCTACAATAAGGGACTTTCCATTCATCGGATGCTGATCAAAAGCATGGAGTGGTTGCGCCTGCACAGAAACCAGGGGTAGCTTCCGCCCGAAGCAACGCAAAAAAAAACCGTGACCAATGAGAGAAGCCCCATTCGCCACGGTTTTTTATCGGGTTAGAAGAAAGTACCGACAGCGGCATCCAGGGCATCCCGCATATCCGGATCATCCGTAATCGGGCGCACCAGAGCCATGCTGCAGGCCGCAATGGGTGCCACACCTTTCTGCATCAATGCGCCGGCATAAATGAGCATACGCGTGGACAAACCTTCGTCCAGACCATGACCCTTAAGGTTGCGCGAACGTTCGGCAATGGAAACCAGTTTTTCCGCCATATCTTCCGAAACACCCGACTCGTGAGCCACAATTTCCACTTCAATCGTCCGTTCTGGATAGGAAAAATCCAAAGCCCCAAAACGCTGCTTGGTAGATTGTTTCAGATCTTTCATGGAAGACTGGTAGCCGGGATTAAAGGAAATCACCAGCTGGAAATCAGGATGTGCATGAATCAGTTCGCCCTTCTTATCCAGGGGAAGCGTGCGCCGGTGATCAGTCAGAGGATGAATCACCACCGTCGTATCCTGACGCGCCTCAACAATTTCATCCAGATAACAAATAGCCCCCATTCGCGCAGCGGTGGTCAAGGGACCGTCCTGCCATTTGGTACCATCCTTGTCCAGCAGAAACCGCCCTACCAGATCTGAAGCCGTCATGTCTTCGTTACAAGCCACACTGATCAGAGGCCGCTTCAGGCGCCACGCCATATATTCAATAAAACGGGACTTGCCGCAGCCGGTCGGGCCCTTGACCATCATCGGCAGACGGGCGGCATAAGCGGCTTCATACAAGGAAATTTCATCGTGGACTTCCTTGTAATACGGCTCTTTCTCAATCAGGTACTGTTCATTTGAATCACTGTTCACCGTAACACCTCTTGATATTAATTCTTGAATTTCACCAGCCGACTGACCTGGATATCCGTAACAAACACAACGCCGGTATGTTTCTCGAAAAATGGCGCGAAGCCTTCCAGAATAGGAGACACCAATTCTTCGGGAACAGCCACAATAATCATAATCAACACATCATCTTCATTGAACATGACGTGTCCTTCATAAATGCCGTGACTGCCTTTTCCAGACAAATTACCGACAATGGTATAACCTTTCACCCCGGCCCTGTCGAGAAGATCCGTGGCAAAATCCTTGTGGGCACCCTCCATGATAACTTCCAGCTTTTTCAAGGGGCTCAAATTCAGTGTTTTCATGCGATTTCCTCCAGGAGGGTCTGTCTGTCAGGGGTTTCTGTGCGTTCTTGCAAGTGAAAAGCACCATCTTCCAGAACGTAGGCGTGATAATCATCTTCCGGATCCATAATAATGACCCGGACCCAACCACCACCCAGCAGCGCCTTGATTTTAACCAGATTACCCACAGATCTCTGCGCAAAAGCGAGCGGGGCTTCGACCAGCACGATCAAACGCACCGGCTCATGGTAAGGCTTGCCATCTTTAAGGACCGTCTGGGTGGGTAATCCGGTACGCAAATCGCTCTGATTACCGGTCATCACTGCAAAACGCCCCGCCACGTTGTGATACACCTTACTACCACTACCATAGTGTTCGGTATCTACAACGGAAAAATAATGCTCCAGATTAATCCATTCACCCACCACCATGGGACTGGAAAGAATGGTTTCCAGAAGACGCCCCTTGGGATCCAGGCGGTAATCATAAGAATGGAGAAAAGCCCGGCTTTCCAGATTCAGGCCTTCGGTCAATTCACGTCGACCAACAATAGCATAGGCATTGCGGGTCAAACCCCACTCCGGGCGAACCTGAGACCAATCGTGGGTTAGACGCTGGGCCATGGCTGCCGCCGCATAGGGATCCTCGGCCAGCTTGGCATCTCCCCCGAGCTGCGGCATGCGTTCTGCTGCAGAACGACGGGTAGCTGCTGACAAGCCATTGCGCAAACGCTCCAGATAAAGCAGATGCCTTGCTGGCAACATGTCCACATCATACAAATCCACCACGTCGGAAGTGGTATTATGTACGGCGGGCATAAACCAGGTATCGTCAGGAATGATAATCCCCTTGTCGCGCAAACGCCGACGCACCTCAGGTTTGTTGGCCATTGCCGCAAATACCCGGGCGTTGGGAAGCCCCTTGCCGCCTCCACAGGCTCCACAATCCAGAGCCGATTCGTAGGGATTGTTTTCAGTGGTGCTTTCATGCCCGACCAACAGCACAAAGCGCGAAAAATTACGATTCATACCAATCAGCAGCAGGGCTTGGGAAATATAGCGAACCTGCTCATCCAGACTGAAACCAATGCGGCCCAGCCGCTCCATCTGCAAACTGGTTTCATGCCGTTCGACCCGGTATATGTCACGCAATTTCTGGATAAATTCAGATTCCTGCTGAGCAGAAAAATTGCGCCGTTGGGCCAGTGCACTGGGTCCAGAGATATGTTCCAAAGCAATTTCGCGCAGCTCTTTAACATCATCGTCCGTCACCTGATCGCGCGGAACATTCCATTCTTTGATCAAAGCCCGGACAATCATCGCCCGCTGCACAGCCCGCAAAATGGAATCCGCCTGATCCGGACTGAGCTTGTCCAGGAGCAGTCGCGTTACCGGTTTTTCAGCATGTAGTTTGTGATGGAGATGATGATAGGTCAGCGGCGCAACAGTCTTGCCGATCAAGCCCAGACTGAAAATGAGCCCCACGGCTTCTACTGCTACAAATGGGGACAACACCGAACTTTTTAGTTCATGAAGCACATGCTCCAGAGCGCCATAAAGCGGCTCTTCTTCCAGTTCCAGTTCGGCGGGAATTTCCAGTACCAGATTTTTGGGGGTCTGAATCGCCGGACAAAGGTGCACTTCAGTGCCACGACCATACTCCAGAAAGCTGATCGGCACACCAAAAAACCCACCAATTCCAAAAGTCTGATAATCACCAATCGCTTCCAGATGCCGGCGCATGGGTTCCGAACGCACATCAATACAGAGCAACGCCTGGGCAAAAGGCCGTTTTTCCTCGGCTGCTGCAGGCGCCTGCGGAATATGGATGCGGTTGACCAGATCCTTAATGTAGTGAGATTCCATCGAACGCAACCAGGTAAAGCCTTCCTGCTTTTCCCAGGCCCGTATAATCTCCAAAAACCTGTCGAGCTGATCAGGTGTCATCGCCAGCAGTTCCGCTTCTGCTTCTGCACCCATGACTTTAGCCAGTCGCTGCAGATTCTTAACCTGACGTTCAGCTTCCCAACGGGACTTGGCCGTAATGTACTGCTGCGCCATTTTTTCAAATCCAGAGCGCTTGCGCCGTGCCAATAGATCTTCTACCGGTTGTGCCCAGGCGGGTAAAATGGAACCCGTGTACAATTCCAGACGCAAATAGGCAGAAAAAGGATCCGCATGTACAAAATCCTGAATTTCTTCGGCATTGGCCGGACAAGCATGGTGCCTGACCGCCTCCTGAAGTAACGCCATGCCCAGAACCATGCGTACGGCCAGAAAATCGGTCAGATCCGCCGGATACTGCTCTGCCCAGTAATAATGTTTGGCGGTACTTCGATAGCGGATAAAACCCGCCCAACCATGCAAACGGGTCAACTGCCGGGTAATATATTTTTGCCAGGATTCTTCGGGAACTTTCAGATCCCGGAGGATATGGGCCACTACGCCTTCAGGCGTCACTTCAGACTCCAGAAGATTGCGCAAATGTAATCCACGCAGAAAAAAGCGCACATTATGCTGAGCCACTTCTTTCCATGCTGCAAAAAAACCCTGCTTGCGTCCCGGCGACTGCCAGGCTGACTGACCTTCATCAAAAAAGTCCAGACAGCTTTTTACCAGCAGATCATCGAGGGTACTGCCAATGTCCGTCCCAAACAGACGATCGACATTGGCATAAACTGGCCCGTCCAGGGCTATTTTATGGCTGAGAATGTCTTGCAGGCGGTGTTTCTGGGTTTCGTTATCCCCTTCCGGGGTTTTCCCGTGGAGAACCGCATGCAGAATTCGTCCATCGAGCCAATCCGTTTTGGGAACCATCTGCTCGTTCTGGCAACGCGTCAGCAGGGACCAGAGCCAATGCTCCATGGAAATTCCGGGCAGAGTCTCTGCGTGTTTTTCGAGAAAACCATGGAGATATTTGCGCAGCGCCACTTCATCAACTTTCCCGTCTTGCCAATATTCTTGGTATTCGCTGCGGGAAAGATATCCGCGACCGTGAAATAATCGGCCGGCCTCATCCACCGCCTCTTCAAAAGGGAGGTGTTCAAGACCAAACAAAGGGTTATGGTGAATAAAGGTGCGCATTGGCCAAAACCTAGGGATGGGCTCGCTGGCCACATAAATCATCGTCCGTACTTTCAGACGATCACCCAAAGTCAGTTGATGATCCATATGCCCCCCCAGAAGATTCCGATCAAAGCAAATATCCCCAAAGTCAGCCCACCCAACCAGGTACCAGCCACACTCAAGTCATGCACCGCTTCGCCATGGTATATACCGAAAAGCAAATCCTGCAAAAGTCGCCCCACCGTCCACCCCCAAAGGAGCAGGACGAGTAATAACAAAGGCATCCAGATAATTGGTAAACTTTCCATCGCCTGTAATAAAGCGAAAAAATTGGGAAAGATGGGTGTGGCTGTGGCGGCCAGTGCGGTCAACGAGATCAGTACGGAAAGACGGGGCAAAACCCGGGCAAAGCCGCCGCTCAAGCCCAGATAAGAAGCTCCGGTTTTTTTCGTCAAAACGCCCGCCCATATCAACATCAAGGCGGCAGGGATGGACCAGGCAAGCACAAAAAGTTGCATATCCCAGTGTTGCGGCAACAATCCAACCAAAAGCCAGGTCAGAGACAAGCCGGAAGTCGCCATAAAACGCGCCCAAATCTGCACATCCCGGGTTCCTGCAGCACGGTAGGCATACAAAATTGCCGTGAATAATGCCAACGCCCGCAAAGCGGTGGGCATTTCCTGGCCGAGCACATACCAGGCCCCTGATTTCAGAAGCAACAGCAAGCCTAATTGTGGCAAGACAATAACCGTCAGCGCGCGCGCCCAGGCACCCGGCGCACTGACCAGCAGGCGGTTAAAAATCCAGCTGAACGGGAACCAGGGAAGCAGGGATCCTGCGACAATCCAGAGGATGATATCCATCTCAGCACCACCGTAATAAAACGTTGAGACGCCGCGCCCCACTCAACAAAATCTGAGTCATGCGTGCATATAGGTCATTCACATACAACTCTCTGGATAACAAGGCGTACAAAGCCAGATAAACCCCACGCCAGCGTCCCTGATCGGCGCGATCCCACCAGCCGCTGGAATCCGCAAAAAAGGTCAGCGCCCAGGCGCCGACAAAAAGCAGCGCTAGAATAATGACCAACACATCAAAATAGACACGGTTGATGCTGGCGGCATTATAGAGCTGATAGCTTTCTCCGTGCGGATATAAAAAGTGTCCGAAATAATGGCTGATCAGGGTATAACCAATGACCACCAGAACAAAGGATCCGAGAATACCACCCATCAAACGCCACGGATTGGTATGGGTCATTTTGTGGGTTGCAAACAGGGCCTGGGCTCCGGTCACCCAGCCGAAAAAGAGCAGAATAATGACGCCCTGCTCGTGCAGGAGTCGCGATGAAACAAACAAATGGGACACGCTGAGGACCACTACCGGAACAATAATGGTCAATGCTGCTGCTGCAAGCCAGGGGAGTCGTGAAGGCTTGGCTGGACGCCGCTCCACAATCGAGGTGTACACCGAGTCTGGAGGAACACCATCATGTTCCCGGGCTTCGCCAATAATATTGCCTGCCCCCAAAAACAGAGATGCCTTGAAAAATCCATGGGCAATCAAATGGAAAACAGCCAGAGCAAAAGCTCCGACCCCACATTCCATGACCATAAAACCCATCTGCCCCATGGTCGAATAGCCGAGCGAGCGTTTTACATCATTTTGAATGAGCATCATGGCTGAGCCTACAACCGCAGTAATGAGGCCCACTATAAAAACAAAGTGCAAAACAATACTCGCGTGCTCGAATACCGGAAAAAACCGGTTAAACAAAAATCCACCTGCGTTGACTATTCCCGCATGCATCAGCGCAGATACCGGAGTCGGACCATCCATGGTGTAGGGTAACCAACCATGGAGCAAAAACTGGGCAGAGCGCGCAAAAGCGGCAAAAGCCAGAAGAAAGCCCACCAGCTCCGGAACAGTCAAACCCCAGAAAGCGTCCAGATGCGGATACATTTGCAGCCGCGAAAAAATCACCGGTAGAGAAATGGAATGATAGCTTCTGATCAGCACAAAAGCGGCCAACCAGAGCGGCACATCCCCAGCCCGGTAAGTAATTTGCGTCCAGAACGCATAACGACCAGCTGCAGAACGGTTGGTATCGTGGCCCAACAAAAAATATAGTACCACCCCCACCAGGAACCAGGCGACTAGTAAGGTAATCAGATCTGCCGCAGAAACCATGAACAAAATGGTCGCTGTCATCAAGTCAAGAAGCGCGAAAAAGCGCGTATAATTCGCCTCTTCGACCATGTAGCGCACTGAATACATATGTACCAGAAGGCTGATTCCGCAGACAAAGCTCCACATGATGAGCGTTAAAGGATCGAGCCAGACACTTCCCCAGAGGGTGCCGATAATCTCTACCCGTGAAAAGCCCCCCAGGGCATAACTGGTCAGCTCAATGAGGGCCAAAATAAAAGTCAGCAAGGTGATGATCACGCTGATTCGCGCCGCCGCTTTGCGGGCAGAATGCATGAAAATAAAAATAACAGCTGCCGATAAAATTGGCAGGAATGGAATTACGATTGCCAAATCACCCATTCAAATCTCCCTGTGTAATGCGCCATGCTGAATTCATTTGGTCATGGATATATAAAGTTGTGGTAATTTTTCCGGCAGCTTGTCCACATGATCCAGTACCAGATAATTACGTTGTCCAAAAATTCTGGAAACATATTCATCCGCATAAGGGTCCAGTGACAGACAAAAGGTTCGAATGCCTTTGCGGCTCAGTTCTTCTACGGCTTTTTTGGTATCAAAACGCAAATATTGTGGATCACGCACATCATTGTCGGCAGGTTCACCATCCGTGAGGAGCAGAATCAGTTTTTTCTGGCTCGCACGCTGATCCAACAGATGTCCGGCATGGCGCAGTGCCGCACCCATGCGCGTAGAAAGCTGTCCGGTCATTCCCGCCAGACGACCTTTTACCTTGTCATCATAAGGCGCATCAAAGTCCTTGAACTTGTAAAACTCTACGTCGTGGCGTCCATTGGAATCAAAACCGCAGAGCATATACGGGTCACCAATGCGTTCCAGGGCCTCAGCCAGTAAAGCCGTGGCTTCCCTGGCCAGATGCAGCACACTGACGTCGCCCTCCGAACGTGTGCGCAGCAAGTCATTGGTCGATTCGGAAAGATCAACCAGCAACATGACGGAAAGATCCCGAATATTCAGACGGGTACGGATACCAATACGAGGATCTGGCTGTTGCCCCATGCGGATATCCGTCATCGCCAGAATGGCTGCATTAATATCAATTTCATCCCCATCTTCGACTTTGCGCGTCCGTACCACGCCCTGGGGCTGTACCGCTTCAATCAACTTGCGCAGTCTTTGTACCAGCGGCTTTTGTTGCTCCAGCATGGTATTAATTTCTGCGGGATCTCCCATTTTGGGATGTTTTTCATACACGGTGACCCACAAGGGACGTTCCAGCTGGGTCTGATAATCCCACTCGGAATAATTTACCGGTTGGGACACCGGCACCTTGCCCTCTTTTTCGTTAAACGTCAGACCATCGTCGTCATAGAACTCTGTCGCAAGTACCCAGACTTCCTGAGCATCATCTCCCGCTGTTTCTACATCGACTGCGTTGATCATTTCCATGATGTTGACGTATTTGCGCACCTGAGCCTGACCACCAGAAAGAGGGTCACCACTCCAGTCCGTACCCGGTGTCGTCCAGAGATAACGATTGTCGTCGCGATAGAGACTTTCAGACTGATCTTTCTGAACTGAGTACTTCCAGGAAGAATTTTCGCAATCTTCGGCCAGCTTTTCTGCAGCCGCCATCAGCACATCATAAACGTCCTCTTCGGCGGCCAGCACCCGGACAAATGCTTCTCGCGCCTTTGCCACAAAGGGATGTGGATCAACATACTCAGCATCCAGCAAGGCCATACTGATACGATCCATAATCGCTACGGTTTCAGGTTCTGCTGCCTGATCCACACAGGCTGGCAGGCGGCCTAAATGTTGCCATAGAGGGAAAAGACCCGGGAACTTCTGGATGGCAAGATGTTCGACCCGGGCATCTTCCAAAATACCAATCCACAAGCGTTGTAAGGGCTTTGCCAGTTCAAAACGGGGATCATGTTTGGAAAAAACCACGTGCGCAGCAGCATGGGCTGCAGCAGCACGATACAGTTCGAGGGCCGAAGTTTTTTCGCCCTGGGCATTTTCTGCATCATCGTAAGCGTCAGGAACATGAATAAAGTAATTTTCTATGTAGGGTTGGTAACCTTCTCTGGTTTCATAATCACCAGAAGTCGGTCGCAGAAAAAAATCTCGGCCCCACAAAGCCCGCAAGTACATGATCAGACGGCGCTGTACATCAATAAAGAGGACACCACGCCGTTCCTGCTGAAGCACGGCCAGCGATTGCGGTGTTTCTAAACCGAAAAATTCCACCTGTGCGTTAAAATCATTGCGATAGGCAGAAATACCCCAACTGGCCCAACGCCGCAAACCTCCCAGGGTCATTTTTTCGAGGAGCACTTCAATTTTGCCCAACATCGGACGAACACCACGTGGTGCCTGGGCAAGCAGCTGATCGAGCAGCAGCAAATAGCCGCGAAACAATTCCAGTTCACCCAAACGGCGGGCAACAACCGGGGCACTGGTGAAAAATAAGGCCAGCACTTCGGCGCTGGTTTTGGAAAACATGCGAATAGCCATGGAGAGCATTTCGAAAACCGCCTGCTCGCCAATTTCACGGGCTACCTGTGGGGCGCTTTCAATAAAGGCAAGAACCAGATCAGAGCCACGACCCAGCGCCTTGAGACTACTGGCACCCTGTAAATAGGATTCCAGACCGCGACGGCCGAAAACCCGGGCAGCCTCATGCCAATTGGACTCCAGAACTTCTGAGGCGTGTGGACCCAGATCTTCCAATATTTCCGGATAATCCGCCAACTGAATGGACATACCTAGCTCACCCCATTTTTATCGCAAGCCATACTCTGCCTATGAAATACGCACAGGCTGGCTAAAATTTATCAGGAAGAATGCGGTGTTAGTCTGGCCAAATACGCTGTGGGTTGATTTCGCGCCCACCACCCGCATTCAGATCGCTTACGGCTGACGTTGCTTTGGACGTACTTTTCTGAGCCGGTTTACTGCTTGTTGCCGGTTTATTAGCCGTAGTTGTTTTTTCGGCACCCGCCGCAGGCGTGCTGGCCGTTCCGGCAGCCGGAGTACGCCGTCTGGGACTCTGGATACTCGCGTTGAGTTTGTTCTCCAAATTGCTCATTTCAAGATCTCCTCAATAATGCCTTCGAATTCCTGTACGGCAGCCGTTGCCCGCTTGCCCATCTGATACACACTTTTCCCTTCAATAGCGGCATTCCGGTATATGGCCCGGCGGGCGACCTGCACGGGCAACACATTCAGGCCCATGGCCTGAACCGCAAATTCTGCAGCACGAGACAAAGCACTGTGGCTTTCCACCTGATTCAGCACAAATGCCGCATTTCGGGCAGATTTACCCGCATGCAGGGCCGAAATCACTTCCACACTGCGTTGGCTCGCCCATAAATCCAGTGGAGAGGGCAGCACCGGTAATAATATCCAGTCCGCCATCGCGAGCACCTCCTGGGTTTCAGCGCTCTCCAGAGAAGGCGGACAATCAATCACCCAGTAAGCAAAATCATCGGATTGCCCTGCACTTTGCTCAGACCAGTTTTGTACAGACAAAGCATGACCATCAGCTTCAGCAGCCCAATCAGCCCAATAGCCCAGACTTCCCTGCGGATCGGCATCCAGCAGCAAGGTGGCTCCGCGTTTGGACAAGCCCATTGCCAGGTTCCAGGCTAAAGTGGTTTTGCCACAACCACCTTTGGCGTTAAAAAGGGCAATCCGCTTGACTGTGGTCATGATCAGCGTGACTCCCGTGCCTGCCCGGCGCAGAGCTCAGCCGCTGCGGCGAATGCTGCCCGCTCTGACTCCACGGCATCGCCTTCAAATTGAATGGCGATGACCACGTAGGTCTTTGCAAAATTCAGGTTCGGATAATAGCCGAGTTTCTCGGATAGCTCCGTCAGCAAATCCAGAAACTGACGGGTTTGGGCATAGTCGGCAAACTCAAATCGTTTGCTCCACCCCAAAGGCCGACGCTGAATTTCCCATCCCTCGGGAGCCTGCAGATCCTGGAGATCCTGGTTCACAAACACCCTCCAAACTTAGTGAAAACGCTCCAACATTTCGGCAAGCGACCGCAAATGACCTTCTTCATCGGAGCGCAGATGCGCAAACACCTCTGCAGAAGGAATATCGCGCATACGCTCGGAAAAATTCTGGGCTTCGCTATACAATTGCACAGCCGAAAACTCCAGATCCTGATCGTGAGTCAACATTTCGCGCAAATCCCTACCCGGCCGTGGTGGACGTAATTGTGCACCGGTTGGTGCTATTCCCATCAACAGAAGCTGCTGACTAAGAATCCCGGCATGATCCAGCTCTTCCCGCGATTCATGACGAAAATATTCCGCCCAATCTGCCATTCCCCAGAGTGTACAAAGACTCGACTGGGTACGGTACTGCTGCACCGCTGTGTACTCATGAGCCAGTGCACGCGTAAAAAAACCAATGATGCGGGGATGATGATTACGCATCCCATTCATGGATTTCAGCTCAAGTTACCGGTGACGTCACCATCCCGGCCACTACCATCAGCACTGGGAGACTGAGGTAAAATATGTTCCACCTCGGTGTGCACCCGGGCAATAATATGGGCAGCAACAAGGCCGTCACCAACTCTTTCACAAGCATCAGCACCCGCACGAACAGCAGCATTCACCGCACCTGTTTCGCCACGCACCAACACGGTGACATAACCGCCACCGACAAATTGACGGCCAACCAAACGCACTTCTGCTGCTTTGGTCATCGCATCAGCTGCTTCAATAGCCGGCACCAGACCACGTGTTTCGATCATACCCAGAGCAATACCCGTAAGAGCTGCCATCTGTGTCTCCTTTATATTGATTACATCTGCCAGGAAGGGCGTAGCAACTACGCCCGCTCACTCGCGTTCATTTAAGCGACAATGAAGCCGGTTCAGGCTGTTGGCGCTTTCGGCAGAATGTGCTCTACCTCGGAATGGACACGGGCAATTATGTGGGCAGCTACCAGGCCATCACCGACCCGTTCGCAGGCATCAGCACCAGCCCGAACCGCAGCATTCACTGCACCCGTTTCGCCACGCACCAACACCGTCACATAACCACCACCAACAAACTGGCGACCAATCAAACGCACTTCAGCAGCCTTGGTCATCGCATCAGCTGCTTCAATAGCTGGCACCAAACCACGGGTTTCAATCATACCCAACGCAATACCTGTTACTTCTGCCATTTCTTCAACTCCTTAATAGACAATCTAAAAATCAGAACCGCTGGCTGCCGCTGCGTTAAGCAGTGGCAGCCTTCGGCAGGATGTGCTCGACTTCAGAGTGCACACGCGCAATGATGTGTGCAGCCACCAGGCCGTCACCCACCCGTTCGCAGGCATCAGCACCAGCACGAACTGCAGCATTCACTGCACCTGTTTCGCCACGCACCAACACGGTGACATAACCACCACCGACAAACTGGCGACCAATCAAACGCACTTCAGCGGCCTTGGTCATCGCATCAGCCGCTTCAATAGCCGGCACCAAACCACGGGTTTCAATCATACCCAACGCAACACCTGATACATCTGCCATTTGCACCCCTCCTTACGAGAACAAAACCCAATATCGGAAACGTTTCAAGGTTCCCAAAAGTCAATGATTCCACCAATGGTCAAATCAGTATGAATCTCAAAATCGCCCGCCGCATAACGCGCCGCCGAACCTGCTACCGTAAACACCCACTTACCCGGTGGAACCCCGACGGGATCCATCGCTACATTCAGTTTCCCTGCTGCATCGGACAACACCCGTAACGAACTTTGTTTCAGTCCTGGAACCCGACGGGTGACCACCAGTTCCGAAACTACCTGCATAATCTCCACGACTACAGCGGATCCCAATTATCAATAATGCCGATAATCGTCAGATCGGATGGGTAATCCTTGCTGCCAGCAGCTTCGCGTGCTGCCGAAGACCCCACACAAATCACCCAATCACCGGGAATACAACCAATGGCATCCACGGCCAGAGAGCGTGGTCCGTCTTCTTTTTCCTGAACGACCAGTAAGGGACGATGACCCATTTCCGCAATACGATTGGTCGATACCAGAGTTTTCTCCACACGCATGATCTTCATGGGAGTGGCACCTCCTCCAATGGGCTACCCAGTTTCTGATCCTGGATGCTGCCGTGTAAATAAAGCATACCTGCGGACAGTAAATCACTGTACCGTGCACGAATAGCTGCTGCCACGCGCTGCAACTTGATAACAATACGGTCTTTGTGACCGGGTACATTGGCGTCATAACTGTAGTGAATCGCCATGGGTATGGGTAAACCCTGCTCCACATTCAGATGCCGAAAAATTTTGACCCCCACGTCCAGATCAGCAACCCCCTCTTCGACCGTGTCGAGGCGGGCAAAGTAGGCCAGATTACGCACCTGCAATTCCTGAAATCCGTCACCAATACTAATAAAGCGTTCGCCATGCCCCTTGTCCGGGTACCAGCCACCGTAGTTTTCAGCGACGTATTCAATCTGGCTCAAATTATTGATGAGCAAATTGGCAATCAAGCGCCGCATTCCGTCATGAGGTTTGCCCGCCCCCTGTCCCCAGCCGCCGACGTCGCTAACATTTTCGATGGCTTCATAAATGGTGAGACGCGCCTGGTCGGCATTCATACCCAACGTCTTTTTATAGAGTTCGGCATTGTCCACAAAGCGGAACAGACTCAAATCTCCCTGACTATCGGGCACATGAATACGGATCGCATCCGTATCCGTATCGAGGCCAATCAGCAAAATATCCGTACTGGCACCACAACAAAATGCATTTTCGATACCTTGACGAAACTGTTGCAAGCGTTCGAGAGCCGCTTCCATCGCTACTTTTTCATTACTCTGATGTGCAGCACATCCTTGATGCGTGGGATCCAATGAACTGCCGTGATATACGGCCACCTTCAAATACCGGGTGCCACTATCAGAAGTGCTGGGATACCCCTCGCGGAAACGACGTAATTCTGCCGCCTGCCAGTCAAGAATATCGTCTTCCACGTCAAACAAAGTACCGGCAAATGCAGAACGTCGCAGCAAATCCGAAGCAGGCAACCGTAAAATATACGGAAACAGCCCTTTCAAGCGACCATCAGCACAAGCCGAAACATTGACGGCATGAAAACCACAATCCACCAGCAAGGCATCAAGGCTTTGGCCATCAGCCAGTTCCTGATGAATACGCTGCGAAAATTGTTCGACGCCTGCCGTCAATGCCGAAAATACGCTGGAACTATACAAGGTCGGCACATCCACACCATGAATCCACGACCTCTCCAAAACGGCATCAGGAAAGCGATGACCTAAATGCTGTTCTGCCAGCCGGTTAGCCTGCTCGGTAAAGTCACGCGATGCGCCCAAAGCAGCCACTTCTTTCAGAACCGGCACAATTTCATCAAAGCGCTGCTTGATACTTTCTTCGCATCGAGCCAGACGATCATTTTCCGCTTTATTCGCCAAGACATGGTGACATTGGCGTGTGGGCAGGCTGACGCAGGCCGGATGCACAGCCGGTGTACCGTCAAACTGCCGGGGAGCCTGAACGGCCTCAGCCTGAGAAAACTGCCTGGCCATGGGCATAGGTATAGAATCTCCCGCACCTATACCTCGCATGCGTCTGATTTTGCGAGTGTCCAAGCTTCAGCCCTCAACCTGCAGAGCTGAAAAATCATGGAACTGATGCCGAAAACCCATCATCCTCGCGCGCCTCCGGAATAAGTGACCAATGAACCTCGGGAAGAACTCCCGCTGCTGCCGGTCAACTTGGATTCACTTAACGCTGCCGACAAAGCCTGCCCTTTGTTTACGCCCGCCGACATGACACAGATTTTCGCATCACCGCGTTGCGTTGGATTACGCTTTTGAGCCCAGTGTCCTTCCGTGCCGGTGACCCGCTTACTCCGGCTCCAGTCGTCACCAGTAATCTGCCAGGCACCGCGTTCGGGCACAGCCATTTCCGAAGCGACCGCTTCCGGGCTGGCAGGCAGGCTTGGCTGCACGGAAAGCGGAGTGCCCTGCAGCATTTCCCGGGTCCGGAACTCGGGCGTACCGGTCACCAAGCCTCTTGCGAGATTAACCGGGCCAGTAACGCGATCATTCTGATCTGCGCTATTGCCGGTAATGCGACTGAGCATCTGCCGGGACGGAGGAACAATACTGAAGTCCTGCGGCGCATTCACTACGGCCTGGGGAGGCTGCGCTGCAACCGGGGCGTCCACATAACGAGTGCTGGCCGGTACCGCTTGTGCCATGGCCTGTTTTTTGAGCGCACAGTTACTGCAGCATGCCGGTTCCTCATGAGGCGTACTTGAAGCTATGACTGACTGCATCACGGCCTCCTGAGGCGTTGATTCAGGCAGATTGCCGAGGACTTCGCCAGAGTATGGCGTTCCAGAAACTGCTGAAAATGCCCCTGCCTCATTACCTGTTACATTTTCTGAAGGTGTTAGCAAGGGTCCACTGACCAACTGGCCAGTGGCGGTCCGAGTTACACCTACTTTGGGAGCTTCAGCATGCGGAGTGCTCGCGCATGCAGCATAATGCTCTGCTCCATAATATTCCGTACCGGTGACGGGCAAGCACTCTCCACGCTCGTCACCAGACATTTTTGGGTGTGAACTCACTCCTGTACCGGTCAGGGCGGTACCTGAGAGGCTGGACATCATTCCCACCTTATCAACGCCACCACCGCACAAGTTCGCCACAGCGTATCCTGTACCGGTTACCCGTTGACAACTACCCGGCTCATTTCCGGTTACTTTCTCGGAACGATCTACCAGATTGCCGGTAATACGCAGCCCCTTATCGGTACTACTGATTCCGACCTTAGCAGGTACGGGTTCAGGTGCAGCCGTACGGCACAAAGACTGAAAGGTTTCCTGACTCAGATACTCCGTTCCGGTAACCGGCCGACACTCACCGGAATCCAGCCCCGTAATTTTGCTTGAGCTGTCTACCGCTGTACCGGAAATCTGCTCACCTGCCAGGGTGTGCGTTTGCGAAACCTTGGGTGGTGCGCCGTTAATGGTCATCCGGGCTACTCCAGCATCAGAATACTGAGAACCCGTAATCCGCTGCTGAGTACCCGTTTCGGAACCCGTCACTCCGACGGTTCTTGCTTCATCGGAACCACTGATTGGCAAGCGTTGTTTCGCCGAAACCCCCATTGCCACTTTCTGAGGCCGGGCGGGTAATTCTGACTGACAGAATGCCCCGAAATTTTCCATGCTCAGGTATTCGGTACCGGTGACTGCCGTACACGTTCCGGCTTCATCACCAGTCACCTCAGCGGATCGGCCCAGTTGCGTGCCAGACACAGACTGCCGCGCAGTGGTACTGGACAACCCTACCTTGGCGGGATTAGGCGCCGGACGACTGTTACAAAAACTGGTGAACTGATCAGTACCAACATATTCGGTACCGGTAATTCCCCGACAGGATCCAGCCTCATTACCCGTAACTGCAGCTTGGCGAGTCACTAGCGTTCCGGTTACCTCAGAACCTATCAAAGTGGTATCCACCTCGACTTTCTGTGGTGCCCGATACTTTCTGGAACGTAACTGACCGGCAGCTTGAGCGGGCTGAGTACGACCCCGGCCGTGTTCTGCCTGCTCCTGGCGATGTAACCGGGCAAATTCCCGGCCATTCCCGTTCTGCAGATAACGCAAGCGCGCAGCGGCAGAGCTCAGACCCCGCATCACGGTCAGGGCTACTTTACCCTTTTGGGAGAGAGTCTGACGTCGCGCCTTGCAAAGCTGGCGCACTGAACTTTCGCGCCAGGCAAAATCCGACGGATTGGATTCGACCATTTCACATACGGAATCCAGAAACGCTTCTTCCACACCGGGAATCAGTGGCTGCTCAACACTTTCAGCAACCATCACTGCCTGACCGCTTTCTGCCGGGGCAGCCCGACGACGGCTGCGCGAACGCCGTTGTTCTGGATCAGACCAGCACTGCGCACCCGTACATCTTTGGGCACGATGCGCTAATGCAGCCTCTCTTCCGGTGTTTTTCTGGGACATGTTATCAATTTGTACAGATGGCGACATGACCACTGCGGATGCTGTGGATTCTGTCTTCATCGAATTCGGTACAGACTTTGGCTCAGCAGCTGCTGGCACTGACCGTGTTCTTTCGGTTTGCTTGCGCACGGCCTGCTGGCGCCGCATCTTCTGCGCCAAAGCCCGACCACGCAAGTGACCGGAAGCGGATAATTCAGACATATTGCCTCCCTTGATGTAGCCGCCGTAAAAAACACGGCGGCTTCGTCACTGCTGCCCCTGTTCAGGAGCCCCGGTAAACCACAAACGCCAGACCTTGACTCTGGGTATAGTTGTCGTAACCGATCAACTTCACCAGATGACCCGGGTATTCGCGGTGGCAGGCTTCCAACTCGGCCAGAATGGCGTCCACACTTCTTTCGCCAAACATGGGAAGCTTCCACATATACCAGTAATGCGTGAACGAACGACTGGGCTCGACATGTTCTACTGCAGGGTTCCAACCCTGAGCGACAATGTACTGAATTTGCGCCCGAATCTGTTCAGCAGACATGGGGGGCAGGTATGAAAACGTCTCATACCGGCGGACTTGCTTATAATCTTGCACATCGGCCATGATGACCTCCTTCCTGAATAAGCTGATGAATTACCAGAAATTAGCGGTTCTGTACGTCGAGCTTGTCGACGGTATCGAACTCAAACTTGATTTCTTTCCAGGTTTCCAGAGCGATCTTGAGTTCTGGCGAATGGCGAGCTGCATTCATCAACACTTCCTTGCCTTCCTTCTCGATCTCGACGCCACGGTTACGGGCTTCTACGCACGCTTCCAAAGCTACGCGGTTAGCCGCCGCACCTGCCGCATTACCCCAGGGGTGACCCAGAGTACCGCCACCAAACTGCAGTACGGAGTCATCACCGAAAATACTCACCAGTGCCGGCATGTGCCACACGTGAATACCACCGGAAGCTACGGCAAAGGCACCGGGCATGGAGCCCCAATCCTGATCAAAGAAAATACCGCGACTGCGATCTTCAGGAATGTAGGATTCGCGAAGCAGGTCGATCCAGCCCAGAGTCGAAGCGCGATCGCCTTCCAGCTTACCGACCACGGTACCAGTATGGAGGTGATCACCACCAGACAGACGCAGGGCCTTGGTCAACACCCGGAAGTGAATACCATGGTTGGGGTTACGGTCGATTACCGCATGCATGGCACGGTGAACATGGAGCAGTATGCCATTTTTGCGACACCAACGGGCCAAACCGGTATTTGCACAGAAACCACCGGTGAGGAAGTCATGCATGATGATGGGCATACCCAGTTCTTTGGCAAACTCGGCGCGCTCGTACATTTCTTCCGGAGAAGGCGCGGTCACGTTCAGATAGTGACCCTTGCGCTCACCCGTCTGGGCTTCGGCATTGTGGATGGCATCGGCCACGAAGAGGAAGCGGTCACGCCAGCGCATGAAAGGCTGGGAATTGACGTTTTCGTCATCCTTGGTGAAATCCAGACCACCACGCAGGGCTTCATAGACGGCACGACCGTAGTTCTTGGCAGAAAGACCCAGCTTGGGCTTGATGGTACAACCCAGCATCGGCCGGCCATACTTATCGAGCAAGTCACGTTCTACCTGAATACCATGGGACGGACCGTTACAGGTCATGACGTAATGTAGCGGGAAGCGCACGTCTTCCAGACGCAGGGCACGAACCGCTTTAAATCCGAATACGTTACCCACCAGTGAGGTGAATACGTTAACCACCGAGCCTTCTTCAAAAAGGTCAATCGGATACGCGATGAACGCATAAAAAGCCGCGTCATCACCGGGGACGTCTTCAATGCGATACGCACGACCCTTGTAGTAGTCCATGTCGGTAAGCAGGTCAGTCCAGACCGTAGTCCAGGTGCCGGTAGATGATTCTGCGGCTACCGCCGCCGCTGCTTCTTCCCGATCCACACCGGCCTGCGGGATGATCTTGAAACACGCCAAAAGATCCGACTCGAGCGGCACGTAGTCCGGAGCCCAATATGTGTGGCGGTACTCCTTGACGCCGGCTTCATATTTACCAGCCATAAGATTCCTCCTAAAAGTATCAGTCTAACTTGACCTGCAAAGCTGTAACCCTTGACGAATGTACAAAGCGCATTCCATAAGGTAAAGTAAAAAGAAATTAATATTACCTTTTGGAAAAGTAAAACCTTGATAATTCGCCATCCGACCCTGCACCAATTACGTATTTTTACGGTGCTTGCGCGACACCTTAACATGACCCGCGCTGCAACGGAATTACACCAGACGCCTTCCGCACTGTCCATACAGATCAAGCAGCTTTCTGAGACTGCTGGCGAGCCTCTTTATGAACAAATTGGCAAAAAACTTTACCTCACGGCTGCCGGAGAAGCCGTTGCCAGGGCGGGCAACGACATCCTGCGGCGTCTGGACGCGCTCAATCAGGAGCTCAACGCCCAGCGCAATCTCGAATCCGGAACGCTCAACCTGTCCATCATTTCGACGGCAGAATATTTTGCACCCCGTATCATTGGTAGCTTCTGTAAGGAACATGCAGGCATTGAAGTCCACCTCGAAATCGCCAATCGCGACAGCATCCTTGAACGGCTCAAGCAAAACCTCGACGACATTTACATCATGGGTCAGGTTCCCGATGATATTGATGGTGTTGCCCGCCCCTTTATGGATAATCCGCTGGTTGTACTGGCCCCCGGCGATCATCCGTTGGCTGAACAATCCCGCATTGCCCCGGAGCAATTAAAAGACGAAGCCTTTATTCTTCGCGAAGAGGGTTCTGGCACCCGGCTGACGGCCCAGAACTTCTTCCAGGAACAAGGCGTCCAACTGAAAGTCAGAATGACCATGAGCAGCAATGAAGCTGTCAAGCAGCTGGTCGCCGGCGGGCTGGGACTGAGTGTCCTGTCCCGCAACACCATTGCCGCAGAAGCCAACGCCGGAAACATTGCCATTCTGGATGTCGTGGGTTTCCCCATTCTCCGACAATGGCACGCCGTGCATCGCAAGAACAAACGCTTAACCGCCGTCGCGCAAAAGTTCATGGACTTTTTGCTGGAAGGTCATTATTGATCTTGGCTGATTCAAACGGCCGTGCCATTATTCCAGAATGCTACCATCCTCTTTGTGCATTGATGAGTAAACACCCACTGCGTAGTGTATTGAAAGTCGGAAGCAATACCGTGCTTTCCCGACTGCTCGGTTTCGCCCGCGACATTATTCTTGCGCACCTGTTCGGGGCCGGAGAAATGGCTGATGCTTTTTTTGTAGCCTTCCGGATTCCCAACCTGTTTCGCCGACTATTTGGAGAAGGCGCCTTCTCGCAATCGTTTGTTCCGGTTCTGGGAGAGTACCGGGCGCAGCGTACCCCCGAGGAAGCCCAGGCTTTTGTGGCCGATATCAGTGGCTGGCTGGCCTTGACCCTGGCCGTCGTCACCCTGATCGGCATTCTCGCTGCCAGCGCGGTAGTTTACGCCATAGCTCCAGGTTTTGCGGATGATCCCGGCAAATTCCAACTAACCGTGGAATTACTGCGTATTACTTTTCCCTATCTCTTTCTGATCTCACTGGTCGCGTTGGCTGGTGGCGTGCTCAATACCCATGGCCATTTTACGGTGCCTGCTTTTACGCCGGTTTTCCTGAATCTCAGCATTATTGCCACGGCATTATTCTGGGCACCGCATCTTGCACAACCGGTTATTGCCGTAGCCTGGGGTGTGCTGATAGGTGGCGTGGTACAGCTTCTGTTTCAATTTCCGGCCCTGAAAAAACTGGGATATTTACGCTGGCCGCGCCTGCGCCGCCGTGATCCGGGCGTCGCCAAGGTTTTGCGCCTGATGGGGCCAGCCGCTTTCGGCGCATCGGTCGCCCAGATCAATTTATTTCTGAATACCATCCTCGCCTCGTTGGTCGGGGCTAATGTGGTTTCCTATCTTTATTATTCTGACCGACTGGTGGAATTTCCTCTGGGCGTTTTTGGTGTGGCTTTGGGAACCGTAGTATTACCCCTGCTATCCCGTCAGGCGGCTGAGCGTTCTGCGCAATTTCCCGAAACTCTGGACTGGGCGCTGCGCCTGACTTGGCTGATCGGCCTTCCGGCAACTGTTGGCCTGCTGATTCTGGCGCAACCACTTCTGATCAGCCTGTTTCGTTATGGTGCATACAGTGCCGAAGATGCCTGGCAGAGCAGTCTGAGTCTAATGGGTTATGGTATCGGGATATTACCCATCATTGCCGCACGCGTCCTTGCCCCCGCTTTTTACGCGCATCAAAATACCCGAACGCCCGTCCGTTTCGGCATGATCAGCGTTGCGGTCAACATGATCATCAGCCTGATTCTTGCCTGGCCCTTGCAACAACTGGGTTTGGCGATTGCCACCAGCACTGCGGCACTGGTGAATGCCACTCTGCTCTGGCGCCGCCTGCATCGCGACGGTCTTTATCAAATCCAAGTAGGGTGGTGGCCCTTCTTACTGAAATCCAGTGCTATGGCGATCATCATGGGCTTGGTGTTATTTTGCTTGCGAGGCGATACTGCACTGTGGCTCGCCCTACCCTTGTGGGAAAGACTATTGCGGATATTCGGCCTGGTGGCTATAGCCGCCGTTTTATATCTGGGTGGCACCTGGGGCCTGGGTATCCATGAACTGAGCGATATTATCCGAAGGAGAACTGACCGTGCCTGAAACGGACGGATTACATGGACATGGAGATTCGGTATTTGCCATTCAGCGACCGGGGCAAATTCGGGTGTTCACCTTGTTAGAAGCCCAGCAAATTTTTCCGCTGGTCCGCAATATTACCGCCCAGGCTTTCGATGAACTCTCTCCGGTTTTGGATTCCATGCGGGCCAACATGGAAAACCATCTTCTTTTGCAACAACAGGAAATCCACTACGAAGAAGTTGTGCAGCGCTGGATCAATAAAATGGAGCGTCTGGGGGTGGTCGTTTCGGGACTATGGCTAGTGGATTTTGATACCGGCGATGGTTATTTGTGCTGGCGACATCCGGAAACCGTGTTGGGTTACTATCATGGTCATGAACAGGGCTTTGGCCAGCGCCGCCCGCTGCTGGAGATCATCCGCGAACAACATCCCGAATGGGCAGACTGCACACCCATGATCTAGGGTTCTTCATGAATTTAGGCTAGTATGTCGCCATTTTACCGTGAAACGGATCGCAAATAATCCCGCATGAATTTCCCAGGCTTCTTCCATCGACGCAGCGATTATCCTGCCAGTTCAGCGCTGGCGGTCAGCATCGGCAATTTTGACGGTGTCCATAGAGGACATCAGGCCTTGCTGCAGTCCCTGCGCCAAAGTGATTTACCGACGGCCGTTTTGACCTTTGAACCCCTGCCCCGGGAGTTTTTTCAGGCATCCCAGGCTGCACCCCGGCTCAGCAGTCTTCGTGAAAAAATCAGCGCGCTGCGTCACTACGAGGTGGAGCAAATTTACTGCCTGCCTTTTGATCAGGCTTTAGCCCGGCTTTCCGCTGAAGATTTCATTACGCGCATTTTGGTGCAGCAATTAAAATGTCGCTTTCTGGTGGTCGGTCATGACTTTCGTTTCGGGGCAGCGCGACGGGGCGATCTGGAAATGCTTCAGCATTTCGGTCGCCAACATGGTTTTACCGTCATGGAGCAGCCGGCCTTCAGCCTGGACGGCCAACGCGTCAGCAGCACCGGTATTCGTAAGGCATTGCTAGCGGGTAACCTGGACCAGGCCAAGCACTGGTTGGGCAAACCCTATACCCTCTGCGGTAAAATCGTTCATGGTGATCATCTGGGTCGTGAACTGGGCTTCCCGACCGCCAACATTCCTCTGAATCGCCGCCCCGTTCCGGTCAAAGGCATTTTTGCCGGACGTCTGCACAGCCCTCAAGGAAGCTGGATAGCCGCCATCAGTATCGGCTTGCGACCTACCGTCGGCGGTAAGCAAATGGTGCTGGAGGCACACTGCCTGGATGCAGACAGTCCGGATCTTTATGGACAACGCGTTCAGGTAGAACTGCATCAACAATTACGTCATGAAGAAAAATACCCGGATCTCGATGCCCTCAAGGCAGCCATTGCCCGGGATATTATCCATACCCGCCGTTTTTTTGCCGAACACCCTTAGGATTTTCAAAACTCATGGACTACAAGCTGACACTGAATCTTCCCCAAACGGATTTTCCCATGCAGGGCAAACTCCCGGAACGCGAACCGGCGACACTGGCGCGCTGGCAGGAGCATGATTTATATGCCGCCATCCAGACGGCGCGCGGCAAGGCCCCGACATTCATCCTGCATGACGGCCCGCCTTACGCTAACGGCAAAATTCATATAGGCCACGCGGTCAATAAAATTCTCAAGGACATCATCAACAAAAGCAAATTAAGTGAAGGTTACCGGGTCCCTTATGTGCCGGGCTGGGATTGCCATGGCTTACCTATTGAAATCCAGGTAGAAAAAGAACTGGGACGCCCCGGAGAAAAAGTCAGTGCCCAGGAATTTCGCAACGCCTGCCGGACCTACGCAGAAGGCCAGATTGTAGGACAACGGCAGGATTTTGAACGACTCGGCATCCTCGGCGACTGGCAGCATCCCTATCTGACCATGCATTTTGCGGCAGAAGCCAATATTCTTCGGGAACTTGGTCGCTTGACGGTCAACGGTCAGGTAATACGCGGTGCCAAACCCGTCCACTGGTGTGTGGATTGTGGCAGCGCGCTGGCCGAAGCCGAAGTCGAATATCAGGATCGTACCGACCCCTCCATTGATGTGGCTTTTGCTGTTGTCGACCCGGCTGACCTGCAGCAACGGCTGGGACTGAAAGAGGCGGTCGCCGCCAAGGTTGTCATCTGGACCACCACCCC
>NZ_JABELD010000057.1 GCF_018853445.1 Acidithiobacillus concretivorus
AGTTTGGGTGCGCGACGATCTCACGCGAACCTGGCACGCGATCGCTGATGCGGGGTGTGTTCTGACAGTGGCAACACGCAGACGCGCAGGCGTTCCCACAGGCGTTCGGCTGCACTCACATCGTACTGACCGATGTAGTCTATGATAGTGGCTAGATCGGCGTCGGCCGACTCAAGCCAGAAGATAGGTAGCATCAGGACGATTTGCGCTGTCTGAGCCGTGCTAGTCGCTCGGCCATGCGTCGCTCAATCTCATCGTGTGGGATGTTCGGGCGCGGGTCGGCCATACTAGCGGCAGTTTTGGCCTGCAGCCAAGCCGTGTAGCTGACCTCCTGCTCAGTTTAGGCAAACTCGGAGATGATAGAGGGTAAAACAGCATTCATTCTGGGCGCTCCTCTGGTATCGATTATCAGTGAGGGTTTAAAGCCCCATGCGATTCCTGAGGGGACACCCACTCAAGGGACACACATCCACGCTGCATCCGCCCCTTTCGAATCGCCAGATGCCTTATTCACCTGCACTCCATGTCGAGTCAGTCGATAAGTCAGATAGGACTGAATTTTGGGATTAGACAATACATCCGAGTTAAGCAAAGCATACACATCCCCGACACATCGTGCGGAGAGCGTCACCAGTCCGGGATGGCCCTCAGCCTTCAATCGAATACCAATCGGCTGCGTAAAATGGTAACTTTCCGCATCCACCAGCGCTGGATATTCTGCGACACGTGGGCGCAGATCCACCAAAGCGGCGCCACAACGGACCCCATATAACAAACGATTCACGGTAATGCTTTCCCGGCCACCAGAAATCACCATCTGCTCAAAGCCCGCATCTCGTAAAAGCCGTGACCTCCAGTGATGTACCGTTTCGTAAACCGACGTTTCCACCGTATCCGCACCATACCAAACACCAAAGGAACCATCGCTGTATCGACTTACCGTCCAGTTTTTCAATGGGAACCAGATGGCTGCGAACCATTCAGCTTCCTCGAAGGGCCGGTCAATGGCAGGTGTCTGGGATATATAATGGTGCGGCTTGGCAGATGTTTCGTACTGCTGTGCCACAGTCCAGTCTTCCGGGTTATCCGAAAGATCGTTAAACAAGTCTTCCGATACCCGTAAACTGATGATGTTACGAATCAAGGTCTGGTGCGTATCCGCCAGTGTAAGTCCGTCATAGAATGACTCCACCACAATCATCCGCCCCTGGCATGGTCCAGATAGGCTCGCAACATCAACAACCCGGTGAATCCCCAATCGCGAACCACTTCTACGGGGGTCCGATGGTCGAAAGCACGGTTACGGGTGGTCATCCATTGATAAGCCAAATCCCGGTCATGCGGAAAAAGTAATCGCAGATTTTTATGGATGGCGAGTAAATGTCCCGCACGTTCCAGCAGATCCCTGTTTGCGCCTAAGGGTTCCCCTTTGCGATACCGGCTGAGGGCTGCGCGGTTCTCGGCCGCCAAACCCAATAAGGCAAGTTGCCCTTCACTATCCACCATCCAGAGCTCAAAGGCCTTCATCAGCATCTTTGCCAAGGCTGCGCGATCATGGATTTTGTTTGCTCTGTCTGAGATAACTGCTGTTTGCGTCATGGTAGGCCTCCTGCACGACGGAATTAAGTATAACAAATAATGTTGCATTTGCAACTACTTTGGATCTTCTTGAGATGGTTTAATGTATTGTTTTCCCGCCAACCTCACCCATCTCAGTCAACCCCCACATAAATCATTCACTCAGATGCTCATGCGTATGGTGGCGTAACATTCAGCAAACTATATCTCATGAAAATCGGTGAAACTTCAGTAGCAAATAATAACGGACATTTTGCATCGCCAACGAGTTCGTACTGAGATAATCCTTGCGGGATGCTTCTGAGAGAACCCGACCCTTGCTATCCGTCACGGCAATATTCTGGATTTCCGGCTGCGCCTGCAGATGATTTTTTAACGGGTGAGAGGATCTCAAATCATGAGCTGACGGTATCTCGTGCAAACTGTCCGCAAGAAGATCCAGAGAGGGCATAATTATGAACTATTGGAATGATTCAGTACTTTTAGCCAAATTTCAGATTAATTTCAAGGTGCGTAAAAAAACCTGCATCGATATGAAAACGATGCAGGCTGCTGTGATGGAGTTATGGAGCGTTAACTGGGCATGGCGGAAATAAAGGCCGCTGGCACGGGGAATTCTCCCAGGGCACTGCGCAACACCGCGAAATGCATGGCTTCATCCCCTTCAATATTGGCTGCTGCATGGGCCAGTTCAGGATTACTAAACTCAGGCACCGTTCCCAGATAGGCCTTGGCAGCACCAACTTCCAGACCGGCCGCAAAATGCAAAACATCATTCTGGGTTTTCAGCTTATCCAGAGGAAATCCCCACTGACTGGCCAATTCGGTTATTGGCGCTTTCAGAGAGACTTTTGGAGCAACCGGAGTCCCACCCAGCTTTTTGATGGTTTCGGCGAGAATAGCCGCATGGGCTTCATGATCTGCCTGAAATGACAGAGCCACTTTAAGCAATGCCGGATCCAGCAGCTTGCTTTCGGCCCCGACCTGATAAGCAGCAATAGCCTGATGCTCCGCATTCAGGGCAAAGTTCAGCAAATATAAATCATGCTTCGGGCCTTTGGGCATGGCAGCTGCTTCCGCCAGAGCCGGCATGGTTAAACCACTGACTGCAGCCAGTCCCAGCCCAAACAATGCACTTTTCTTGAAAAAATCCCGACGATCCAAACCCTGATTTTCCATTTCTTTCATGACGTTCTCCTGAGCATGTGACAGCAATATTGCCATCCCCACTTAACTACGCATTCGCTCCTTGTTTGGATGCAACAAGATGATTATTGCAGACTTAACTACTTAAATGCGTCGATAAAATATCTGCCTTATATAATACGGCCGTAGTCGGCTGGCCAGTTGGCGAACCGCCTTCTGGCTCCATTGTGACCGCAATCAGGGCAACCGAGCGCATATCGAGATGGTCTGGAGTCACCAATATTGGTGTGTGCCCTGGATGGATCGGCAATAATCCCATGGATATGGGCTTTTTGCCCGGAACAATGGCCCAGAGCTGCAAGGATTTATTGGCAGGTAAAGACATGCTGCGCATGGTCACCAAGGCCATATGATGATCATCAGCCCGCAACATCCACACCGCCTGACCCGATGTATTGTTCAGCACTGCCATATAAGGCATGCGCGGCGGTGCTGGCCAGAGCAGCAGAAGAACCAGCGCCACCGCCAAGCCAGCCGACATGGCGCGCCACAGCCCCAGTTTCTGCCACCAGGAAACATGGCGGGCTGTAACTGCGTTAGCGATTCGCGCTGGCAATTCTGCTACTACCCCTTGCCAGACCGAACGCGGGGGGGCGATGGGTGGCTCCTGCAGACTGTAGGGCATCAAGGTGTCCTCCCACTCTGCCACCCGAGCAGCCAACCAGGGACGAGAGCGCAGCATGCGGGCAAAACGCAGCCGTGCACGCCCGTGCAAGGTCCCCAGGACATAGGAACCCGCGAGCAGGTCCGCAAGCTTTGGCCACTTATTCAGATTCATGATGCAAACAGTCTCTCAAACTTAAAAGTCCCCGACGAATCCAGCTTTTGACCGTACCCAACGCTTCACCAGCAAAACGCGCCACTTCGTCGTAACTGGCTGCGCGATAAAAAGCCTGGGAAATAGCCTGCCTTTGATCGCTGGGAAGTTGCTCCAGACAATCCAATAAAAGTTGTTTTTCCGAAGCCATCCGGGGGTCAGCAGGAAATTCCTGTTCTCCCCACTGCTCCCAGTTTTCGTCTTCCCAACCTGGCTGATCTTTGGGAAGCCGTCTTAATTCATCAATAGCCTGATAACGGACAATAGCCGCCGCCCAAGCCATAGGAGCGCCCCGGCCGGCCTGGTATTCTCCCGCTTTTAACCAGATTTTCACAAATGCATCCTGTAAACAATCGGCCGCACGGCCCTGTTCTCTTAAAATACGCAAAGCAACAGGAAACAGATGCGCAGCCGTGGCATCGTAAAAATCACGGAAGGCTTGCTGATCAGCAAGAGCCACTTTTTGCAGGAGTTTTTCCAGTTCGGCGACTTCAGGCACCAGTTATCACCGTAACCTGATAAACAAAAATTTACATTTTACATCTCGATTCATGGGACAACTCACCTTAATCTGTATTTCACAGGCGAGAGCATAGCGCAAAAAACTTTGTCCTGTAACATATAGCAGCATTTGAATATTTTTCGGAGAGGATGATAATCATGAAAAAACTGTGGATAAAAAGTCTTTTGACCAGCGCAATACTGGCGGGACTGGGATTGAGTAGTGCGGCCTTTGCTGGCCCCGTAGATATACAACTCAATGTAGGAACCCAGCCCGTGTATGCAGCGCCAGGATACCCCCCTGCCATTCTTACGGCGCCGCCCTTGATGGTCTGGCTGAGCAATCTGGGCGTTTATGCGGCCTATGGTGCTTCGCAACCCATTTTTTATCAGGGTTCCAACTACTACTATTATTATGGTAACCGCTGGTGGTCGGGTCCGGGTTATCGTGGTCCATGGCGTCCCATAGCGGCTCCGCCACCAGCATTGCGACGCTGGAATCATCGCGATTGGCAGCGCGTGCAAAGAGATGCTGGCCGCTATTCCCGAGACCCACATTGGCGGCATTTTCGTCCGGCAGAAAGGCCTATGCCAAGGCCGCAGCAGCGTCCGCAACCGGGTCGTCCCGGCGGTCCACAGTTTCAGCATCCCAATCGTCCGCAGATGCAACAGCGGCCACAACCCATTCAGCGTCCAGCACCAGGACGTCCGGAATTCAATCGCCCGGGAGGCAGGCCCGAACAAGGTGGTCCCGATAATGGTCCGGGGCGGGGTCGCGGACAGCCAGGTTCAAAACCGGACCGTGGGCATCACAATCAGGGCAACGGCCAGCCCTGGCAGGGCAACCATTAGGCCAGCTTACTTCTGACCCAATCGCGGGCGGCCTGGAGAGCATCATCCAGTGCCGCCGGATTACCGGCACCAGCCTGGGCCATGTCGGGTCGGCCGCCACCTTTACCACCCAGCGGCATAGCGACCACATTCACCAGATCACCCGCGTGGATACGGCCTGCCAAGCTTTTCGCCACAGCGGCGATTAAGGCCACTTTTTCACCGTCTACTCCAGCCAGGACAATCACGGCTTCAGGCAACTGACTGCGCAGGCGATCTAGTGCGTCCCGCAGCGCTTTGCCATCCATACCCTCCAGACGGCTGATGAGAACCGGCACACCAGCCACCTCCTCACTCCGCGCAGCGAGATCCGCACCAGCCCGCGCGGCCTCATCCCGCTTGATTTTCTCTAGTTCTTTTTCGAGCTGACGTAAACGCTCGAGGGTCTGAGCCAGACGCTGATCCAGATCCGCTGGTGCTACTTTGAGCAAGCTAGCTGCAGTCTGCAGGCGTTGTTCGTCACGCTGGATAAGATCCAGAGCTGCCGCTCCGACTACGGCTTCAATACGACGAATGCCCGCTGCTACGCCGCTTTCGCTAAGAATCTTGAAAACACCCATATCGCCAAGCGCTTGCACATGCGTACCCCCACAAAGTTCCAGTGAAAAGTCGCCCATGCGCACGACACGGACCTCATCACCGTACTTTTCACCAAACAGGGCCATGGCACCCAGAGCCTGGGCTTCGGCAATGGGTAGAATCTGCGTATCGGCAGCGTAATTTTCTCGAATCACCGCATTGACGCTGCGCTCTATTTCCTGCAACTGTACAGTCGTCAGGGGTTCGGGATGACTAAAATCAAAGCGCAGCCGCTCCGGATTGACCAACGAACCTTTCTGCTGAACATGCGTACCGAGAATATTGCGCAATGCCGCATGAAGTAGATGGGTTGCGGAATGATGGGCAGCGGTCGCGCGTCGGGCCAACTCATCCACACTGGCCAGCAAGGTGTCTCCTGTCTGGAGACGACCCGACTGCAGCACACCCACATGCACATGCAAACTGCCCATAGGTTTTTGGGTGTCATTCACCATAAATACGGCATTTTCGGACTGTAATTCGCCGCGATCACCCGACTGCCCGCCCGATTCTCCATAAAACGGCGTCTGATCCAGAATCACGATGCCCTTGTCCCCGGCGTCAAGAAAAGCCACTTCTTCGCCATCACGCAACAGCGCCAGCACTTTTCCCTCACCCACACATTGGATATAACCCGTAAATTGTGTGGCGGAAAAACGCATGGCGAGATCATGATAAATCCGCTCGGTTTTGATTTCGCCACTGCCACTCCAGGCGGCGCGGGAACGGTTGCGCTGCTCACCCATGGCCACTTCATAGCCTGCCATGTCCATGCGCAACTGTCTTTCGCGGGCGATGTCGGCGGTTAAATCCACCGGGAAACCATAGGTGTCGGCCAATCGGAAGATAATCTCACCGGGAATAGCTGCATCGGCGGGCAGTCCGGAAATCGCGTCTTCCAGCAGACTCAGGCCACGTTCCAGAGTCTCCCGGAAACGGGTCTCCTCACGCTCCAAAGCCCGTTCTACATCACGCTGCGCCTGAGCCAGTTCAGGAAAAGCCGTCCCCATTTCGCGTACCAGTGGCGCAACCATTTTATGAAAAAACACGGTTTCCATGCCCAGCTTGCGACCATGGCGGACTGCGCGCCGAATGATGCGCCGCAGAACATAGCCTCGCCCTTCATTAGCCGGCAGTACACCATCCGTAATCAGAAAGCTGCAGGCACGAATATGGTCGGCAAGTACCCGCAGACTGGTATCCGTTGCGGCATCCTGACCATAGGCTTTGCCGGAAATTTCGGCTGCTGCCGCAATCAATGGCTTGAATAGATCTGTGTCGTAATTGTTATGCACGCCCTGCAGAACGGCCGCCAGGCGTTCCAGTCCCATACCGGTATCCACGGAAGGCTTGGGGAGCGGAGTCAGTTTCCCGCTGCCATCGCGGTCATACTGCATAAAAACCAGATTCCAGATTTCAATATAACGATCCCCGTCTTCTTCGGGGCTGCCGGGAGGGCCGCCCGGAACATCCGGGCCATGATCATAAAAAATTTCCGAGCAGGGACCGCAAGGACCGGTATCGCCCATGCTCCAGAAATTATCTTTCATACCGCAACGGGAAATACGTGCGGGATCAATACCTATTTCATTGATCCAGATCTGAGCGGCTTCGTCGTCTTCTTCATAAACCGTAATCCAGAGCTTGGCAGCCGGAAGCCCCAGTTTTTCCGTCAAGAATCGCCAAGCGAAAGCAATCACTTCGCGCTTGAAATAATCTCCGAAGGAAAAATTACCGAGCATTTCGAAAAAGGTGTGATGACGCGCCGTATAACCCACGTTTTCCAGGTCATTATGTTTTCCGCCCGCCCGCATACAGCGCTGGGAAGAAACGGCGCGCTGATAGGGACGTTGCTCCAGGCCCAGGAACACGTCCTTAAAAGGAACCATACCGGCATTGGTAAACAGTAAGGTCGGATCATTGCGGGGAATCAGCGAACTGGAGGGCACCACCTGATGACCCTGTTCCACAAAATAATCCAGAAAAGCTTGGCGAATGGCTTGCGCTTGCATCGGTCTTCCGTCATCCATAAAAAAATCTAGTCGTTAAAATCATCCGGATTTTTGCCCGGATCCGCCAGTACGTGTCGTATCTGTTCGGGCAAAAATCCCCGTCCCGCCAAAAAACGTGCACGCCGCGCATAGTCCCGGGCATCTTCAGGGGCTGTGTTACCAAAACGTTTTTGGTAAGCGGCCTGCGCCTGTGCCTGCCAGTTGACGCTTTGCACCGCCATGCCATCGTGCTCTTGAACGTCAACCCCGGCCCGCTGTAAATCCTGACGCAGGCGTAAGGGGCCATGCCCCTGTCGCAGCCGGGTTCGGGTCAACATTTCCACATAACGCTGGTCATCCTGATAACTAGATGCTTTCAGGCTGTCGAGCACCTTCTGTATCTGCAGGCCATCAAAGCCTGCGTGGAGTAATTTGTCCTGCAACTCTTTGCGACTGTATTCCCTGCGCGTCAGCAGGCGCAGGGCAATGGTCATGGGATCGGCAGGAGAATGGCTGGCCAATTATTCGGCTGCCGCAGGCTCCACGACATCATCCGTGAATGCCAGCGGATTACCGGCCGCAGCAGCACGGACCTGTTGCTCGATTCTGGTCGCCAGTTCCTTGTGCTCCTTGAGATATTGACGGGCATTATCCTTACCCTGACCAATACGTTCACCCTGATAGGAGTACCAGGCTCCACTTTTTTCCACAATTTCAAACTTGACGCCCAGGTCTACCAATTCCGAAAGGCGAGAAATTCCCTCACCGTAATAAATGGCAAACTCGGCTTCGCGGAACGGCGGAGCCACCTTGTTTTTGACAACCTTGACGCGAGTATCATTTCCCATGACCTCGTCACCTTTTTTAATGGCACCAATCCGGCGAATATCGAGGCGCACGGAAGCATAAAATTTCAGGGCATTACCCCCGGTCGTGGTTTCCGGACTGCCATACATGACCCCGATTTTCATGCGGATCTGATTGATGAAAATCACCAGGGTATTGGTTCGGGAGATATTGGCGGTGAGCTTGCGCAGCGCCTGGCTCATCAAACGCGCCTGCAGGCCGACGTGCGAGTCGCCCATATCGCCTTCAATTTCCGCCTTGGGTGTCAGGGCAGCTACCGAGTCCACCACAATCAGGTCCACGGCTCCGGAACGCACCAGCATGTCGGCAATTTCCAGGGCCTGCTCACCAGTATCCGGCTGGGAAACCAGCAGATTTTCCAGATCAACCCCAAGCTTGTGGGCATAGCCGGGATCCAGGGCATGTTCGGCATCAATAAATGCGGCAGTGCCTCCGGCTTGCTGACAACTGGCAATGGCGTGCAGGGTCAGCGTGGTTTTACCGGAAGATTCCGGTCCATAAATTTCGACCACCCGACCTCGTGGCAGGCCACCAACACCCAGAGCCAGGTCCAGCCCCAAGGAGCCGGTGGAGTAAACGGCAATGTCCTTGATGGCATCATGATCACCCAGGCGCATCACCGCGCCTTTACCAAACTGCTTGTCAATCTGGGACAAAGCGGCCGCAAGGGCCTTGCTGCGTTGATCATCCATCATGTTGTCCTTTTCTGAATTGAGGAGAGTATTCCACTCGGGCATAACCCGTTTTTGCAGCGGCCTGCTCCGGGCATCCGGGCATTAACCGACCCGGTTATCAAATCCACATTTTCAGGCATTCTACCTGAGCAACCGGAATGGGCAAAGACGCCCACAATAAATCTTTCATCCACACAGCAAACTCAGCAAGCCACCCAACGCCACCGACCCGGATGCATACTGTACGTTCCAGCGATCACCACGAAAATGACAGGTTCGTACCTGTTGTTGACCATTGCGCTGCCCCCAGGCAATACAGACCGTACCTACCGGCTTGCCCGACACTGCCCCGCCAGGCCCGGCGATACCCGTAATCGCCGCACCCAAATCGGCTTCCTGCAACAGACCATTGAGCATTTCCAGAGCGGTTTCTTCGGATACTGCCCCATAGCGCATCAGAGTTTTGGCCTGCACTCCAAGAAAGTGGCGCTTGGCGGTGTTGCTATAGGTGATCATACCGTGCTGCAAAAGCGCTGATGACCCGGATAAAGCGGTAATCCGGGCTGCGAGACCGCCACCGGTGCAGGATTCGGCCACGGCTAAACGCGGCCCACCCGCTTTGGGGCAATGTTGCAGCAGCGCCCATTCTGGTGGCGCCATGGACAAATCAAAAGCGTCTGGCGTTTTTTCCTGAAGCCAGAATTCACCGGGTAAAATTTCTGTGCCCTGACTTTGATCGCTAAAACAACTGAAACTATGTGGACAAGGTGGTAAATAATGCTCCGCCCAATCGCGCAGACCCTGCCAGTCGCCAGCCGGAACCAAGGCGCGCTGCGGAATAACTTTCCAGGCATCGGCGTTGGCAAAAGCGCCGATGCCCAGGGCCGCGCCCTCGATATCAGGCAGGACGGCGGTCAGCTCAATGCGCGCACGAATGCCACTCTTTAAGGCCCAGGCTTGCAGGCGCTGAGCATCGGGTAACACCGCTGGCCGCATGGGCAGAAAAATATGAAGTAAATCGCCACTGTTCATAACCAGCCCATCGCTCGCAGCCCCTGTAAAATCAGCCAAGCCGGAATTGCTGCCGCCATGTCATCCAGCATAATGCCCGTTCCACCATGAATATGTCGATCCAACCAGGAAATGGGCCAGGGTTTGAGCATATCGAAAAAACGGAACAGCAAAAAACCGATACCCAAGGCTGCCCAACTGAACGGTATCCAGTACAGGGTCATCAACAGCCCCACCCATTCATCCCAGACAATGGCGGGTGGGTCAAGGGCACGCTTGCCGGCAGCACCGTGACGCAGGTCTTCGGCAGTCTGGCCACAAAGCCAAGGACCTACAGCGATCATGAGCAAAAGCACGGCAGCATATATCCAAAGATTGTGCAGCAGCAAAGCCAGCAGCAAGTAAAGCGGAACAGCGGCAATGGTACCCATAGTTCCCGGAAGAATGGGCGCAAGACCACTGCCGCCACCAAAGGCCAGCCAGTGATACCAGGGCCTAGAAAACATGTTGGTGGCCCCGTATGTCCGGTAGCGCCAAGAGCTGCTCCTGCCAGTAAATATCTACAGACTCAGTGGCTTGCGGGTCTGCTGGCAACATCTGCCCCACTGCCGTTATTGGCAAAGCACAGCTATGCGCGATGTTTATCAATGATGGGGTCAGTGACGGCGGAGCACAAAAAATAAGTTCATAATCATCTCCACCCGTCAGGGGCCAGCGTTGCAGACGCGCCAAGTCCTGATCAATGCAATCACGCAAAGCTGGACTAAGAGGCAGATGTTCCAGATTAACACGGGCTCGCAGCCCGGAGGCCTTCACAATATGGCTGAGATCAGCCAGAAAACCATCGGAACAATCCATAGCGCAAGCCACCCCGGCTGCCAGTGCCGCCCGGCCAAAATCCAGACGCGGGTCCGGACGCAAGCGTCGGGCTTCCAGTGTCTCGGACTGAGCCGCAGAACAGGCAAAATCATAGCCCGGCATACTGCGGACCATAAAAGCCAGATCCAGAGCTGCTGCTGCATCTCCCAGCGTCCCGGTCACCCAGATCAGATCACCGGGATGGGCGGCATCGCGGCGCATAACGCCCTGCTCCGCGACCCCCAATACGGTAACAGACAAAGTCAGCGGACCATCTGTTGCTACGGTATCGCCACCTACCAGTGCCACGTCGGCGCTTTCAGCCAGCGCACGCCAGCCCTCGACAAATGCTTGCAACCACTGCGAATAGCCTTCAGCACGCACTGGCAAAGCCAAACTGAGCAGGCACCAACGCGGCTGCGCGCCCATGGCGGCCAGATCGCTGAGATTCACCGCCAAGGCTTTCCAGCCCAGATCAGCAGGATCCACATCGACAAAAAAGTGGCGTCCGGCAACCAGGGTATCCATACTGGTCACCAGAGACTGTCCGGCTGGATCCAGCCAGGCTGCGTCATCTCCTATTCCCAGTAGCACCCCTTTCCCGCCACCGCCACCGCCACCGCCACCGCCACCGCCAAGTTTGCTTTGCAACTGTTCGATGAGTGCAAACTCTCCGTCCACCATGAATGCTCCGTTTTTAAACTGGTTCGCGCTTGGGCCACATTTTCTGTGTTAGATTTGCTTGAATTGTACAGTAATTGGAATCTGCGCGTATTCATCAAGCCATGTCCAGTCTTTCGTTACCAGCCATGACTCCACCACAAGACCGGCAAAAGCCGGTTGTTGGGCGCTTTGCGCCCTCCCCCAGTGGTCCCCTGCATGCCGGTTCGCTGATTGCCGCTATTGGCAGCTATCTCAGCGCCCGCAGCCAGGATGGGCTTTGGCTGCTACGTATGGAAGATGTGGACGGGGACCGGGTGCGGCCCGGAGCTGCGGAAGCCATTTTACGGCAACTGGAAGCACTGGGTCTGGATTGGGATGGCCCAATCTGCTGGCAGTCTCAACGTCATGATTTTTATCAACAAGCCTTGGAACAGTTGAGCAAAGATGCGCATGCTTATCCATGCGCCTGCACCCGGCAGGAAATCCGCCAACACGGTGGTATTTATCCCGGCACCTGCCGCCGTGGGCTGGCCGTGGGTCGAACAGCACGCTCCTGGCGACTGCGCGTTCCCGAACAGTTTCCGGTCTGGAATGATCGTTTTCACGGTCTTCAGAACACGCCTCCCGAACAAGGGGATCCGGTTCTACTCCGCGCCGACAATTATTTTGCTTATCTCCTGGCTTGCGTGGTCGATGACGGCGCACAAGGCGTGAGCGAGGTCATCCGTGGTGGCGATTTACGCACCTTTACTGGAGTACAGCGACATTTGCAAAGCCTCCTGCATCTGCCCCCGACCGAATATGGGCACCTGCCACTACTCTGCAATGCCGATGGCAGCAAGCTTTCCAAAAGTAGTCAAAGCCCAGCCTGGACAGGAAACCCCGGACAAGGCTGGGAAACGACCTTGGGCTTGCTGGGATGGGACACCCCCGCCGAACTCCACGGCGCATCCGCTGAACAATGGCGTAACTGGGTCCTGGCAGAGGCGCGGGGTAAGACCCCATTCTGGCATCCACCAGCCACAAGCGTTACGCTACCGCTATGAATGTTGATCCAATAGTGGTCCTGGAGGCTTTTCAGCGACTTTGGCCTGCCCTCTTAGGATGGCCTCCGGAGCAATAATGAATCTTCCTGAACTGGTCCCCGCCACCCTGATTCGTCGCTACAAACGCTTCCTGGCGGACTGCGAACTCGAAACGGGTGAACCAATCACCATACATTGCCCCAACTCGGGAAGCATGCGTAGTTGCGCAGAACCCGGACAAGCCATTCTCATTTCCCAAAGCAATAACCCCAAACGCAAACTCGCCTGGACCTGGGAGCTTTACTGGAGTGGCAGCAGTTGGGTGTGCATCAATACCCAGCGGCCCAATCATATTGTTGCCGAAGCCATTGTCGCCGGCCAGATTCCCGCCTTGCAGAATTATGATGAACTGCGGCGCGAAGTACCCTATGGCAGTCATGAACGGGTGGATATCCTCTTGCAGAACCCCCGGCTTCCCCCCTGCTATGTCGAAGTCAAATCCTGCACGCTGCTGGATCCGGATGGCGTCATCCGTTTTCCCGATGCAGTCAGCACCCGCGCCCTGCGCCACCTGCATGCACTCCGCGAGGTTGTAACCAATGGCGGGCGCGCCGTCATGTTTTTTTTGATTGGCCGCGAAGATGGTCAGGGTTTTGCCCCGGCCGACCAAGTAGATCCGGCTTATGGACAGGCGCTCCGGGAAGCACGCAGCGCGGGTGTGGAAATACTGGCCTACCGAACCCGGGTCAGTCCTGATAAAATAGTGATTGATGCGGCAGAGCAGCTATTTTTTTAGCCGCTTTGAGTCGCCCCAGGAGAATCTCATGTTACAACGTCGAAAAAACCCCCCTCAGGGCAACATCAAAACCCCTGAAGAAGTCGTAAAAATGCGTACTGCCGGGCATTTGACTGCCATGGTGCTCAACATGATCCGGCCGCATGTCAAAGCCGGCATCACTACCGGAGAATTGGACCGGATTTGTCACGATTATATTGTCAATGATTTACAGGGAATTCCCGCCCCGCTGAATTATCAGCCCAGTCCGGAATATCCGCCCTTCCCCAAATCGGTCTGTATTTCCCTCAACCATGTCATCTGCCACGGTATTCCTGGTGACCGGGTTTTGAAAGATGGAGATATGCTGAACATTGATGTGACGGTCATCAAGGATGGCTACCACGGCGATAGCAGTAAAATGTTTACGGTTGGCGAAGTCCCCTTGCGTTCCAGAAGGGTGATGGAAGTTGCTCACGAGGCCATGGTGCGCGGTATTGAACAAGTTCGACCGGGCGCCACCCTGGGCGATGTCGGCCATGCCATTCAGATATATGCTGAAGCCCAGCATTGCTCGGTGGTGCGGGAATTTTGCGGGCATGGCATTGGCCGGGTATTTCACGATGAACCCCAGGTGCTGCACTATGGTAACCCCGGCGAAGGCGTGGAGTTGGTGGCGGGAATGACGTTTACCATTGAACCCATGATCAATGCCGGTAAACGTCACATCAAGGCGTTGCCCGACGGCTGGACCATTGTCACCAAGGATCACAGTGCCTCGGCGCAATGGGAGCATACCATTCTGGTCACCGACGACAGCTACGAGGTATTAACCCAACTCCCCGGCGATCCCATCTGAACATGCCCCAATTCAGGGCAGGCGAGAACCTGCCGGGTGTGCCGGAAACCCTGCGTAAGGAACGGTCTGTTTTACAGAGCCGTTTCTCCCCACGGCAGAGTAGTCGTGCGCTCTTGCGCCAACACTGTGCATTGCTCGATAAAACCTTGCGTAAAATCTGGCGTCAGACTGCAGCGCAGCATGGGCAGAGTGTAACCAGACTCAGCCTGATTGCGGTGGGAGGTTATGGACGCGGGGCTCTTTTTCCCGGTTCAGACCTGGACCTGCTGATTCTCACCCCACCCACGCTTACGGAAGCTGAAAAGCAGTTCATTCATATTTTCATGGCAGCACTGTGGGATTTGCAAATGCAAGTGGGTTCCAGTGTGCGGTCGGTTCAGGAATGCCTGGAAAAGGCGCGAGAAGATCTCAGCATTGCCAGCACATTTCTGGAGGCACGTTATCTTTACGGTGCGCGTGAATTATTTGAACAACTCGAACAAACCCTTCACGCCAATCCGCCCTGGAAACCGGAAGTTTTTTTTGCCGCCAAACTCGCCGAACAGGAAAACCGCCACGCCCGCTGTAGCGATACGGCTTTTCATCTGGAACCCAACCTGAAAGAGGGGCCTGGCGGGCTTCGCGATATTCATCAACTTCAATGGCTGACCGGTAGCATTTTCGGAGACAGCAGTCTGCTGTGCCTGCGCCAGAAAAACCTGGTCACCCCGGATGAATATCGCCAACTTCTCCGGGCTCAGTCTTTTCTGACGCGCCTGCGCATCACCCTGCACTATGCCACCGGACGCCATGAAGACCGCTTACGCCTGGAGCAACAACGCCAACTCGCCGAAGTACTGGGTTATCGGGAGCGTCCTGGCCGCAGCCCGGTTGAACAACTCATGCAAAAGCTTTATCGCGCTTTTGCCGACATTATCCGCATTGCTGCCATTGCCCAGGAAAATATTGCCCTGTATCTGGCCGCTCAAGGCAGTCTGAGCGAAAATTCGCCTCAACCAGCCCGAAACACCGTGCTCATTCCCCAGGCAGATGATCCGCAATTATTGCAGAAAATATTACGATTATTCCGCGAGCTGGCTGAAAATCCACAGATCATTTCTCTGGATGCCTTGACCCAACGCGCACTTTATAAGCTGCGCAGTAAAATCCAGCCCCGCAATCTGGAACAGGATCCCATCGCCAGAAATGAGTTCCTGGCACTGCTGGCGCAAGCGGAGGGCGCTTATGATAGCCTGAAAATTATGCACCAATGTGGCATCCTCGGGCGGCTGATTCCCGCTTTTGAACGCATTACCGGCCGTATTCAACATGATCTGTTTCACGTGTACACCGTCGATCAGCACACCCTGTTTCTGTTGCGCAATATTGGCCTGCTTCACAAGCAGGAAGAAACCCGGATGTCCGTGCTCAAACAGGCCTGGGCACAAGTGGATAAACCGGAACTACTGGTTCTGGCCGGGTTATTTCATGATATCGGCAAAGGTCGGGGTGGCGATCATTCCAAAATTGGTGCTCAGGAGGCGCGACGTTTTGCCCGACGCCTGCAACTGTCCGCCAGAGACACCGAGCTGATCATCTGGCTGGTGGAGCAGCATTTGCAGATGAGTACAGTATCCCAACGCCGTGATCTGGAAGATCCTCAAGTCATTCAGGATTTTGCCGAAACAGTCGGCGATGAACGGCATCTGGCCTACTTGCTGTTACTGACTGTAGCCGACATGCGTGCCACCAATCCAGACCTCTGGAACGATTGGAAAGGCTTATTGCTCAGTACCTTATATCGCGCTACGGCTACTGAACTGCAGCAGGATGATCGCAGCCGTCAAGATCTGCCTCACATTGTCCGGGATCGTCAGGAAAACGCGCTGCAATACCTGACTCAGGATGAGCAAGTTCGCGCCAGAGTGTTCTGGCAGCATTTGTCAGGTGCCTATTTTTTACGTTACAGCGAAAATGAACTGCTTTGGCACATTCAGCAGATTCTCGCCCATAAAAGTCGCAAAACCCTGGTAGCAATCCGCGCCCATCAGCCTGAGGGCAGCGAAATCCTGATTTATGGACCGGACCGTCCCGGTCTTTTTCAGCAAATTACCGGCGCACTGGATCGCCAGTCCCTCAACATTATCGACGCGCGCATTGATACCAGTGAAGATGGCCGGGCCATTGACACCTTTATGGTCATTGACAACAGCCACGCCTTTGCGCGAACTGAACAGGCCGACCATGATCTGGCAGCACGGCTGCGCGCCATCATCGAAGGAGAAACCGAAAGTAAACCACATTTTGGCCTACGCCACCGCGACCCCCGCCATCGCTTTTTTGCCCAGCGTCCCGCAGAAATCCGTGTGGATAACCACGCTCTCTCCCGCTATACCTTGCTGGAAGTGCGTGCGGCCGATCATCTTGGACTACTTTATCGGGTAGGTGAGGTATTACGAGACTTACAACTCAATATTCATGGTGCCAAGGTGTCTACATTCGGTGAGCGGGTGGAAGATACCTTTTTCATTCTCAATGAAAGGGGTCGGCAATTAACGGAAACCCAAAGCAAAAAACTTACTGGTACGCTGGATGAAATGCTCAACGGGCAATCACACTGAATGACTATTCCAAATAATAAAGGCAGATTTACATGTGGGATTTTCTGATTCCTAAAGCCGACCGCCGCCGCGATCGTACTTTGGCGCTGGCGGGTATTATCCGTAGCGCCCTGCTGGTGCAGAATATTGCCCGCAGCGGTGAACAACCGGGAGTACTTTTGGCTACCTGTATTCATAGCATTCTGTCTTTGGATAGTGCCAATACTCGCCAGGCACTGGGAGACATCCAGAGTTTACGGCAGGCATTGGCCCTGCTCTGTCCGCTCCTGCAACGCGGCCCGGCCAATGCCCAGGAAGCCGAACTGCTGCGCTATGCTATGGCGATGAGCAGTCTGAGTAAACGCCTATTAAAAAATCAGACCGCTTCCCAGCGCGTGCATGAAGGTATTCAGCAAGCTCAGCGGCAAATTCAGCATTTTGGTGATCCGCTGCAAAGCAGCATCATTGCCGGTTTGGCGCAAACATACACAGAAGCTATTGGCACCTTGCGCCCGCGCATTATCGTCAGCGGAGATAGTCGCTATTTAAGTGATGCTGACGATGCTGCACGAATCCGCACGCTCTTACTCAGTGGTATTCGTGCTGCTGTACTCTGGCGCCAAGCGGGGGGTCACATTCCTGGAAGCCTGCTCGAACGTCGGGGCATTTGTCAGGAAGCGGAAGAGTTGCTTTCTATGAACAATACATGCTGAAAATGGCCGATGGCCGGGAGGCTTTGCCGCGACTTTGGCCCGCGCCGTTGTTGTTCTTGGCGAAATCCAGCGCCCGTCAGGAGAGCTGTCTGAGCCCGCAGGGCGAGTTCTCTCCTGACAGCAGGATGAGCCTTAGAACAACAGGCAAGGGACGTTGGAGCAAAAAGCCTCCCGGCCATCGGCCATTTTCAGCATAAAACCGGCAACTCACAGCAGTGGTCAGGTTCAGAGCATCCGAATTAATTTTGAAAATTATCGAGGCCATAAGCATCCGTATTTTGCCTCTGTGCCGGCATCGTATTGCTAACGACTGATGCCGTAGACGCGGTGCTGAGCGGCGCAATGGTAAAGGGTTTGATGCGGGTGGTAGGTAGCGATTGGGTCTGGGGTTGAACCGCGACAGAGTGCGCGGGAGCAGTCGTCGACTGCGTACTTGCTGTACTGACCGCACTTGCAGTACTTGCCGTACCGGATTTAAGTGGCTTGGTGGCAACAAGATGCGCTTGACCTGATTGAACAGGCTGCGCATGAGCAACCTGCTGAGGTTGCTGATAACCCATGGTGTATAACTTCCCAAGCATCGCATTCACCAGAGCCTGGGCACCATCCCAGGTCAAATGGACCTGATCAGGATCAAAGTAATTGTATTGATCATGGCTGATCCGATCCCAATGCAACAAATAAACATTGGGATATTGCGCCTTGGCGCGGAGATATTGTTTTTTGACTTCATCTTCCCAGACTCTGGGAACATTGGGAATAATCAGCATGACTTTGCGATTTCCAGCTTCGCGCATTACCTGATCCAGATTTTGGGTTAAAACATCGCCATTACTGCCCAGTTCCAAAACGATATAGCGGATATCTGCATTTTGAGGTTGCGTCAACTCTGCCTGCAGGACGGATGGGGCACGCGAAAACTGTCGACCCACTTTACCGTCCAATATGGCATTGGGAACCTGATGAATCACAAAACCTGACCATCCCAGCAGAATGGAATCCGTAACAACCAATACCTGCTTATCCGGGTAAGCCGGATTCTGGCGCATTTCCTGTCCGTTATAGAGATATTCCGGTTGTGGATTGGGTTGCCAGGCGAAGGAGCCTGATGCTGTAGCTGCCGACACAAGCGCAGTACTGAGCGTACTGGCCACCGGCCCCGCCAAAGCTGCAGCACCTGATTGCCGGACAGACAGCAACTGTTTTTGCAACTGGGCAATTTTTAGCGCCTGATAATGCTTGTATAACAGCAGATGAAGATTTTTTTCGCGCTCATGAATAAATTGCTGATTAACCACCACTGAATCATACCAACCGGCAATGCCCAAGCCCAGAATCAAAGCCACAGTAAAAGCAGTTTGCAGGGAAAAATGATGCCGCGCTTTCTTGCCAAAAGCATTCTGTATGCTGACTTCAACCAAGGCATAGGTAAGCACCGACAACAACAGGATAATCAGCACAGAAAGTATCACTAAAACGTAATTAGTGGCGCCATGATAAAAATAATAGAGGAAAGAAATAACCGGAACATTCCATAAATACAAAGAGTATGACATCTCTCCCAAAGCTCCGCCCAACTGCCATTTCATCTGTGCAAAGACAGTGGATCGTTCTGCTGCATAAATATAAATTGCAGTAAGCAATAACACTGGTAACGAATAGATGACATAATTTTGATACGGAGCCAGTAGTAACAAGGCAACGATACCCAGCACCGCCATGACCACCAACAAATCAAAAAGAAAGGAGATTTTTTTAGGTTCACGACCATTCAGAATCGTGAAGCACAAAATACCTGCAACATAGGAAAAACCATGCCACGGCAAAACATAAGAGGCATTAAGCTGATGATGTATACCCAACCAGTATGCCCCGCCCGTTGCAACCACCATCAATATCAACATCAGCACCACATAAAAATACTGATTGCGGATTATTTTGCGCAGAAAAAAATGCAAAACATACAACTGCACCAACAATGAAATAAACCACATGCCGATAAACGGGTGTGGCATTGCAAACGTCTGAAAATAAGGTATATGATGAAATATCAGGTAAAAGTTATAGACAAACAGCGATGAGTAAATAGCTGGTTCCCAACTGGTCAGATGAAAGTAATAACCAAATAGAGCGACTATCCAGGTCACCACCAGCATAGGAATGACAATCCGTGAAAGACGTCTTCTGAAGAAAGTGCGCATGCTGTTCAGAAAACCGGCATCTGCCGTGTGACGCATGGATCTTTCTATTAAGTATCCGGAAACGAAAAGAAAAACATCAACACCCAGATAACCACCAGAAAACCATGCACTGCCAAAAGTGATGGTTTCATGCACATGAAACCCGATGACGCCAACCATGGCGAGAAACTTCAGATAATCCAGATAGAGCATTCCATCATCCCGCAATAAAAAATTTAATAATTAGTTTTTGGCTTCCGTTTTTTTAATATCACGGGCAATGGCATGGACCATGACCTGAATTCCCTGCCAATTGGGATGAACCAAATCCGTCCAGAAGTATTGCGGATGATTTCTGCTGAGCAGGTCCCAACGCACCAGATGCACGTTAGAATGCGTGGCGGCGGTTTGCAGATAAAGCTGTTGTACTTCATGTTCCCACGATCTGGGCATTTCCGGCATCACCAGAAATATCTGGCGGTGGCCAAGCATTTTGAGTAGTTGCTGCATATCCGCAGGATATACTTCACCATTGGTACCCAATTCGATGACGACATCACCTACCCCTTGGGTCATCCCGGTTTGTTGCATGGTCTTCCAGATGGGCAGCGCGCTGGAGAACTGTCTGCCCACCCGCCCACTGATGAGCGCATTGGGAAATACATGCGCAAAATAACCCGACCAACCGGTCAAAATACTGTCACCGATGATAATCACACCGACTGGATAGGTTTTAGGAAAACGCAGCACCGAACGTGCATCCAATACATAACCTGGATCGGGTGATTCGGAAAAATCCTTGTGGGCATCAATAATCGCCATCTGATCCAGATAACGCTCGGGTTTCTGCGCGGCGGGCCCCATACTCGCCGTGACGGGGGCAGGCAGAGTCTCGTGGACGGACTTCACCGCATAGGAAGTGTTTTCATCCATACAGGCTGCAAGGCCCAGACAAACACCGATCAACAAACTGAAGCGTGCCAGACGGATGGGTTCTACTCCTGTGAAACGACTGGAAAAGTTTCGAAGCAACTGATGCGACATGACTATCCTTGATGTCTTTGTTTTTTTGCTGAGCGACTTTAACAATAAAACGAATTACATGCCACGCTCAATTTTATAAACCCAAGCCAGCACCTCGGCTACAGCCTGATATAGCTGAGGAGGAATTTGTTGATCCAGGTCCAGCTGCATGAGCAGATTAACCAGCTCCTTGGACTCATGGACAAAAATACCAGCCTCTCGCGCTCTGGCAATAATTTGCTCGGCTACCAGGCCCTGACCCTTGGCTACCAGTGTAGGAGCCGCATCTTCTGCCTGATAACGCAGAGCCACTGCACTTTTGGGTTTATCCATGTACGGAATCCTCCACAGGAAGAATCTGCTGCGTCGAAACCTGTAAGCCCAAATCCTGCAAGGACTGGGTCAGCGCTCTTCCGTGAGCCCGCAACAAAGCGGCCTGATCTGCAGTGAGAACCAGATGCAAGGTAGACTTCACCAATTGAAGACGGGCTTCCACGTGACCCAGCTTGGGCATATCAAGAATGAGGGTACTATCCCAGCGTCGGGAGGGAACATCTTCACCCATTTGAGAAGACGCTTCACCATCTCCATCACGACGCCTCACCAACCAGCTCACGTTCTGACCTGGCCAAAGAGGTCCTGCCCAGACAAACTGCTGCTGATTCAGAACCTGGATTTGTTGTCCCAGAATTTGCAGAGAGGCAGTCTGAGCATTAGCAGTCAAGGCTAAGGCTCCCGATTTATTCAAATCGGCAATTTGTGTGTATGTCGCCACGTTCTGATGAGCGATCTTGCCGGCATCAGTGGCCTGGAGCGATGGCGACTCCAGTACAACTGTCTGAGTAAAAGACAAGGGAGCATTACGGGTAGCGCTGGATGCTGTGTCAGTCATGGATCTGCCCGCATTTTGCGGTTCGGCCAACAAGTTTTGTGTGGTCCATTGTCCCTGGTTCCAGGCGGCCAGATGACTTTCATAAAAAACGCCACTCTGCTGCAAACTACTCTGTAAAAAATTCGCAATATGGGCCGGTGACTCATCATTCGGCGCTAACATAGCCGCAGTATGAACGATTTGCGTAGCCTGATTCCCGGTCTGGACCAGGTCACGCAGGGATTGTGCAGTATCCGATAAAGCCACGTGATCACTACGCACTGCTGCCAAATTACTCATCAGCAAAAACTTGGGATTATTACTGCCACCCAGGTAAGTCAACTGCAGTTCCTGCCCTGCTGACCAGTGGCCTGGTAAATCAAAGGCCAGTGTTTTGCCTGCTACCGCAAGCATTGTTTGCTGATTGTTCGATTGTAGCACTTTTGCACTCAGCGTATTTCCCGGCAGCAAGCTATGGGATAGCGCTGTTGCCGTGACATTATTTAGAGCCGTTTCCACGACTCTGATGGCGTATGCTGTTTCCAGAGTTGTGGAATTCATGCGCGCTTTTCTTCATTCAGACGTCGAATCAACCATTCGGCATCGTCTTCGCGCATCTGACAGGCACTAGCTATGAATTTGGCATCTCGACCAGCTTCTGCCAATAGTCGCAGTATCAATAACACAATCAGCAGAAGTATCCAGCACATGCGCAAGACTCCTCAACCGTCAGCTTTTCCACCAGTTTTTTATTTTACCACCCCAAGAAGACGGTTGCTGTTTTCCGGAACTGCGGAGCCCAATACCCAGCATCCTCAAAATTTCCCGATCACGTGTTTGCACATATTGGGCCACTTTTTCCTGATCAGCGGCCGGTGGATTTTGAAACTCCACACCCAGAATGACGCCGGTAGCTCCTGCAACATGATTGTCCACAAAACGAACGACGGCAGGCATATGCAAAGGGTCACTGTCGCGAATTTTAAACACCAACTGCGATAAAATTTCACTGGGCTGAAAAGGCAGATCCTTTGGACAGCGACTCATAATCCGGATTCCGCCAGCACTGATATCCTGCATACGTCCAGAAACCATCATGGCACCCTGACGATAAATTTCTACTTCATCGGGATCCTGTACAGTGGGAGGTACCCGAAAAAGCTGACGACGCTGTAACTGATAAATCGCATCGGGATAATGCAGAACAATGCCAGATTCGTCTTGACGCAATATTTGGCTCTGAAAACCACTGATCACTCCATCCACCCGAGAAAGTACCGTGACTTGCAAGCCAGCATCAATCTGCGTAGGAAAATTCAAGGGCACATCAATGTGCAACTCACTTTCCGACCTTATATCCAGTAACAGCGTGTTATAACTCTGAATCTGGTCGTCTAGCCATAAAGTACAGAAAATATGTTCCCGCAATAAATTTTCCAGAATGCCTGATGCTTTTACCGAGGCCGTGACACGAAAGCGTTCGGAAAACAGATTGCGACGCATTTCATGAATTTGTTCCGTCATAAATACCTGCTCTGATCCAGAATATGCATTATCTTATCAACACCCATGATGGCTGTCGTCAGTTAAGGACTATGAATGAATTTCTTGCCAGAGACCAGCCATATCCTGGAGGCCTACCGTTCGTACCGAACGGAGAACCGGCGGGATCAAGCACGCTCGCCAGGTAAAAAAGGCATTTTCCGGCAGTGGGGGAGAAAGAAGGTATCCCTGAATATAGCGACCACCAAGTTGTAGCCACAAATATAGCTCATCAGGGGTAGCAACACCCTCTGCAACCAAATCGCAGTCCGTCAACTCGCTGAGCAGGTGACTGGCTCCCGCCACACCAAAACTGGCGATATCCTCACGGAACGCCCGAATAAAACTCTGATCCAGCTTCAACTCATTGAAGCGTAAACGGGCAACAGAAAGCAATGAAGAATATCCGGTCCCAAAATCATCCATGGATAACTTGAATCCTCGAACTTGACACCATTCCATCACCGGAAGCGCAGATTTACGCCCGGTAACAGAAGCCGTTTCGGTAATTTCCAAGGTCAAACCATTACCATCAGGACACAACTGTTCAATATCCTGCATAAATGCAGGATCCAGAAAATGTTTAGCGCCAATATTCAAAGCACCCAGAAAATCACGTCATACCCACAGCCGTTGCTGCGCACGGCGAGAGACTTCTCCTCCGAAAAACTTAAAAGCATTTCCGCCCTGGCACTTGGCTTCGGCCAGTGCTTCATCGGCCTGAGCCATCAGTGTGTAGACATCCTCTCCATCTGCCGGAAACATCGCCCAGCCAATAGATGTAGATAAAGCGGAGTCCAACACTTTGCGTGCCGCATTCTGGACGGCTTTCAGAATGTCTTCTCCGATTAAAATCGCGTGATCGGTATCGTTTAATTTAATTAAAAGCCCGAACTCATCTCCACCGACACGTGCCAGGATATCATCAGATTGGGGCAGCAATCCCTGTAATTGCAAGGCAATTTCCTGTAAACATTGACCTGCCTCCAAGGAACTGAAAAGGTAAATTCTCCGGATCGAGACTCAGAGGTAGTTGCCACAGGCCAGTCACTTCCAAAAACTCGACAAAGAAGACCAGTTGTCCAAAGGGCGTGGCTGCGGATTCCTTGTCCCAGGACACCTGAATCCGACCCCCCAAGGTGTCGACGATCATGGCCTGTACTGCCTCTGGAATGGCCTTTTGCAGGTGTTTTTCTTCTTCACCCATTGGGTGAGTCTCCATGTGCAGGGAAAGCTGAATCCTATCAAATGGATAATATTATTTCAGTAGGGGTAACTGCTGTTTTTAGGATAAACTGCCGCCCATTACCATCAGTGCCGGCGTCGCAGAATTGAGTGAAAACATGAATAACAGCGAGACATTACTGCGCGCTGCTGACCAGGCCTTACTTGTAGCAAAGCGAAATGGTCGAAGAAATAGGCAGCCCGAAAACGTTGCTGGAAGTTAAACATCTTACAGGCGTCCTGATTCGTACGAACCAGATATTTACCGACAAGATATCGGCAGTCACGTGAACCGCGAAGGCCTCCAGATGCTACGGCTCAAGGTAGAGGAAGGTGATGCCATCCTGATGCGCCAGCTCCACCAATGACTTGTTGAGCAGCACTGGTATTATCTACACTTTTTTCCAATTTCTGATTATTAACAACTCGTAAAGCCGCTTTTTGACTTAATACCACAATGCTTACGCGCCTATTCAAAGGTGAGTCCGGATTTTTGGGCACATACAACACCGCCGAGCCCATGCCGACTACTCTCAGTATTTTACTCTCATCCAAACCATTCTGAACCAGCACCTGACGAACAGCATTGGCACGTCCCGCCGACAGATTGAAATTACTATAGCCTTTACCGCCATTAGCATACCGCACGGCATCCGTATGTCCGGTAATGCTGATCTGATTAGGTAATTGATTCAAAGTTGGTGCAATGGCCCTAAAAATCGTCTGGGCATAGGGTTCGAGGATCGTACTTCCATTCGGAAACATGGAACGTTTTGCACTATCAACCACCTGGATTCGTAAGCCTTCCGGAGTAATATTGATTATCAACTGATGACGAAAAGCAGCCAGTGCAGGATTGCTGGCGATTTGTGCTTCCAGAGCCTTTTTCAAATGCTCCAGATTTTCGTGATCCACCGCTTCTTCAGCCGTAGTGATGGCCGGGTTATTGGCAAGATTTTGCCGCTTTTCGCCGCGCTGAATTTCGCCAACCGTTTTCGTCAGATTCTTGCCGCCACCGGGAAGAATGGAATTGGAAGAACCACTTCCGGGTCCGCCCATCAAAGATACTCTCTCAGGATTTTTAAACCACTGGGCAATACCTTGTAATTGTGCTTTGGTCGTAGACCCCAGCAACCACATCAGCAGAAAGAAAGCCATCATGGCGGTTATAAAATCGGCATAAGCGATTTTCCAGGCGCCGCCGTGTCCTCCACCACCCCCTTTCTTGATGCGTTTTATGACAATAGGCTTATTTTTCCCATCTTCAGCCATGATGTGTCATTTCCCCTTGAGCTCCCGCAAATGATTGTCCAACTCTTGAAAGCTCGGACGTTCTGTCGAATATAACACTTTACGACCAAATTCCACGGCCACCTGGGGAGGGTATGCATTCATAGTCGCCAGTAACGCTACCTTGATGCACTCAAAAATCTTGCTTCCTTCTGCTGCCCGATCTTCCATTCGCGAAGCCAATGGTGACAAAACCGCATAACCCAAAAGAATACCCAGAAAAGTACCTACCAAGGCTGCTGCAATCAGCTCACCCAGAACGGAGGGCGGCTTATCCACGGAGCCCATGGTATTTACCACGCCCATTACCGCAGCAACAATACCAAATGCTGGCATGCCGTCTGCGGTACGAACCAGAGCATGAATAGGAATTTCCATCTCGCGATGATGCGTATCAATATCCACATCCATGAGATTTTCCATTTCGAATGCGCCAAGATTTCCGCCGATCATTAGACGTAAATAGTCGGTCATGAACTCCATGACATGATGATCCGCAACAATACGCGGATATTTTTTGAATAATTCACTGGCCGCCGGATCATCAACATCACCCTCAATAGACATGAGTCCACCCTGACGGATCTTACCAAAAAGCTCGTTGAGCAAACTGAGCAGTTCCATATAAACGGCTTTATTGTACTTTGACCCTTTGAAAGCCAGCGGTAGCGACTTGATAACGGCCTTGAAGGTGCGGGGAAAAGTCGCCGCGAAAAAAGCGCCGAAAGCACCGCCGCCAATCATGAGCAGTTCATAAGGCTGAATCAGCGCAGTGATAGCACCGCCTTCCAGCATGAAACCGCCAAAAATGGCGCCCAGTGCAATCACATAGCCAATAATCAGAAACATGCGTTAAATCCTACTATTGAACAACAAAACTGGCAAAATAAACGGCCGCTATGGGAGGACTTTTGTCTGGTGCTGGTTTAGCAAGGGCACCACCATCTGTTTCCAGCACTTTATTAACCTGCTCTTTAATTTTTTGCAGGAGTTGATCACGCACCGCCGGCTGGCTGACAGTATCGGCATTCTGAGCACTCAATAGCAGCAAAATGCCATTGCGAATTTCTGGCATGTACGATTTGACCGAGGCTTCTACCGAAGGCTCATAAGTTTTCAGCTGAATCTGAACCTGTATGTAGTGCGTATTGCCATCTGCACTCTGTAAATTGGTTACCAGGGAGCCAAGGTCAATGAACTTGGTGTTCTGGAGTTTTTGTTGAGCCTGTTGTTGGGCAATTTGTGCTGGGGTAGGAGCGGCAGTAGAACGTATCATGAACCACCAGACAGCAGCACCACCAACAATCACCAGCAACACGATGACGGCAATCAAGATGATAATCAGTTTACTTTTTCCGCTTTTTTCTGCCATGGCATCCTTGCCTATATCTATTTCTCAATAATGTAGAATTTACCCAGCAAGCATATCATCAAAGTCTATTAACCTGGAAAAACGGACATCTTCATCTCTCTGTTCTCCGTGTACAATAGACCACTCCAGTCGCAAATCCTCAATGATCGGCTCGCAAGCGTAAAGCGCCTCCAGATCATTGAACATATTGCAGTGGGCCAATTTGAGAAGCAGGTAACGATACAATCGGTCCAGGCGCACAATCACTGCTTTTTGTGTTTCTTCTCCTAAATGCAGAAGCAGATGTTGTACGAGTTGCTCGGCGCGTTCTACTGCCACACGTTTAGCCACATAATCGCGGTGATCAAGGGCGTTCTTGATGCGCAGCAAATAGGCTACAACGCCCTCCAGACCGAGCTGCATCAGTGAAAAATCTGTTTCCTGAATGGAATCCAGAGTCTGGTCACGCGCAGATCGCTTTGATGTATGGTGCATAATGAATCTCCCCACCCCGTAATAAACAGGATAACGGCACATCTCAGGAAAAACTTAAGGATGCATTTCCAACAAAGACTTGAGCCGGAAAATAGAAAAATGGCATGGCTTTTGCTTTTAAAATCTCAAACGGAGGTGAGCCATGACTGCACGATCACAAACTGAAACATACGCGCATCAAAATAATGCTTCTCAAGTTGACAGCAGCCCCTATCTGGTTGATCTCGTCAATTTTTATGAGGCATGGAAATCATTCTGGCAGCTTTGGCTACGCGAGCACCTACAAGGACGCCCATTACCCCGACAAGCTGAGCAGGACGTACTGCAGTCCTTGCATACCCCCGAATCACGGGTTCCGGAAGGACGTCGTGTGTTTTGGCAGGAACTGCAGAAAAGCTATCACCAAATCCTGCAAAAACTGCAAGATCTCAATTTAAATGAGGAACCTGTCAGTGATTTATTTGCGGTGATGAATGCTGCAGAGGCCCTTGAGCGCCAATGTTTTGACGAAATTGTGGCATTCAGTAGAAATTTGGGGGAAGTGGACCCACTCACTGGCCTGCTTAATCGTCGCCGCATGGAGGATGACCTTTGTCGCGAACAGGCCTTGGTTGACCGTGGTGCTTCTGCATTTATTGCCATGTTGGATGTTGATCATTTCAAGACATTCAACGATCGCTTTGGACATGTGAATGGCGACCTAGTCCTGAAGGAGCTTTCTCGACGTTTGCACTCTGCATTGCGCCCGTACGATGGATTATATCGCTACGGTGGCGAAGAGTTTTTGGCTATATTTCCGCAAATGCATAAAAGTTGCGCTCTGCTTACTGCCCAACGACTTTGTCAAAAAATCGCCTCTGCCCCCTTTCCGCTGGAACAACACGCCCCTGTTCAAGTAACTATTTCCATTGGGATAACCCCCTTGCTGCCTAACGTGCCATCTCATGAACGGGTTGTCATTGCCGATGCCGCACTGTATCAGGCCAAACACGAAGGACGAAATCAGGCCCGCCTACTGCCTTGACCTTTCCTTTTTTCCATTAAGTTATTACGATAGCTTTTGAGCGTAGCAAAAATCAAAGGCATTATCAGCATGGCCCACAATACTCCCTCAGAAATTGCGCGGGAAGCCCTTAAACGCCTTATGGAGCTTGGTTTATCACCGACTCCCGAAAATTATACGCAGTACTATCATGATATTTCAGGAGCACACAGCACTCCGACAATGAATTGGCGTGATCTTGTGCGACGCTTCTGTACAGAATGGGAAAGATCTCAATCGGGTTTGTCGCATCTTCAAAAAATATTGGCTAAGAACCAGCTTCTGGAAGAAAAAGATACCAGCACTTTAGCCATAAAGTTGGATCAACTTCTCCAAAAATGGGAAAAGCTTTCCACGCGACAGATACAAATTGACCCCGAAAAAATGAATAAGAACGATTCTGAGGGTGTACATTGTGAGATCTGGCAGAATTTATTCCGGACCGTTATCCGCCATTCCGTTCGAGACCATGACCCGTCGAGCACCCTCCTCCTGGAGCAAATGGATGAGCTTCTTAACCAAAACCCAGTGCAACCCGATGCATTGTTTCCTTTAGCCAGAGATCTTTTACATCACCAGCAGAAGCTGGATGAGAAAGAAATAAAAATACGCAAAGGATTACAAGAACTTTTGCAATTACTGTTACGAAATGTTGCCGATCTGCTGGATAATGATGCGTTTTTGTCCGGGCAAATGGATGTTGTACGGCAGGCTGTGCAAATTGCCGATAATCATGAAGAGCTGGATTTAGCGATCAGCAGGGTGAAAGAAGTCATTTTTCAGCAAGGAAAGCTGAAATCTGAGGTCCGGGAAGCCCGCGAGGCTATTCGTGATCTCGTGAATCTGGTGCTGTTATCTGTCGAAAGTATGGCTGGAGAAAACGGGCGCAATCACCAGCAACTGGAAAGCCTCGCCAATGAACTGGATAGCGCGACCGATTGGCAGAAAATACGAAAAATTGTCAGCGAAGTTTTAGATACCAGTAAAAACATCACCAAGCAATCTATTGAAGCAAGAAATACCTTGATCCAGGCAAAAAATCGCCTGAGTGCTGCTCAGGAAAAAATTCGCAAGCTGGAAGAAGAAATGGAATCCATCAGTCAGCTGGTTCATGTAGACCCTCTCACAGGCACATTAAATCGGCGGGGGCTGAGCGCCGCCTTTGCTCGCGAATCCGCCAGAGCCCAGCGCCTCAAACAGCCGCTGACTGTCGCCATTGTTGATCTTGACCATTTCAAACAAGTCAATGACCGGCACGGACACGATCTGGGTGATCAGGTGTTACAGGGGATGGCGCAAATTTTACAGGACACCTTGCGCGCCAATGACGTTATCACCCGTTACGGAGGTGAAGAATTTGTCATTTTGATGCCCGACACAACGCCAGAAAATGCATTAGATATTCTGGAACGTGTGCAAACCCGACTGGGTCGGCGGTTATTTGAGACTCAAGACCAGCCGCTGAAAATCAGTTTCAGCGGAGGAATCAGTCTCTGGCAAAATTCCTCCAGTCAGGAACAAAGCATAGCTGCAGCCGACAAGGCCATGTATCACGCTAAAACAGATGGGCGCCAGCGTATTTACCTGGCTGATCAGACAAACTCATCTACTTGATGACCAGGCTCCCCCTTCTTGCGCTTTGGGGTTTTGGGCGATTTTGGATTTTGCTTTTGATCCTGAGTTACAGGTCGCAAAGGTTGAACCGGTTGAGTGCCACTTTCTACTGGACGAAAAGGAATATCAGCCATGTGGGTGCTCCTTATTCCGCGTAAAAACTTTGGAGTCGTCCTTCAATGAGTTTCGGATTTTCTCCTTCTGCAATGCCGACCAGACCTTCAATGATCATCTCCCGCAAATAATTCTGCTGATGAACAATACCCTTAAGCTTGTTGGAAATAGGCAGAAACAGCAAATTGGCAGAGCCCACCCCGTATATTGTGGCAACGAAGGCTGTGGCGATACCGGCTCCCAACTTTGCCGGATCGGCAAGGTTTTCCATCACGTGTATCAAACCCAGAACCGCACCGAGGATACCTATTGTCGGCGAGTAGCCACCCGCTGACTCAAAAACCCGGGCTGCCTGACGTTCAATTTCCGAGCGGGAATCCATATCCACTTCGAGTGTAGCACGGATTTTGACAGGCTCTGAGCCATCCACCAACATCTGTAGTCCTTTACGCATAAATGGATCAGTGACGCCTTCTAACAATCCTTCCAAAGCCAGCAGGCCATTTTTACGCGCTGTATTGCTCCATTCCAAAAGCTCTTGAATGATCGGCTGAGGATCAGTTTTGGGGGGCAAAATAATCCACGGCACCATTTTTAATGAACGCACAAAAACCGGAAGCCGATACTGCACCATCACCGCTCCCATGGTGCCACCAAGGCTCTTCGTCAGATTGAGTGGGTAGGGGGTAGAATGCTGTGGAGCGGTCGTGCCCTGAATTGGAGTTAGCTGATGGTCCCTGAAGAGCTGTTTTCTCTCGCGTTAGGATTGGTTCCGCCGTGG
>NZ_JABELD010000058.1 GCF_018853445.1 Acidithiobacillus concretivorus
TGACTATCCGCAGCAAAAGCCCATCCTGCCGCACCGAGTCCAAAACCCGCCGTTGCGGCTATTACGGCGACAAGTATCTGCCGTGGCTGAAAACTGAATGAACGTAAAGGCATAAACGTAGGCTCCTAATTTTTTTCAGGATGATTTTTGTCCCAATGACGCAATATCTTCTCCACCAGAATGCTGGCTGGATAAGTGAAGAGGGCGATGCCTGCCAAAATAAGCAGTATTTCCAGGACGTCAGTCATCAGCATGGAACAGATCTGAGTTCCAACGAGTAATTACAGGAATGATTGCGAGTTGTTAGCGGCATCTTCAAGTCATGGTCACGGGTGCTGTACACGCGTCTTAAGACGCCTACTTTTCGCGGGAAGTTCCCAACAGCTCAACAGTAATGTGTGAGGCTTGGGGAACTTTCCCCACCATCATGACCTCTCAGCATAGCCATAAACTTTGTTAGCAGAGGCCGTTACGCCATTGTTGTTCCCTCATTTCATGGTTGTTACAGGCAGATTTGTATGAGTCCGAACGCCGTAAGAGCCGGTCGCTTCCGGGGTCGTTTGGCTTTGGCTATTGCCTTGCTGCTGCTGGCGTTTGTGTACCTGATCTGGCGCCTGGTCGATCTGGAGGTGCTGCATTATCAACGCTTCCGGCAAATGGCTCAGGCCAATCACACGGCCATTGTCCCGGTTGCTCCGGCACGCGGGCTGATTCTTGCCAGTCATGGCCAGATTCTCGCCGCCAACCATCCGCGCTATGTGCTCGAAATCATTCCTGACGAAACCGAACACCTGCATGCAACCCTGAAGCGCGTTAAGGAACTGTTTCCTGTTCCGAAAAAAAACATTGCGCATTTACTGCGGACACTGGATGACAAACCACCCTATATCCCCAGAATTCTGCTGCGCCGCATGAATGCCCAACAAATAGCTGCATTTTCGGTGCGCGATATGCAGTTTCCAGGAGTGCAAGTGGCCGCACAGTGGCATCGCTATTACCCCTACAAAACTCTATTTACTTCAGTAGTCGGTTATGTCGGACCGGTTAGCGCCCGAAATCTGAAAGGCTTTGATCCGCAAAAATACATTTACCGCCAATTTATTGGAGAAAATGGTCTGGAATATGCCTTTGAGCGCGAACTGCGTGGAAAATTCGGATATCAGATCAAAGAGGTAAATGCTTTGGGCGTGCCTGTGGCCAATTTGCGGAATATTGCGCCGACGCCGGGTGATAATCTCCTGACCAGTTTGCGCCTGCGGGTGCAGCGCGCCGTCGCAAGGGTAATGCGCCGCAATCATTTTCGTGGTGCGCTGGTGGCAGTTAATCCTAATAATGGCGCAGTCATTGCCAGCTATAGTAATCCCAGTTTCAATGCCAACTGGTTTGTGGGTGGAATCAGCGATGTCCATTGGCAGAGCCTGCTGCATGACAAGGGCCGCCCGCTGTTGAATCGAGTGGCGCAAGGGCTTTATCCTCCGGGATCCTGCATCAAGCCCTTTTATTCCATTGAAGCGCTGCAGGATCATGTTATTTCACCCGATTTTCACACCTACTGCCCCGGTTATATCCGCCTGGGGGGGCATATTTACTGGGACTGGTATCGCTCGGGCTTCGGTGAAACCGGGTTGACCAAGGCGCTGGCCTGGTCGGTAGATGTATTTTTTTACAAGCTGGCTATCAAAATGGGCATTCAACGTCAGGATGCGGCTCTCTGGCGTTTTGGCTTTGGTCACCCGGCGCCCATTGATACGCCCGGTAGCGCCAACGGTTTTGTGCCGACGCCGCGCTGGAAAGAAGCACATTTTCATCAGCCCTGGTACACCGGCGATTCGGTAATTTTGGGTATTGGACAAGGCTACTTGCTGGTGACACCACTGCAATTGGTGCGTGCCGTGTCAGCCATCGCCAACGGCGGATATTTACCCTCTCTGCATGTGGTGAGCGCATTCGTCAATCCGGAAACCGAGGTGCGACAGCCTCTGGCGATACCCTCTGCCAAAAATCTGCATATTCCTGCTTTTGCTTTACGGGCGGTTCGTAAGGGAATGACGGCCTGTGTGACGCGGGGAACCTGTAAAAGCATGGCAACACCCGGTTTGTCCATGGCCGGTAAAACCGGAACAGCCGAAGTGCCCATCGGTTATCAGGATGGTCGCACCATTTATAATGATGACTCTCTTTTCATTGGTTGGGCACCGCTCCATCATCCACAAATTGCTGTGGCGGCGGTGGTGGAAGATGGCGGGAACAATGCCTGGCAAGCGCTTCCGGTGGCCAAGGCGGCTATTTTGAGTGACTTGCGTCCCAAAATGAAATTGCGGGATTTCACCAATATTGTCGTGAACCCCGCCCAGGCTTTTGGCTGATCCATTTGAACTGTTCCCGATGATTATGGTCTACTGATATACTTGAAATATCAGTTACCCGAAAAGGAGTCACTATCATGTTTTATGCTACTTTTATTGTTCTGGGCGCTTTGTGGGTTGTTGCCATGTATGCGGGTATGCGGACTACTTTTGGTCCGGCCGACCCTGATGATAGCGAGCACAGTGCCTGATCTAATGAATGTTTCCGGCTTTTCGTCATCCTGTGTGTAAAGCTGATTCAACGCCTCATCTATTCGTTCGTTTATTAAAGACCTGTCAGGCTTTTTATTGCGTTTATTATGTCTGAAGGGTTAGTGTTGCTACGACACCGTTAACTCATACGTAAGAATAAAACCTGAGGAACTGCCATGATTCGAATTCCTGACGTAATGCGCCTGTCTTTGCGCCAGAGGTTGTTTCGATTCGTGGCCAAGGCTCGTGCGGTTTTATATCTGGATCACTGGTTTCCCCATATTCCTATGGCATTGGCGGTAGGTTTGCTGGGTGCTCTTGCTATTCTCAATGCGCTCCCTAATTTGCTGCGCGTTTTCCCGCAGCTTTCCGAATTAGCGCCTTCCACCAGCTTGACCCAGGCCCCTTTGCTTTCAGCGCTTGGCACGGTACCCGAAGCCGTACTGGGCATTGTCCTCTTGTTAATGGCTTTTGGTTTGCTGTTCCGCTCACGTTTTTCCTGGGCTATTACGCTGGTATTGGCAGGGGCAATGTTGGCCATGCTGCTCCACCATTACGGACTGGAGTGGAGCGGATTCACCATTTTCAACGCCATCATTCTCATTGCTTTGCTGTTGTTCCGCCGACATTTTGCACACTCCAGTGTGGCGGCAGGTACACTTTTCGCAGTTATCTCCATCTTGTTGTTGATGAGTTATGCGGTATTGGGTAGTTATGTGCTTGGTGCCGGTTTTTCACCACCCATTACCAATCTGGTCAGTGCCCTGTATTTCGCCGTGGTCACCATGTCGACGGTGGGTTATGGGGATATTGTTCCCAAAAGTACTGATGCCCGATTTTTCGTGATTTCCATTATTATTCTGGGTATTACGGTTTTTGCCACCTCTATATCTGCAGTGATTGTGCCGTTACTCAATGGTCGGATGCAGCGACTGCTCATGGGTGGTGAGAAACGCCATTATCGTAATCATTATTTGATTATTGGCGACAATATGCTGGCTCAAAATACCTATCGGGCGTTGCGCGCCCGCCATTTACGGACGCTGGTTCTGGTCCCTGCTCCTCCAGAAAACGAATGGATGGCCAATGAAGATTTAATGGTGGGTGATGCGACGGATCTGGAGGTATTGCGGCGGGCGGGTGCTGAGTGTGCCCTGGGTATTCTGGCCCTGCGGGTTATCGATAGTGAAAATGCTTTTATCATCCTGGCCGCCAAGGATTTGAATGTTTCCGGAAAAACCGTTGCCGCTGTTCAGGATGCCAAAAATCTTGAACGGTTACGTCAGATTGGTGCAGATCTGATTATTTCGCCCGATGTGCTTGGCGGAGAACTACTGGCCATGACCTTAAGTGGCGAGGAAATGCAGGGAGACACCATTATCAACAAATTGTTTGCCGCGAAAACGGAAGGAGCAGAAGCATGAGCGCATTTCTGGGTATCGGCATTGTGCTGCTGGCGCTGATTGGTCTGGGCATCGCCGCCTTGTTTATTCATTTTGTGGTCTGGTTACTGGCGGCGGTTCTCGGTTTGCTGATTTACTTCGTGCCGAGCGTGATTGCCGCTGCTCGTCATCATGAGCATTTTCTTTGGGTGTTGGTCCTCAATATCGTCCTGGGCTGGTCCGGCATTGCCTGGGTGGTACTGATCGTTTGGGCTATTCTGGGCGAACGACGCTTGCCGCCCCTGAACCGGGTAAGGGCTGACGCCTTTAACCCGCCTGTTCGCTGACCACAAAAGTGCCCAGACGCAAGCGCTCCAGGCTGGATGCGTAATTTTCGGGAGCGGCTGTCGGTGCCATGGGTCCGATTTTGATTTTGTAGAGACCGGCGGGACTGCTCGATGCAGCGCGTACCAGCTTGGCGGTGCTGATGCCAAAGTCCTGAAGTTTGCTGCGTTCACGAAGTGCCCTTTGCATACCCATCGCCTGGGCCGTTTCCAGATATACCTGCTCGACTTGCGGGCTTCTGTGCCAGCTACGCAGAACATGGGTTGTTGGCGGCGCAGGTGAAACAGAGGGCTGTGGCGCGAGCTGTGGTGCTGGTGTCGGCGGGGCCACCTGGGCCGTCACGGTCTGGAGCGCCGGGGTGCTGCTTGCGAAAGCCTGGTTGACTACTGCCGTCAGATTTCCCCGGGCATTTGCGGGAGGCGTGTAGGTGGGCAAGGGAATAGCTTTGGGGGCGGCCCGAGGAATAACCCGTTCTGGCGCTACAGATTGTGGTGCTGGAGATTGCGGTATTGCCCTTTGGGCGACCTGGACAATCTGCGGAGCCGGGACATTGGGACCGAAGGCGCTGGGGACTACCTGGATATGTACCCGGGAAGTCCCCCGATTGAGCATTCCCAGAGCATTGGCGGCACCCGCCGACAAGTCCATGATGCGACCGTCTACGAAGGGTCCTCGATCATCTACCAGCACCACGATGCTGCGACCATTTTCAAGATTGGTCACCCGCACGCAGGAAGGCAGGGGTAAGGTGCGACTCGCGGCTGACAGTTGCCGGGCATGGAAGGCCGTGCCCATAGCCGTTGTGTCGCTGGAAGATTGGCGGTCATACCAGGAGGCGACGCCGTTTTCAGAAAATCCTGAGACGTTGTGCATCGGGTGATACCATTGCCCGTCAATTTCATAGGGCTGATTGTAGGCAGCATTCAGGTCAGGCGTCGGCGCGTAACAGGACTGCCCGGTCGAATAGGCGGAGTTGTCCAAGGCTGATCCATAGCCGTTGCCTGAAGAATCATGCAGGTGGCCGGGCATGCTGGCACAGCCAGCCAGGGCCGCAACAGCCAGGGTAAAAGTCCCCAATCGGAAAAACGGGAATGCCTGCTTCAAGCGCATGAAAATGCATGACCTCTATAGTGTCGTTTCTGCCATTCTAGGGCAGAGTCTTCAGAAAGTTCAAGTTTGGCATTGGGTTGCCAAACTTTTCTCATGTGCATATAGAACAATATTTCAAATCCTGCCGTATTCCCGGAACTTTTTATCAGCACTGCCGTCTGATTCATGTTAAAACTCCATCAGAGTTCACTATGAATACTTTTGCCAGCAGGCAGTGCCCCGCTCATGACTGAGCCGTCAGTTAAAATATTACCTTCGGGTCGGGCACGCTGGTTGATGATTGTTCTTCTGCTCGGTTTTGCAGCCGTACTTGCCCGGGATTTGCGTTTGCAGCTATTGGAACACAAGACGTTAAGATCTCAAGGGCGCATGCGTTATTTGCGAACCTTACCGCTGCCCAGTGAGCGTGGCGTAATCACCGCCCGAAATGGCGAACCTTTAGCGGTCAATGTCAAAGCCGTCACTATCTGGGCCGACCCGGCCATTTTAGATAAACATCAAAATCATTGGGGCGCCATTGCTCAGATATTACATCTGAGTCCTGCCAGTTTTGCCGAACGGGTTGCCGGAGGTGGGGCAGATTATGCCTATATTCTCCGGCAGGTTCCCCCCGCATTGGGAAAAAAACTGGATGCACTGCAGGTTCCGGGTATTTATGTGCAAAATACCAGCCGCAGTTATTATCCGCTGGGTGCCGTCACTGCGCCGCTGTTAGGTATGGTCAACCTCCAGCATCAGGGCGGGACCGGACTGGAACTGGGCTACAATCAGTGGCTATCGGCGTATCCCGGCAAGGAACGGGTGCTTGAAGATGGTCATGGACAAATTGTGCATGTTGATAAAATTTTGCGCCTTCCCCGTGCCGGACATGCCCTGCAGCTTACCATCAATCCACAGATTCAATATTGGGCCTATATGGCCTTGCTGGCTGCCCAGCGTCATTTCGGGGCCAGTAACGGTTCGGCGGTGGTCATGGATGTACGGACCGGGCAGGTGCTCGCGATGGCCAGTGTCCCCAGTTGCAATCCCAATAATATCGGAAGTTGCAGTAATCCTATGGATTATGTGGATAACGCCGTACATCAGGCTTTTGAGCCCGGATCAGTGATTAAGCCTTTTGCCATTGCCGCCGCACTGGCTACGCATAGTGTGAGCCCAACGGCCCGTTTTAATGTGTTCCATCCCCTTTGGGTGGGCGGTTATCCGATTACCGATGATGTTCCTCATCACGTTTTGAATATTGAGCATATTCTCAAGTATTCCAGTTGTATTGGCACGGCCAAAATAGCCCTGAAGACGCCACGCAGGGATATTTATGCCATGTATCGGGCGGTGGGTTTTGGTGATGTTCCCGAGGTCGCATTGCCAGGAACGACTTCGGGCGTTTTGCCTGCCTGGGAAGGTTGGGGAAAAGCGCGCCACGCGACAATTTCTATTGGTTATGGAATCTCTGTGACTACCCTGCAATTGGCAGATGCTTATGCTGCCATCGCCAATGGGGGCTATCATATTCGTCCCGTTCTGGTGAAGGGCGAGCCGTTAGTCAAACGTCGGGTCATGCCTTTTTGGGTAGCCAACGATTTGCGACGCTGGTTACGCAGTGTGGCCGAGCCCAATGGTACCGGTATTCTTGCGGCGATTCCCGGTTATGCAGTAGCAGGCAAAACCGGTACGGCAGATTTAGCCAATGGCAAGGATGGTTTTTTTCATCATCGCACCAATGCGACTTTTGTGGGCTTTGCACCGGGGCGTGATCCACAACTGGTGATGGCGGTAACCCTGCGTGACAGCAATAAATTCTGGAATTTCGGAGGGGTCGAGGCAGCCCCGGTATTCCGGGTAACCATGGAGCATGCGTTGGAGCAACTGGATATTGGTCCAGAATGGTGCGGCAAATCGGTGTGTCGTTTGCGTGCGCCGAATATTACCACCGCACAGGCGGAAATCTGGTCGGAGGGCGGCGGAAACTAAGCACCCTGCTGCTTGGCCAGCTTATGTAATTCGTCCACCCAGTTTTGCAATTTACGTAAATCGTTTCTGACCAGAATTCCCATGATCAGACAGGAAAAAATCAGGACTCCCAAAGCCGTCCACCATAAAAATGTGGGCATCCCAAAAATCATGTTGACCAGAAACACTCCGGCAACCGGACCAAAAAGAAATACCGAAAGTAGCCATTCGCGCTGCAACACTTCGCGAATAGCCGATTTCCGCAAAATTTCCGGATGCAAGGCAATATGGGCATCAGCCAGACGCACCGCCACAATATGCCCCTGGCGGACCAGCAAATCTGCTTCGGTTCCGCTCGGTAGCGGCTCCATGCTTTGGCAAATGAGTGGGGTGACCGGAACGCCTGCTTCAAGCGGGTGAAACTGATAACTGCGAATGCTGCCCTCGCCCGAACTTAAAATGATGCCTGGCAGGGCGAGAGGGTGCTTGTAGAGGGTTTTTCCACCCTCAAGGTGCCCGCCGATATGTTCGATGGCGGGCATTGCGGATGGGGTATTCATCGCTGCTAAAGGCATAGACCTAGCGCGGTGTGCAGGTGTAACCCGCTGGACAGGCCGGAGGCTGCTGATACTGAGGCGCCGTTGGATTGCACACATAACCGGCCGGACAGGGGACACTGCCTTGGGGCGCTGCGTAATAGCCGGGTTGCGGGGCAGGTGCTTGCTGTTGCTGATTGGAAAGACCATATCCGGCCAATCCACCCAGGCCTGCGCCAATGGCAGCACCCGCGAGCGGTGAACCGGTCTGGTTGCCAATGACCGCGCCAGCTACGGCGCCGAGCAGGGAGCCACCGGCTGTATTGGCCGTGGTGCCATTGCTGGCATAAGGATTGTTCGCACAACCCGCAAGGATCAGGGGGAAAGTAGCCGCTATCAACCATTTAGCAGTTTTCATGAGTGTTCAGCTCCTCTAAGCGTTTAATCATAATAGGCCGAGTTCACAGTATGGGACAAAGTTACATGGTTGTGCCACTGTAGCCAAGTACCTACAGCAGGAGTCTGATGAAAAGCGAGGCATCGTAGATGGAGCATTGTTCCCCGGAATTTTCGGGTATATTGTACATCAAACCATCATTCTGATTAATGTCCGCTGTTTTTGGAGGGAATTTATGTCTTTTTCGTCACGCCTTGCGACTGTGTCTGTGGTTTTGGCTCTGGGGCTGAGCGGTTGTACGGCCAGTTGGGCGCCACAAGTCAATCCGGTGCCTTATTATACGTACTATCCGGCTTCGCTGGCGGTGGTCACGGCGGCTGCAGAAAAGGCTTTGCCCCAGGCAGGCATGCAATTCACCGGAGCTAAGCAAATCAGCCCGACCACCGTGGAAGTCCACGGCTATGATTCTGAGGGTAATGCTGTCCTTATTAATCTCACATCCAAGGGCGCTGCAGTTACCAAATTTTCAGCACGCATTGGCCTCTATGGACATCTTCAGGAAGTTCAACAAATAGAGCACTGGATGGGGCGCTACGTAGGGCAAGCTATTAGCAAGCCATAATATGCTTTTAAAGGATAACTTTGCCGGGATATTGATTGTTGTCGCAAATGGAATCATAGAGTTATGAATGATGCTCCCATAGAAAAAAAGGTTATTATTGCGGGGCATGTTGGTTCTGGTAAAACGACCGCCCTACAATCCATTTTCGGTGAAAATATGCTGAGTACGGATGCCAAGTATTCAGATGCGCTGCCTTCAGAAAAGAAAAAAACTACCACAGTAGCGATGGATTACGGAGTGGTTACCTGTCCTAAAACAGATTATCGCTTGCATTTATATGCCATTCCCGGGCAGGAACGATTTCAGTTTATGTGGGAAATTTTAGGCAAAAATACCGATGGGCTGGTTGTTCTGGTGGACGCCAAACGTCCTAATCCTATCGCTGCAATTCATCTCTATCTGGACAAGATTCTTCCTTATCTGAATCGCGCCGTTGTCGTCGTAGCACTGAATAAGCTGTCTTTGGATGAGCGAGACATGCTTAAAATGCCGCCTTACTTACGACATGGTGATCTTCGATTACGTCTGACTACTACGGATGCACAAGACCCGGAAGAGGTTTTTGCGCTGTTGCGCATGCTGCTGGATGAAATGATGTTGACAGTCAGCCTACAAAGCTGAATTTTTAAAATGTCTTATTTTTGCTTTCCCAAATAGGTGGCCATTTCCTGTGCAGGCATTGGTCGGGCAATGCGGTAACCCTGACCACGATCCGCTCCGCTGGTCTGCAAAAGTTGCAGGGTGATTTCATCTTCAATCCCCTCAGCGGTCACGGAAACGCCCAAGGCGTGGGCCATTTGTATCATGGCGCGGACCATATCCTGATGACGCTGGCTGCGCGTCATTGGAATAACAAAAGTATGATCAATTTTGATCTGGTTACATCCAAGTTCAAGCAGATATTGCAGGGCTGCAGGACCGGTCCCAAAATCGTCCAGTGCAAAACTCACTCCCAGGCTCTGACAGTCCTGGATTAATCGTGAGGTTTTGCCAATGTCCCGTAGGGCAATTCTTTCGACGAGTTCCAGACAGACCCGCTCTGGAAGTAGAGCCGGGCACATGTTCAGATTCGAGCGTAGTTCTTCGCAGAGTCGATGATTCTCAATCTGGCGGGCGGACAGGTTGATTTGAATGTCGAGTAGGAAGCCTTGTTCTGCCCATTGATTTCCCTGTCGGCACGCTTCCTGAATGACCCAGGCACCAATCCGTAGCATAGCCGGAGAGTTTTCGGCAATATCCATGAAACTGGCGGGTAGCAGCAAGCCCCTTTCGGGGTGCTGCCAACGAATCAGTGCTTCTGCAGCAACACACTGACCCGTATGCAAGTTGATGATGGGTTGCCAGTACAAAACAAATTCTTTCTGTTTTAAGGCGCGCTCCAGCTCGCCGCGTAAGCGTTGTGCGGTGCGACGGCGTTCGTCATCGTCGTGATCATAATAAACCCAGCAGTTGCCTCCTTGGCTCTTGGCCCGGTAGACCGCCTGATCGGCGTGATGAATGAGCTCCAGAACGGGAACTTCATCATGTGGATAAGTGGTGACTCCAGCACTGGCAGTGACACGGATTTGCTGGTGATCAATACCCATACGAATATTCAGGGCAATCAGCACGCGTTGTAAAATATCTTCCAGATCTCGACGACTGTGCAGATTTTCGAGGAGTAAAAGAAATTCATCCCCAGCCAGGCGAACAATGGTATCACTGGCGCGCAACACGTCTTGAAGACGCGTCACGATTTCGCGCAAGAGCCGGTCACCAGCCTGATGCCCCAGGTTGTCATTGGCTTCCTTGAAGCCGTCAATATCCAGCAGGGCCAGGGCTAAAGTACGCTGATCACGTTGTGCTCGGGCACAGGCGGTTTGGAGTCTTTCCTCCAGTTGATAGCGGTTGGGGACACCCGTGAGCGCATCCCGAGTGGCTATATGCTCCAGGTGCAGTTCCATGCTCATGCGGTACCAGGCCGCGCCAAGCATGTCGGCAAGCAGTTGGGCGAGCTGCAACTGCGCTTCGTTGACTACGGGAATTTTGGCCGTAAACCACGAAATGGCAAGAATGCCATTGGTTCCTTCGGGACCATGCACAGGAATGACCAGACTGGCTTTCAGCCCGGTAGCGATATATTCAGGCATGGCCGAGGAGTCTGCAGGATAATTGTCTACAAATACCGCCTGATCCAGTTGAATAGCCCGGCCACTGATGCCCTGATTATCGGGAAAAACATGGCTGGCCAACTCCGCATAAGCGGACGGCAAGCCGTGAAAAAATAAATAACGTAAATTATTGCCTTCACGAACAATGAAGGCGGCCCCTTCGGCCTGCAATTGTTCCGCAGCCAGTGCTGCAGTTTCTTCAAAGAAAGCGCTGAAGTCGTAAATCCGCGTGAGATGTTGCAGACGACTGATAATGGATTCCTGATTCATGGCGTCCTTTTTGAAAGTGTTACCCTAAAAAGGCGGGTGGCCTATAGGCTTTGCCGCGACTTTGTCCCGCGCCGTTGTTGTTCTTGGTGAAATCCTGCGCCCGTCAGGAGAGCCGTCTGAGCCCGCAGGGCGAGTTCTCTCCTGACAGCAGGATGAGCCTTAGAACAACAGGCAAGGGACATTGGAGCAAAAAGCCTATAGGCCACCCGCCTTTTTAGGGTAACACTTTCAAAAAGGACGCCATGAATCAGGAATCCATTATCAGTCGTCTGCAACATCTCACGCGGATTTACGACTTCAGCGCTTTCTTTGAAGA
>NZ_JABELD010000059.1 GCF_018853445.1 Acidithiobacillus concretivorus
CGCTGCACAGCCATGCCGCTGGACCAGCTCTCCCGCAAAATCCAGCGCCAGACGCCGCCGCTCGGCAGGGGGCAGTTCTTCGGGCAGGGCAATCTCGAACTCGCGGGCAACCGTTGCGTTCTTCCGCGTTTCCGCCTGCTCGGCGGCATTCCACAGCGCCGCCCGGTCCGCCGCCCATTCGGGGGCATCTTCCGGCAGCACCAGATCGGCGGACTCGACGCCGCTTCGGCGCGTGTAGTCGTGTACTTCGCCGGTCCGCTCATCCTCAATCTTCTCGCCGGAACGATACGCGGAGGAAGCCGTGCCGCTGCGGCCTGCAGATCGGCTGATGGCCTTAACGGAAAGATGATAGATCGCCATTCTGGCCTCCTCCTTCTACGGGGTGTCGGGGCGAAGCCTTGACCGCACGCAAACTCGCAGAGTTTGCATAAGTGCGCCCTTGCTTTTTGCTGCGGGTCTATGTTGCCACACCGTCAAGGCCTCTTCCAGCAGTTCGTTCCGCCCTAAAAACGCGCTAAAG
>NZ_JABELD010000006.1 GCF_018853445.1 Acidithiobacillus concretivorus
GCTTTCATGTTGATATTTTGGTTAGTGGCGAGTTCGGGGTTGTAGAGGTATTCCACATTACCCTGTTCGACCTGTTTGAGGTATTCCTGGAAGTCGGCTTTGGCCTTGTCCCAGCTGATGCCCATTTTTTCCACCAGATCTTCACAGGGTGAAGCATGCCACTGGAGCTGGACGATCTTGAAGGGATCGGCACCACAGGCCAGGGCGGCCAGCTGCACGTCCGCAATGATCGGGATGCTGTAGTTCATGTCATGGGCCTTGCCGATCCACTGGTTCTTGTCCATGGTGGTGATACAGCCGGTGTCGATGCCAATCATGACGTCGGCGTTGGCTTCTTCCCGGGCAACCTTGATCTTGCGGTTCATGGTGAAGCTGCGGGTGAATTCGCGCTCGGAAATGATGTGCCGGAAGCCAAAGCCACAGCAGTCATACCAGGTGGAGTAGTCGATAACCTGCGCACCCAGCGCCTGGGCGACCGAGGTGCCCACTGCGGTGCGGTTGCCACCGAGAATGCTGTTGTCGTAAATCGCGTCTTCAGCAACCATCTTGTAATAGTGACAGGCCGCATGGGTGGTAACCCGGATGTTGCTCATGTCGATGGTCTGCAACTCGCTGGCAATGCGATTGCGCATGACGTGCAGCCATTCACTGTAGTGGACGACTTCTTCAGGAATGACAATTTTGCCATCGACCAGACGACCGAGTTTGCCGAGGATTTTCTTGACCTTTTCGCGCAGTTCGGCAGATTCCACCAGATACTTGCGAATTTCCTTGTAGTTGCCGAAGGAGGTGCCGCAGTGGACCAGCGGGAAGAAGTGGCCGTTTTCATAGCCGTGCTGCTTGCCGGAGACATAGGCCTGATGGAAGTTGCGCAGGAAGACGGCGGCGAGGGATTCGACATTGCCGATGCCGGAGCCGTGGTAGTTCCAGGCGGTGCAGGAGGTCTGGTCGGTTTCGTCGAGATAATCCGTGCCAAAGTGGTTCATGAACCAGAGCAGGCTGGTGGGATAGCCGGGGATGTTGCCACACTGGCCACAGCTCTTGTGATGCCAGAGCTGGTTGGTGGGAACCCGCTTTTTCCAACCATAGAGGGTGTCTACTTCAATGGGCTTGTGGTCATCGGTGATGCGGTGAACAATGATTTCACCTTCTTTTTCCAGTGCCCACATGTGCTCGCGAATGTCGTCCATACGCTCGCCCAGGTCCATGGTGCGACGGTCTACGTGACTGCGTACCCATGCCGTGGCCGCTTCCGCTTCGTTGGCCGATAAGTTTGTGTCCTGGAAAAAAGCTCCGTGCCCCGCTAATCCTTGCTGCGTGCTGTTGTCGCTCAT
>NZ_JABELD010000060.1 GCF_018853445.1 Acidithiobacillus concretivorus
CATCTATCCATGGAGTTACAAAATTTCCTGGAGCGCAAAGTACCCGCCATGGGCCCCGCCGGGACCATCAACACCCAACCCTCAGTAGGCTTTCAGCGGGTCATTCAGCGCGCCCTCTACCATGTGCAATCCGCAGGCAAAGAGGCCGTATCCGGGGCTAATGTCATTGTCGCCATGTTTGCCGAACGCGAATCTCATGCGGTTTACTTCTTGCAGAAAGAACACGTTACCCGACTGGACGTTGTCAACTATCTGGCGCACGGAATGCGCAAGGATGAAGCCATGGACGAGGAAGAAGAAGAAATCGAAGGGAGTACCGAAAAGAAGGGCAACAGCAAGGACCCCCTGCAGGCTTATGCACGCAATCTGAATACCATGGCCCGTGCCGGACGCCTGGACCCGCTGATCGGGCGTCAGGAGGAAGTCACCAGAGCCTTGCAGGTATTGGCGCGTCGCCGCAAAAACAACCCGTTGTTTGTCGGTGAACCGGGGGTCGGCAAGACCGCTATTGTGGAAGGTATTGCCAGAGCCATTGTCGCCGGGAAAGTGCCGGAAATGCTGGAGAATGCCACCATTTACGCGCTGGATCTGGGTGCCCTGATTGCCGGATCCCGCTATCGGGGAGACTTTGAGGAACGCCTCAAGGCGGTTCTGAAAGCGCTGCGCAAACAGCCGGGCAGCATTCTCTTCATCGATGAAATTCACACTCTGATTGGTGCCGGAGCAGCCTCCGGAGGAGCCATGGATGCTTCCAACCTGCTCAAGCCGGCGCTGGCCTCCGGCGAGCTTAAATGTATTGGAGCCACCACCTATCAGGAGTTCCGCCAGCATTTCGAGAAAGACCGGGCTCTCACCCGACGCTTCCAGAAAATTGATGTTCCGGAGCCCTCTCAGGAAGAATCCGTGCAAATACTGCGCGGGCTGAAGGGTCAGTTTGAGCAGCACCACAATCTCCGCTACACCGATACTGCGTTGCGCGCAGCCGTGGAGCTTTCGGTCAAGCATATTCATGATCGCCACCTGCCTGACAAGGCCATTGATCTGATTGACGAAGTGGGCGCGGCTCAGGCTTTACTGCCCCCCTCCCGGCGGAAAAAAAGCATTGGCGTCCACGATATTGAAGAAATGGTGGCCCGCGTAGCGCGCATTCCTGGCAAAAACGTTTCTCTGGATGATCGTCAGGCGCTGAAAAACCTGGAAAGAGATCTGGGTCTGGTCATTTACGGTCAGGCAAAAGCCATTCATGAACTTTCCGCTGCCATCAAAATGGCTCGGGCCGGACTCCGGCACAACGAAAAACCAGTGGGCACATTCCTGTTTTCCGGACCCACTGGCGTGGGCAAAACCGAACTCAGCCGCCAGTTGTCCAGCCTGCTGGGCATCCCGTTGTTGCGCTTCGATATGAGTGAATACATGGAGCGCCATACGGTATCCCGTCTGATTGGCGCGCCTCCGGGTTATGTGGGGCATGATCAGGCCGGTCAACTCACTGAAGCGGTCAGTCGTAACCCCCATTCCGTACTGCTTCTTGACGAAATTGAAAAAGCCCATCCGGATATTTTCAATGTATTGCTGCAAGTCATGGACCACGGCAAGCTGACCGATGCCGGAGGTCGTTCGGTGGATTTCCGCAATGTTGTCCTGATCATGACCACCAATGCCGGTGCTGAGTCCCGAAACAAGGCCAGCATTGGTTTCATGAAGCCTGCAGAACTGGAAGGTGGTCAGGAAATGGAAACCATCCGGCGGGTATTTTCACCGGAATTCCGAAATCGTCTGGATGCGGTTGTACCCTTCAGTGCCCTGTCCCGGGACACCATTCTCCATGTGGTCGATAAATTCATTATGGAACTGGATGAGCAGCTGCTGGGCAAGGGTTACAGCCTCGAAATCAGTCCTGAACTCCGGCAATGGCTGGGCGATAAGGGCTATGATCCGCAAATGGGCGCACGGCCCATGGCCCGCGTCATTCAGGAACACCTGAAAAAGCCTCTGGCCGAACATATTCTTTTTGGAGATCTACCCAAGGGCACCCGCATCAGCGCCACATTGGAAGACGACGCCGTGAAATTGCGGATTCCCGAAGCGGTGACCCAGGAATGAACCCGAAAGCGGTAGAGGCCCCGGAGGCTTTGCCGCAATTTTGGCCCGTGTCATTAGCACAAAATACCTCTGGGCCCTCTGCCGAATTATGGATAGTTCGATAAATTATGAGCAGTTACGGCTTTCATTTTGACAACACCTACGCCCGCGAACTGGAGGGTTTTTTCGCCCCCTGGCAAGCGGCAACGGTGCCTTCTCCACATATACTGCTGTTCAACCATGCTCTGGCGACGCAACTGGGGCTGAACGGCGCAGCCCTGGACAGCGATGCAGGTGCTGCCATTTTTTCCGGCAATGAAATCCCGGATGGGGTGCAGCCTTTGGCCCAGGCTTATGCCGGGCATCAGTTTGGTCATTTATCGCCACAACTGGGCGATGGTCGAGCCTTGTTGCTGGGTGAACTACTGGATCCTGATGGTCGGCGCTGGGATATTCAACTTAAAGGCTCGGGGCGAACCCCTTTTTCGCGCGGCGGAGACGGCAAAGCAGCCATCGGCCCCGTACTTCGGGAATATTTGATGGGCGAAGCCATGACTGCGCTGGGTATTCCCACTACCCGCGCATTGGCAGCCGTTAGCACCGGTGAGATTATTCATCGCGACACGCCTCTGCCCGGCGCCATTTTGACGCGCATTGCTGCCAGCCATATTCGCGTCGGCACTTTTCAGTTTTTTGCGATTCGTAATGATCAGGAAAAAGTCCGGCAACTGGCCGATTACACGATTGCCCGTCATTACCCTGCAGTACAAACTGTTACCAATCCCTATCTCGCCCTGTTTAATGCTGTCGCCGACCAGCAGGCAGTGCTGCTTGCCCGCTGGATGCTGGCTGGATTCATCCATGGCGTCATGAACACCGATAACATGAGTATTGCCGGAGAAACCATTGATTATGGTCCCTGCGCTTTTATGGATCGCTACGATCCGGCCACCGTATTCAGCTCTATAGACAGTCAGGGACGTTATGCCTACGGCAATCAACCGCTGATCGCTCAGTGGAATCTGACCCGTTTTGCGGAAACTCTGGTCGAACTCATTGATCCTGACAGCGAAGTCGCCATTCGCCAGCTGACCGAAGCCATCAACCATTTTCCGAAAGTGTACGCAGATTACTGGTTACAGGGTATGCGGGCTAAACTAGGCCTGCACACAGAGGAAGAACAGGACCAGGAATTGGCCCAGGACTTTCTGACGACGCTGGAAGGTCAATCCGTGGATTATACCCGTGCATTCCGAAGCCTCTCGGCAGTAGTCCTGGGGAACCCTGCGGCGTTGCGCAGCCAGTTTGACGACGCCGAAACTGTGGATGCCTGGTTGCAACGCTGGCAGGATCGTCTGGCGCGGGAACCCGTGCAGGCTGAGGAAAGAGCGCTTCATATGGATCGGGTGAATCCCATCTATATCCCGCGCAATCATAAAGTGGAAGAAGCCCTGAATGCAGCAACCCAAAACCGCGACCTCGGTCTTTTACGCCAGCTGCTCGAAGTCCTCGCCGAGCCTTTTACGGAGCGTCCCGGTCTGGAAAGCTACGCTCAGCCAGCGCCCGAAAGCTTCGGGGTTTACAAAACCTTCTGTGGCACCTGAGTGCTGAGAAAATCCAGAACGCGCTGAACCTGTGCGTGGATTTGCTCATAAGCGTCTGAAGGAGCATCCAGCATCTGCTCCACACTCTGAATAGTAGGCTGACCCGGAATGATTTCATCCGCACAGTGCCGGATCAGCGCATCAATGCTGAACGCCGTACTTTCGAGATGGAATTGTAATCCTATGATTTGATTTCCTATCTGAAAAGCCTGATTCTCACAGGCGGCACTATGTGCCAGACGGGTTGCACCAGGCGGCAAATCAAAAGTCTCGCCATGCCAATGGAAAGCCGGTATTTGCCGGGGAAACTGAAAATGATCGACGTCAGATACTTCTGCATATACGGGAAACCAGCCAATCTCCTTCTGCCTGCCCGAAACAACCCGCGCCCCGCAAACATGGGCAATCAGTTGCGCACCCAGACAAATGCCCAAAATCGGCAAATCCGCCGCTATGATTTCACCAATAAAGCGTTTTTCCGCTGATAACCAGGGATAAATTGCTTCATCATGAATACTCATCGGACCGCCGAGAATAATCAGCAGATCAAACTCTGCAGGTTCTGGTAATGCGCTATTTTCATAAAAGCGCGTCCAGGTCACTCGGGCTTTGCGGTCCTCAAGCCAGGTTTCCATACTACCCAGTCCTTCAAAAGCCACATGCTGGAGAACATGAACACGCATAGCTGAAAATCCTCCATCAATATTTCTCCCGACTCTTGAGCCTATGCCCTGAATACGGTGGATTCAACTGAAAAAATACATAAACCCCGTCAAATCCTGAGGAGTCTGACGGGGCCATGATTACGACACTAACCAACCCTTATTTTTTAGGGGCTTTAGCCATCCGTAAGTAAGGCAACTTGATATTGATATCGCCAAACTTCTCTTTGGCCTGTTCATCATTGAGGGACAGCGCCACGATCACATCTTGTCCGGGTACCCAGTTAGCCGGGGTAGCAATCGGCACCCCATCGGTAATCTGAATGGCGTCCAGAGCCCGCAGAATTTCCGCAAAGTTGCGGCCTACTGACATGGGGTAGAGCATGGTGAGTCGTACTTTCTTGTCGGGTCCGATGATAAATACCGAGCGAACCGTAGCTGTATTGGCTGCCGTCCGGCTGTCCGGAAGATAGGCATCCGCAGGAAGCATGTCGTAAAGCTTGGAAACATGCAGGGAAGTATCATCAATAATCGGAAAATCGGCAGGTGCGCCAGCAAAGGCTTCAATATCCCGCTTCCACTTTTTGTGCTCTTCCACATTGTCTACAGAGACGCCCATGACCTTGGTGTTGCGCTTGGCGAATTCGGGAGCAAGTTGTGCTACCGCACCAAATTCGGTCGTGCAAACCGGGGTGAAGTCACGCGGGTGGGAGAAGAGAATGGCGTAGCTATCGCCAATCCATTCATGGAGATTGAGCTTTCCGGCTGTGGAATCAACGGTAAAATCTGGAGCAACATCATTAATACGAATCGTCATCTGAGTCATCCTCTATATATAACAAACGAAGCAACGGGTCAGGAACTGCTCAACTTCACTACGGGAGTCAATATCCCACAATCGTTTTAGACTGTCAATATATATTTTATTAGTTAAATAATAGACTAATTATAAATTACTAGCTCAAGCACTCCGCCAGTAGGGAGCCAATAACAAAGCCTCTGGCACCAGCGTCTTGATGGCGGCGGGAATTTCGAGCGTCAGACCGGGGCGAGGACGAATGCTTACCCAGAGCAGATTGGTGCGCATGTTCATATCTGCAAATACTACCCAGGCCCCATAATGCTTGAGTACTGCATTGATAATACGCAAGGTATGTTGCTGGCGCAGGCCGCTACGATCCCGTAATCCGGGGATAAGCATACGAAAGTCAGCGAGAAGATGACCATTTTCATCACGGCTGGGAACCCTTCGCCAGAGCGGCTCATCAGGGTGCAGGGCGGCATGAAAGGAATTTTTCAGGCCTTTTTGTTGCGGTTGTTGGGGTACTGGCGGTGCTGCAGACATGGGGTTGTCTCCTGCATGTGCGAGTCACCCCCTTAGTCTGCCTGCTCTGCTTAGGGGCGGCAAGCCCCGGCAGAGCAACACGATGGAAAAAGCCTAACCGTGTCTTTTGACGTCGGCTTCGATGATTTTGCGGGCTTCGGCCAGGTTAGCCCAGTCCTTCATTTTGACCCACTTGCCGGGCTCCAAATCCTTGTAATGCTCAAAGAAATGACGAATCTGCTGACGAATATTTTCTGGCAGATCTTCGACATCGCGAATGTCGGCATAGCCTCCAGCCACCTTTTCATGGGGTACGGCGACAATTTTTGCATCAATGCCGTGCTCATCTTCCATCATCAGCACGCCAACCGGACGCGCCCGGATCACCGTACCGGGAGCTACCGGCTGGGGGGACCAAACCAGACAATCGGTGGGGTCACCATCATCAGACAGGGTGTTGGGAATAAATCCGTAATTGAGTGGGTAGTGCATGGCAGTGAACAGAAAACGATCTACAAAGACCGCGCCCGCTTCTTTATCCATTTCATATTTGACGGAGGAACCCTGGGGAACTTCGATCACCACATTGATATCATCCGGCAAGGACTTACCAGCCGGTATTTTTTTCAGATCCATACGACACTCCTTGAGGTTGGTTTAAGAAAAAAGGGTACGAACCCGCTCCAGATCAGCCGCCGTATCGACACCCGATGCAGGGGCTTCTGCTGCGCAATATACCGCAATTTGCACGCCACGCTCCAACGCCCGCATTTGTTCCAGAGATTCGATCTGCTCCAGAGCACTGGCGGGCCACTGCGCATAATCCTGCAGAAACTCATGGCGATAGGCATACAAGCCCAGGTGTCGCCACCAGTTTCCGGAATCAGGAAGAAGTGCTCCGGCCCGCAGGGGAAATTGCTCTCGATACCAGGGAATAGGCGCGCGGGAAAAATACTGGGCATGACCCTGATCATTGCGAATCAGTTTCACGACATGAGGATCTGCCAGGTCATCCCAGTGCGCAATGGGAACAGCAGCCGTGGCCATCTGCAAGCCGGCATCTTCCAGTAATAGTTGGGCCGTAGCCTGCAAAAGTGCGGGATTCATGCCGGGCTCATCTCCCTGCAGATTGACGATAACAGCCTCCGCAGGTAATGCCAGCAGCCGCGCAGCTTCGGCAAGACGTTCTGTACCGCAAACATGGGCCGTGGACGTCAGCACTGCTTCGCCACCATAGCTCTTTATACATTCAACGATTTCCGGATGATCAGCGGCAACAACAACCCGGGAGGCTCCACTTTCGAGGGCCCGGCGCCGTACCTGTTCAATCATGGGCAAACCACCAACATCCAGCATAACCTTGCGCGGCAAGCGCGTAGAAGCCAGGCGCGCCGGAATAAGCACACAAAAACTCATGCGGGTTTATCCTCGTAGGGTTTGGCTTCATCCAGCAAAAGAACCGGAATATCATCGCGAATGGGATATTGCAGATGACAACGCGGGCAACACAGGGCCTGACGCTGTGCACAAGGTTGCAGACTTCCTTTGCATTGGGGGCAGGCCAACAAATCCAGCAAACGACGATCAATGCTCATGGTTTCTCCAGTTTGATAGCGCCCTTTCCAGCCAGGGCATAAAATCCGGTGCCAGTTCGGCGCTAATCCGCAAAGCCCAATCATCCGGCTGCGCAAATTTCCGACATTTTACGGCATCTTTTTCAGTCATGACGAGAGGGCGGGACAGTGTCTCCAAATCTGCCTGCGTAAATACGTGATGATCCGGAAAAAACCGGGCATCTGCATCTACTTCCGCCCCCAGAGTAGCCAGGGTATCTACGAAGCGTTGCGGACGCGCTATTCCCGTGACCACCGTCCAGTGCTCTCCGGCCAGGCTGTCCAGACTGCGGGTACGTTGTGGATCCGCAACTGCCTGTAAATCCTGAGGACGCACCTGAAAACCGAATTGGGGTGGAGATTCAGTCTGCGCCAGAGCGCTGGCTGCGGCTGCATCCACCAGCAAGGCGTCAGCCGCCGCCAGGGCCGCCCGGGGCTCGCGCAACGGCCCAGCGGGAAGACAGTAGCCGTTGCCAAAAGGCTGCGCTCCAGACATCACCAGCAGACGTAAGCTCGGATGCAGGGCAAGGTGCTGAAAACCATCATCCAGCAAAGCGAGATCGAAGCCGTCGGCTACGGCTGCAGCAATAGCCTGGTGGCGGTCGGGACAAATATATACCGCCTGGGTTTGATGCTGCAGTTGCGCCAGGAGCAGTGGTTCGTCACCGGCACACTCGGGAGAATCATGCGCCTGAACCCGATAGGGCCAATGCGGTGGATGCGCTCCATAACCGCGACTGATGATGGCAACCTGCCATCCCGCCTGCCGCAGCAATTGCGCCAAGGCCGCCACCAAAGGCGTCTTGCCACTACCGCCTACACTCAGGTTGCCGACCACAATGGTCGGAATATCTGCTTCCCGACCTTGGATATGACACCGCCGCCAGGTGGCGACCGCGCCCGTCAGCATCCCCAGCGGTTGTAAACTCGTGGCGAGCCAGCCACCCTCTTGCCATTGCTGTTCGAGGGTCTGGCGAAAACTCACCAGTCAAAAACCCGCTGCAAAAATTCCGGAAGACGTTCTCCCGCCAGGCGTCGTTCTTGCCAGAAAACCCGGCGGGTCGCATCCCCACGCTGGCGCGCACTCATCACATCGGCATATAAATCCTGCCAATGCTGAAGCACCTGACCAGGATGACTCAGGACTTCCACAGCGCCAACTTCCAGATGCCGGGCGGCATTGAGGACGACCCCCGGGTGCACACACACGGGTCGGGAGCCTGCATAAACCTGCCACTGCAGGGAAGATGCGGCAGATTGCAGATATACCGCCTGAGCAGCCGCCGCCAACGCGGGATACCAGCGGTCTTCATCCACTGCCAGTACGGAACCGGCAGGCAGCGGCTGGCGCTGCCATTTTGACAACAGCGGCAAGTCTGGTGGTCTTTCAGACCCGCCCAGAAACAGCAGCCCCTGGCGAGAAAGTGGCGAAGCCGCCCAGGCCTGGCGCCAGTCCTGCCATTGTTTTCCGGTCAACCCTTCCACCCACCATAGCAAACCCTCATCTGTGCCGCTGATCATGCTGCGGAAATTTGGATCGACCTGGGCAATGGTAAAAAGCGTGGCAAAATCCACCGGTTCCTGCACTAACGCCCCGCTGACTTTTTCCTGCCAAAGCTCTGCCTGTCGCGCATCCCGAGGATAGACGGCTTCGAGCAAAGTCGGCACAGAATTTTGGGGATCTGCAGCCATCAGTACGCTAGGAATTCGTCGTCGCTCCAGGGCAGCCTGCAGCCCCTTGCGCGGCACACGACCCAAGGCCAGGTAACGCAGCGGTGTGAGCTTATCCAGAGTGCGTCCCACAGCCTGAGCATGATCACAGGGCCCAAAACCGTAGCCCAGCCGCTCCAGGGATTCGGTATGCTGCTGCAATAACTGCGGGTATTCCGTTTCAAAAGTCATGACCATACGCAGATCACGCCTTTTTTCCGCAATAGCTCTCGCCAGCTCAATACCCAGACGCTGATTGTCGGGATCACTGAAACTCTGCATCCAGAGAATAGGTCCGCGCTCGCCGGGAGCTATAATCCAGCCCCAGCGCGCATTGGCCTGTCCTCTGCGACCGGCACGGGAATCCTGCCAACTCGCCCAGCGGCCGCGCAACAAACCATTTTCGTAATAGCTCATAACTTAATCATACTGACGGCCCACCAGCGTGTCGGCCTGTTTGCGCAAATCAATCATGCTTGTTTCCAGTTGCTTCTGCAGCTCGGTCCGCAACAATTCGTCCGCATCCCGAGGAATGTACACCGCCGCGCCCCAGGTAACGACAAGACGTGTTGCTAACCAGGGCAACAAAAAACCATCCCAACTGGAAAAGCGCTTGGCTCGCCGCGCAGAATAACTCACCGGGATAATCGGCAGGCCGGAAATGCGGGCGAGATCAATGACCCCTTTGTGCAGCACCTCCCGAGGACCTCTGGGACCATCTGGAGTAATCGCCAGAGTTCGCCCACTCAGAGCAGCCTTGAGCATCCCTCTTCCCCCTTTTACCGCCCCCCGACGCGTTGAGCCGCGTATGGCGGAATATCCCCAATGAGCCAGAGTCATAGCAATGAGTTCACCATCCCGATGTTCGCTGATGAGCACATCAATATCACGACCACCCACCCGTCGGTAAGCTTCAGTAATCATCACTCCGCGTCCATGCCAGAAGGCCAGAATAAAAGGTTTTCCAGCAACAATCAGTTGCCGCACCTGGGCATCACCAACCTCTTCCCAGCGCAAAGTCACAGATATGCCCCTGATCATATAGGCCGCCATTCGGGCAACCAAGCGCAGGGAACGCCCTTCCAGCCGCACTGCTCAGCGATTACTCAAAGTGGCAAAACTGATCCGGGTCAGCCCCGCTTCCTGGGCCGCATCCAACACATCAATCACATATTGCTGCGTGGTGTTTTTATCCGCACGCAACACAATCACCCGTTGCGGATCTTTTGCCGCAAGCGCCTTGAGCCGTCCCAACAAATCCGCCATGGGTACGGGCTGCTTATCCATCTGCACCTGTCCACTGGCGCTGAGATCAATGGTGATGGGCGTTTTCGGCAAACCGGCGGCGGCCTGCTGGGCTTTGGGTAATTGCATGGATAAATGGGATTGATGCTCAAAACTGCTGGTCACCATAAAAAAAAGCAGCAGCACCAACACGATGTCAACCATGGACACCACATTGATGTCAGGCTCTTCGTTGACACGCGGGCGCAGGTTCATCTTCCGGTTCCTCCGGAAAGGGTGTTCACCACTTTCAGGGCTTCTTTTTCTATGGCCAGGACCATTCCATCGACTTGTCCCTTGAAATAACGATAGAACATCAGACTGGGGATGGCGACAATAAGACCGCTGGCAGTAGTAATAAGCGCCTCGGCGATACCGCTGGCCAGCGCCTTGGGATCACCGGCTCCGACCATGCCAATGGCCGCAAAGGCATGCATAATGCCGAAAACCGTGCCCAGCAAGCCCAGCAGCGGCGAAACCCCGGCAATACTTCCCAGAAAATTCAGGAAACGGTCAAGATGGGCGACTTCCTGGCGACCACTTTCTTCGACGGTTTCCTTGATGGCATCCCGGGACTGCCCTGCCTGTTGCAAGGCTACCAGCATGAGACGCGCCAACGGGGTATCGTTTTCGTAGAGCAACTTGACGGCTTGCTGTACTTTTCCCGACTCCACCAGATCAGTGACCCGGGGGGCGAGGTCCTTAGGGGCGATGCGGGCCTTACGCAGGACCCAGAAACGGTTTCCGATAATCGCCAGGGCAATCACGGCCAGGAGAATCAGAAGGGGTAGGACAAAACCACCCAGTTTAAATAACTGCAGCAACTCCTGCACACCGCCTCCAGCATTCAATCAGATTGGACGAAGCAGGAATATAGCACAAGACCCGACAAACGGCAGTGGCAGCAATCTGATTTATCCATCCGCTATTTGCCAGTAAGCCCGCACTAATGAAACAGATTGAACAAAATGCCGGTTTTGCCAGGACCATATCCCGAAAGGGTCGTCCCCCGCATAGTGAATAGCCGCATTGGGCATGAGCCCAGCCAGAAAAGCCCGTTCATTGGCGGCAAAACTGGCAGGCGCAAAAATCAGTTGTACCTGTTGAAAAGACTGAGTCCCGACCTTTCCCAAATGCTGGAGCGAGGCCAAATCCATATCGCCAAGAATCAGCAGATCAGGACCTGCTCCCCAGGACAAAATACAGGGCTGGGCGGTTTTACCCAAATCCACAAAATGCATTCCTGCCGGCGCATTAGGCGCATTTGCGCGACAAACAGAAAGCGGTCGAGGATTTTGCAGGTAATTTCTTGCGCCTGGTGGTCCCCACTGATGTGTTGCCGACAAGGCGGGCAAGGGCGTGGAGGTATCTGTGCGCACCCAGTCCGACACCCGCGCCAGTCCTTTTTGCTGCAAAACTGCCGAGAGTCCCTGACCTGCTTCACGCCGCGTAGCGGATTTCCAAAGATTGGCGGTCACCACGCCACTATCCTGCGCTTTTTGCCAAAACAGGACCATACCGGAATGCACCGGGAGATTGCGCACCTCAAAATTCGTATTCCCTTCAGCGGGCACCAGAAGCGGCACCAGTCCAAGTAATGCCAGAGGGCGACCTGGCCAACCTTTGGGTAGAAAGAAAATACTGAGTCCGGCTGTCGCCGCCAGTAAAGCCCAGATCCGCCCGGTGCCCGTCCGCACCTGAGCAAAAGGAATATGGAGCAAGGCGCTGAGGAGCGCCGTAATCCCGTCCATCTGCACGGCGACCAGGCGAAAAAGTATCCGACTGAGCCATTCCATATCCACCAGCGCCAGAAGGGTTCCCAACAAGGCAAGAGGAACCGCCAGCAACTCGACCAGAGGAATCACCAGAATATTGGCCAACGGCGAAACCAGTGAAATTTGCCCGAAAAGACCCGCCAGGATCGGCAACAATCCAATAAATACGGCCCATTGACTGCGCAGCAGGGTGCGCCAGCCTCCTTCCCCATAGCCAACCGCCACCAAGGCCGCTACCGCCCCCAGAGAGAGCCAGAAACCGACATCTACCATAGCCCCGGGGTTCCCTAAAACAATGAGCAAAGCGGCCAGGGCCAGGCCCTGCCAGGCCTGATGCGACCTGCCCAGCAACCAGGCTATTGCCGCTGCGCTGATCATCCAGGCGGCGCGTTCGCCGGGAATCTGCATACCTGCAAAACTGGCGTAAGCCCAAGCGGCTGGAATGCTGGCGAGCACCCCCGCCGTTTGTGCCGGCCAACGCGTTACCAGCCAGGGAATACGCCGCCAGCCCCATTGTACCAGCCACAAAATCAAACCAGCGACTACCGCCACATGCGAACCGGAAATCACCAACAGATGGGCCGTACCCGTATCCCGGTAAACCTGCCAGATTTCCGGGGAAAGCTGGTTACCCACCCCCACGCTGAGAGCCTGGACAAATCCGGCTGATTCACGGTCCAGGGCCATATTGGTCGCCTGCAGCACGGCCTGGCGGGCAGCAGCAATCTGATCGCCCAGATTCCACAAAGAAGGGGGCAGCAGTCGGGCATTTTCGATGCGTGCCACGCCCCCAATACCCTCCCAGAAGCGCTTACGGTCAAGGTCCGCAAAGGGACTCTTGGGCAAAGTGCTGAGTGCTTCACTATGCAGTTGCAACTGCCAACGCTGACCAACCACCGGCAGTTCGGGAAGGGATCCGTGAATCTGCAAAATGGCGGGATGTTTTCCGGCAGGAGACTCGCCCGACCAACGCTCGGGAGTCAGTTGAAAGCGATAATCGCGCCCGCCCAGTTGGGGAATGGAGCTGATGCGTCCCTCCACCGAAAAAGTCCGGGCATTGGTCCAATGCACGGCGAGGCGCGACTCAGCCTGCCAGAGTCCCCAAGAGAAGGCCGCAGCAGCCAGAGTCAACAACACCCCATGTCGCCATTTCCAGGCAAAAGGCAATGACACAAGACATATGAGCAAGGAAATCCACAGCGGGGGTAACTGCCGAAAACTGTGAAAAAGCCCCATTCCCAGCCCGGCAGCCAGCACCACCAGAACCAAAGATGGCCAGGATTTGGTTCCAGGCAAGAGCTTGGCTACACTAGGGCGAATATTGTTGTGGAAATATCCCATTGCGCCTACCCGCATTGGCTCTTCGTCAGATTGAGTGGGTAGGGGGTAGAATGCTGTGGAGCGGTCGTGCCCTGAATTGGAGTTAGCTGATGGTCCCTGAAGAGCTGTTTTCTCTCGCGTTAGGATTGGTTCCGCCGTGGT
>NZ_JABELD010000061.1 GCF_018853445.1 Acidithiobacillus concretivorus
GTCTACTTGCTGCCGCCAATATGTGGCCTTCTCTTCCTTCGTCATACCCACCCCTTCTCGCTGTATGCGGGGCAGGATCGGTCAGGTCAGAAAGTTTGGGAAGGTGGGTTGCTTAGACGCTTACGATTTTGGAGTTGGATCCGCTCCCAACCCAACAGAAGACAGCCGTCTCCCTGCTTGTCCTGAGCCCACCCTGTATTCGCTGTGAAGTCTTCAGCCTAAAAACAGCAGTTAACCCTACTGAAATGACCATATCCATCTGATAAGATGAAGCTTTCTTTGGTGATTGAGGTTCGCCCGATAGGGGCGCAGGAAAACACCCGCAAAATGCGGGAGAAGGCTATCGCCAATCGCCCATTACTGCTGTCCGCCATTGACCGGAGCACAAAACATGCGGGCCAAACCCACCTGTATTTGACCCCGATGCACGCTGCACAAAAAAAGATCGAACGCGGAATTGAAAATATTTGCAACAGGTTAAAGACCATCTGGGGGACTGCGGAGCGGTTTATGGGAGCAAATCCCTGGGATCTTCTTGTCGGCTACATCGTTGCCCAAATTACCCAAAACCATAGCCACCACCTAGGGCTCTTCCAGCCCTTGGCGGACCGTAACTGCTTTTTCTAGGTTTATCCAATGAACGCTTCAGTCTGGTTAATCCGCTAAAGTGGCATTCTTGATCAATCGGGATCATAAAGCGGCTCTTTTCTATTGCGCTCAATCGAAAGTCTAGCAGGAGAGACCTTTAATCACATTCCCAAAAAGTTGACCCAAATGTTGACCCTGAAAACTAAAATGGCCCAGAGAAATTCTCTAGGCCATTGTTTTTATTGGTGGGTTGTGAGGGGATCGAACCCACGACCCGCTGATTAAGAGTCAGCTGCTCTACCAACTGAGCTAACAACCCAAGGACAACGCATTATAAGGATTTAGAAAAGGAAGGCAAGAGGTGTTTAATCAATCTAATTAGCTACGCGTTGACGGAGACGGATGACGACCTCGACATTTTCCACTTCAGTTTCAGCAGGTATGTCAGGAAGCTTGCTTATTTGCAGGGAACTTGCAGGAATATCCTGTAATTGGCCGGTATCCACATGATAGAAATGGTGGTGCATGGACACATTGGGGTCGTAGAAGACTTTGCCTGGTTCTACAATGACTTCACGAACCAATGAGTGATCTGCAAATAAACCTAGCGTGTTGTACACCGTGGCCTTGGAGACTACGGGATAATCAGCATTGACTCGCTGCATGATTTCTTCTGCAGAAAGATGGGCGCATGAAGAGAAGAGGGCGTAGCCAATCTCCACACGCTGACTGGTGGGATTAACACCTGCATCTCGTAACGTTTCCAAAACACGCTGCTTATTCCAACCCTGATTGTCCATGTGTGGTCCCTCTATAATTCTAAACTGGTTATAATTGTAGCTCTATCCAGTGATCAGGGGAAGACCTGGCCCCCCATTCTGATAATATGTTGCCGGATTATAAGGGGTAGTATCAATGGGGGGCGCCTTGTCGGTGAGCAGGCAAGTGAGTATTTCTGCTGTTGCCGGCGCATTGGTGAGGCCATAACGAAAATGACCGGCAGCAACATACAGGCCGTTCCAGCCGGGTAGGGGGCCTATATAGGGAACACTTTCTTGACTACCCGGTCGCAGTCCCGACCATTGTCTGAGGATGCTGGAACTAGTTAAGCCAGAAAGCTGGTCGCGCGCAAAATTCCACAATGTTTGCCGTGCTAGCGGCGTAAGAGACTTGTCAAATTGCACGTTTTCACTGGTGCTGCCAGCTAGAATGAGACCATCCTGTCTTTGTACCAAATAGTGATTATCTTGCATCAACATGGAATCAAGCATGCCTGGAGACCCTTGCAGCAACAGCATTTGGCCACGTACCGGATAAATTTGCAGATGAATATCAATTTGTTCAAGTAATTTTCCGGTCCATGCGCCGGCTGTCACTATAGCCTTATCTGAAGCTATAAATCCCTGATTACTTTCCACGCCAAGCAGTTGTTCGTTTTTACGTTTAAAGCCCGTGATTTCAGTATGTTCAAGTAGTTTAATGTCAAGCTGTCGACAGCGTTCGGACAGGGCGGATAGCAGGCGGGGATTCCGCACTTGTGCCACTTCAGGGCACCAGAGGATTTTTTTAGTTGTAGCTTTGCAGTCAGAGACTTGCCAGTTCAGGCCCCAATTTTGTCCCCAAGTGCTGATATCGTCAGGTAAAATTTCTTTTTCTCCCTCAATAATGCGCAATCCGGATAGGGTCCACTGAGGATCAATATTTGTGAGAGAGGCTAACTCCGAAGAAAGAGCATGATGAAGCGACATGCTATAAAATGCTAGTTGCAGTAGTTCTGGAGGATAATGCCAGGGATAAAGAGGGCTGAGAATTCCACCACCCGCCCAGGATGCCTCACGGCCGATTTGTCCCTGATCCACAATAGTTACGGCAAAACCTGCCTCAGCAAGCCGAACGGCGGCAAGCATTCCAATGACTCCAGCCCCGATCAGGACGATGCTTTCTCGTTTTTTCAACACCAAAAAGGCTCCATGATGATTTAAAAATCTATCCGATAAAATATGTTTGCACCATTCTGGGTGCCATTTTCAGTTTGTAATTCGATATGCTTACTCACTCGATAACGCAACCTGGCAACCGTTCCGTTTCCCATCACCGATTGTCCTACACTCAGATATAAATCCGGCGTCAGATAATGGCCCAGGGTAACCATGGCTCCAGACAAACCTTGTTGACCGTTAGAGGTTACGCCAACATCAATACCACTATTACTCAGACTATTTCCGAAAAGCGCCGCACGACTGGCAGAAAAGAGCGTGCCTGCCGCAGCCGAGAGTAATTCATCCTGATTACCCAGACCACTTGAAGGCGTGCCGAGAAGCAGATAAGACAAAATATCGGCCTGAGACATGGATGGATTGGAATAGAGGTTCACTTGTGGCACCTGTAAAGTCCCCGTTACCTGAACACCAGCTTTCACCGGCGTATTATCCACGGCAAAACTGTCAGAGTTTTTGATGGTGCGTACTGCGAGTACATCCAGATTAGCCTGACTGGCGGCCCCATGGAAATTAATAGAACCTCGTTCAAAATCAAGACGATGGCCATAAATATCATAATGACCATTTACCATGCGCAATATTCCTTTTACAGCAGGACTATGTCCATCCTGCATCCTGACATCCAGGGCCCCAACCAAATCGGCACGTAAGCCACTAATGAAGACTTTGGCATTATTGCCTAGAGTGACCTGCAAATTCACACTTAGAGCAGGGCCTGCATTATTTTTCTTGATATTTTTAACAAAAACCACATCACTGGAAGGTTTTGGTCCGTTAAAGTCTGTACCAAGAATACGCAGGCGATTCGTATGAATGGCACCCCCAATATTTATTTTTTGTAAGGTTCCATCAATATGAAGATCGGGGCTGACGGCCGCCTGTACTTGAGGAAGATTCAAGGCCGTAAATTCATGGCCAGCTATGCTCAAGGCAAAATGTGTTTCGGGTCGCATGTAGATGGCACCGTTTCCTGAAATACGACCTGTTCCCGAAGTTGCGTGCATGTCACTGATTTGCAACTCTTGACCATTGCCTAGCAGTTTGGCCCCAACATCTTGTAAATCGAGCCCGGCTTGCGGAACATATAAGCCAAGTCCTTGTAATTCTGCAGTGCCGTGCCATTTGGGATCTGCCCATGTTCCGGTGAGATCTCCTTCTATATTGCCACTACCTTGGGCACGCATTTTCAGGGTTCCAATGGGCAAAGCCGCAAAAAGAGGAGCGCCAAGTGTTGCCTGAACGGTCGCTTGAAGTGCCGCTTGCTCATTCCATCGCCAGGGCAGGGAGAGGGTAACCGGACTATGCAGGTGAACTTGCGCAGAGCCCCAATTTTTTTGCAATACCAGGCGAGATGTTAAGGTTAGATTTTTGGGTTGCCAACGCACTTGGCCGCTGAACTGCTGCAAATGAATGGATTGAGATACGTTATCAGATAACCAGTGCAATTGGGTTTTCTCAAAATCCCAGTTACCCTCAGCATGACAGACACCATGACATTGTGCTTGTAAATGGGTATTTAAATATCCATCAAGAGATATATCGTTATTTTTTTGGTTAAAATCCAGCGGAAGAGATAAAATATTCAAATTTAAACTCGCCAGATTTTGCGCTGGGTTATAAAGTCCTTGAGCGCTGATCTTTGATCCATGAGTATCATTGAATACGATTGGGCTGATTCGAATGACACCGGAATTCCAGGATAAGTTCGAAGGATGCTCCAGTTGCCAAAGTCCGAGGCGCTTGCTTTGAAAATGGCTTTGGTTTAATAACAGATTCCATGTTGAATGAGAATGTTTTACCAAACTAAGTAGAGTAAATTGATTACCATCTGATTGCGCTTCAATATCCATTCCAAATTGCGCCAAAGTGCCATGAGCTTGTGAATGCAGGTTGATCAGATACCTTTTATATTCTGCGCCTTCCATCTGCAGATTGGCTTGCAGGCTATCATCAGTAAGAAGAGAGGCTTGGGCATCAACTTTTCGGATTGCAATCCCCGAATAAAGCAGTTTTTGTGCGTGAGCTTTTATACTACCAACCCAGTTATGATCGGACTGCGCAATCCATCCGTGGGCACTTGTTGAACCACGGGCATCAGGTGTTAACATTTGCCAATTTTCAATATTCAAAGAAAATGACAGATGTTTCTGCAAATTTCCAGAAGCATTGATGGTTAACCCTGGCCCACGAATATTCGCCTTTTGCAAATCCCACTGATTTCCAGAGAATTTCAGATCTGCATTACCCACCAGATTGGTTTTATATATTTGACTAGGTAACACCTGCAATTGGATGCGTCCTTTCATGCTTTTTGCTGCTTGCGCAGCATTTATGATCATATTACAGGACAACTGGCCGGGAACAGTAGGAAAAATAAGTTGATTTCGTAAACCTCTAAGCCGCAATTCACCCTGAACATTCATCAACGGTTGCCAATCTATTTTTAATTTAGCGGGTAGCAGTTTCGCACCGAGCATGTTCCCCGTGTAATCATATTGTAGGCCGGTATTGCTACCTTCAAGATTCCCTTGAATACCACCAAATTTTGGAGATCCATTCACCGCAAATGCACCAATATAATGATTAATTTTCCCATGCAAGTATATTTGCAATGACAAAGGACCGGTCGGTACAGACTTCGGTATATCTTTAACTACGATGTTGCTCAGTTTTCCGTATGCCGTGAAGTCACCAGCGCTATTCTCTGGAAGGTCTATTTTCCAGAAGCCGGTGGTAGTTTTGCTGAGGGATAGATTTTTTAACTCCATAGAATTCAATACAATTTGGTGCGGAGCAATCTGAATCAGGCTGCTGATGCTACTCAGTGAATTTTTCTGATTAAATATTAGCTTAATTGGGCCACCAAATGTATTGTCGCTTAATCCATGCCATGCCGCACTCCAATGGAGGCTAGTATGCGCAGGGGAGGGCTCAATCCAGTCCCCCGTGGTGGTGAGACTGCGTTTTTCCATTTGGACTTGCGCAGAAAATTTCAACTGACCAGCGGAAAGATGTGCTCTGAGTTCGTTAATATGGATATTTCCACGATTCCATGAGACATTTTTAAGAGTGCTGCTCGTTAATCTAAGAGCAGTTTTCTGTCCTTGCCAAACCTGTAATTTTTCAATAGTAGTTGGTCCAACATGTATTGCGATGAATCGTGACCACAGCGGTAAGGCTGGCCAAGCAAGATTCAGTTTACTTGGCTTTGAGGAAGATTTTGGTAGGTATAGTTGGCCATTAACAATTTTAAGGTCTGCAACATCTAGCTCTCCCCATAATAAATGACTAGGATGCAATGCCCACTGCAAATTTTGAGCGGTAAAGCGGGAAGATCTGCTGGACCAGTTCAACTCTGATATTTTTAAACCATCCATTAAAGTTCCACTGATTTTTTTTGCATTTAAATGTGGAACTTGAGCCAATGCCCAGCGTGCACCGTTATTGGTATTCAACAACCAAAATAGGGCAGAAAAAATAATCCCTAAAATACAGATAAAAATTAAAATAGCCAGGTTTCTGAAGCGCATCACAGGCTAAATCCCACTGAAAAAGCAATCCGTACAGCCGGAGCCTTAGGATTTACCAAGGGATGGGCCAGATCAAAACGTATAGGACCAACTGGAGAATACCAGCGAAAGCCTATTCCTACATCTTGAAGAACGTGCAAATCTGAGAAACTGTTGAAAGCATTGCCCGCATCATAAAAAGCGACAACTGCCCAATTTTTACTGACAAAACGTTGAACATTGAAGCCAGCCACAGCTAGTAATCTGCCACCTTCAACCGCTCCATCGCTATCTACAGGACCCTGTGACTGATAGGCGTAACCGGGAAGACTGTTTTGTCCACCCGCAAAAAATCGCAAGTTAGGTGGTAAAAAACGTATGGGGCTATTTAACCACATCGCACCCACTTTTGCTCTTGTGCCTATGACCCACTGCCTGTTAATACGTACATTCCAGCTACCTCGAGCACTGAACCGAACAAAATTAGCGGTGCTCCCCCATATTTTACTGGCCCCTTCTGCGCGAGCAGTGAGCGAATATCCCGAGATGGGTCGTAATACATTGCGAAAATCCTGGATCGTATATTGTAGGGACGGGTAAATATAAAAACTGTTATTGACTTCATCTGCAACTGTGTAGTTAGCTTGCTCAAAATTAACCAAAGCTTCCAGAGTGGTGGTTTTATTGCGATTATTGTCATCACGCAATGACCACTGTCTGCCAATACTCGCCAGTATCTCATTACTGTCGTAAGCAGTCAGCGTTTGATTCTGGTAGCTGGCTTGTGCCACATATTCTGATCCTATATTTTTTCCGATAGGCCATTTATACAGTAGGCTGGCATTGCGGTTAAGTTGCGCCGCCAAAAGAGAAATACGTACATGCTGGGCTTCATCAAAAGCATTAAAATTATCATAAATCAATGCTGCATTAGGGCCAATATCGGTACTATAACCTGCACCAATCTTAATATGTTGTGCTGGCATACTTTTCAAATTAATACTAACAGGAACAATGTTGTTTTTTTCTGCCTTCAAATCGCCTTGTACGGAAATATCTGAAAAACGATCCGCATTACGCAGATTACTTTGAGTAACCGCCAGTGCTGCAGGTGCGTACCAGTCTCCCTCCTTGAAAGAAACATAACGTTCTACAAACCATCGGGGATAATGCTCTGCACCATGAACATTGATAGAACCAAAACGAAAACGCGGCCCGGTATTTAACCATAGATATATATCCGACCATAATTCCTTTTTATCAATTAATATTTCATGGCGAGTATATTCTGCTTTGGCATAGCCTTGTCTATTTAACGACTCTAACGTTTTACCTTTCCACTCTTCATAATCGATTTGATTAAGCACAGCACCATCTTTTAGTGGAAAAGTCTTAAAAAGATAAATTATAGATGGCGTATTACTACCCGTTCCAGATTTTTTGAGATCTATTTTTCGAACAATAATCGGCTTGCCCAATGAAATTGAAAATTGCAATAGATAATTTTTAGGGCTGGTAATTTTTTTATTGATTTTCCATGTTGAGTCATAGTATCCATAGGCTTGTAATGCATCTTTGAGCCGAAGGCTGGCGGCCATTTCTGTTTCTTCAAGGCGGTCTGACTTGTCGCCAATGGTTACGGGGGGTAGTGCTTTGTTCAGCTTATCCGCCATCGCACCAGGGACATCCTCAAATCCAAAATGAACGACATCGGCCAGTGCGGGGGCCGAAAAAAAAACCAGCAACAAGACAAATGCTCCCCCGAATGCTGACGAGGCACGAATTTTATATTTTAAGTAATGCATTGTTCTTGAATGTATTTTTATCAGAAGGCCTCCTGCATCTCCATGTGCTGGACTCATCTTGTCGGTCACATTGATTCTAACATGATTTTCAGCAAATGCAGGGGAGCAGGAACACGCTCTGTCTGAAACTATTTTTCTCTATCGAAAGGAGATGTGTTTTGGTGAATTTCCCGATATTGGGTGACCACAATGTCCTGATTGGGGGTTTTGCGCATCTTGCGTTTTTGCCACCAGAGGAAAATCATGCCGCTTGCACCCAGGATCGCCACTGCAATAAATGCGAAAATGGCGAAAAAAAATAAACCAATCAATAACACCATACCAACCATGACGGTCAGCAAACGCACCCACCATGGTGCCCGATTGCCTGATATAGAGTAGTGTGTCATTTCGCTCCCTCTGAAATTACTCTGTTACATGGTGGGACCATCATCCCTGGTTGAAGTTCATTTTTATAATTTAACATAATAAACATTATACGAACCAAACAATCAAACATACATCAGCCATACACGCCTTCCATCCAGATAGACAAAAGCCTTTTGTCCAAATTGTCGAGCAAGCTTAGCTGCTTTTGATTCATTCATAGCATACACAATCACGCTTTCCTCCCACCACGCATCAACACCGCACAAGGATCGTAGGAATCGATAGCCGTTGGCATCCAATATCCTGAATAAACGGTGTTGTCTTTTTCTGTTTTGCCATGGGCTCAATGGCCTTGACCGTGGATTCCAGGCCGTAATCATTGCGGCACGCACTCCATACGCCGGGCCACCGATATGGAGGCTACGCTGATCGGGCAGCAGATAATGGCTTTTTCGGTAGACCAAATCCAAAGCGTCTGCGGTGTGTTGATGAGTCGCTTGCAGACGATAATTGGCTTTTCCCCAGGATGATGTCGCGCACGACTTGGTCCACCCGGGCTCTGGCCTCAGCCTCGGAGCCTTGGAAATGATCGACCATAATCGCGAAGGCATAATCTTCCCCTGATTTATTGCGGAGTAATCCGGCGAGCGTGACTGCATTGCGTAATGTTCCTGTTTTGGCTCTTATGGAGCCTTTTGGCAGATCACGGAAACGATGCCTTAAGGTGCCATCTACTGCCGCAACGGGCAAAGAATCACGCCAGATCTTGCCCCAGGATTGCTGATAGGAATACGTCAATGCTGACACCAAATCATTGGCACTAAGGCGGTCTAGTCGCGACAAACCGGAACCATCCATGAGTTGTGAAGAATCATTGTTCAGGATACCTGATTGTATTAACCAGTTGTGTAATCCTTGCATGGCAGAGCTACGACTGCCGTCACCCCCTCGCCACAAATCCGCATCTCTCAGTAAAACTTCTACATGCGTATTTTCACTGACTTTGTTAGCTACCGTTAGCTCATCTGCAAGTGACGGTGACACTCTTTCGGCAAGAATCGTAGTGCCTGGATATCTGGCACGCCAAGCATCCGAACTGGGGCGACGGTCAACACTGATTGTCGGCCCAACCACTATCCCCTCCTCTTCTGCGGCTTGCCGCAGGGCTAATGCCGCAAAATAAGGTGGATCGGGTTGTGCCAATAATGCAGAAAATCCTCCCGTATTGGCACGTATGGCACCAATAAGCTGATATTGGTTGCCGGATTGAATGAGTTGAACAGGTCGTTCTTCTCCTTGCTGATCAACGGTTTCCACCTGGTTAATGATGGTATTCAGTGGATTGGGCGTAATTTTTGCTGTGGCGAATCTACCCGCCCGTCGTGCGGGAAGCAGATCAACACTGACCATGGCGTCATTGAACATCAATGCGCTGACCGGCGCTCCATACCAGAAACGCTGATCATCTAACGTCCAACCCGGTATATGGTGGTCTTCTGGAAACTTTCCAGCATCCACGACAATACCGTCAGGAATATAACGAACGCCACGTGCGTAGAGACTCTTGGCGATGCTCCGCAGCGGTAGCATGGGATCACCGCGCTCGGTTTTTTCTACAAATGGAAAATGTCGACTGGAAATATCGGGGTCTCCATCGCCCAGCACAATCAGTGGTCCAGTTACTTTTCCGGTCGGTTCAACTGTTCCTAAAACCAGAGTATGTTGCCTGGCCTCCGCCCCTAATACCTGAAAAATATAGGCAGTGGTCAACAACTTGGCCGTTGATGCAGGCAATTGACTATGCGTGGCTTCCTGATTCAGCAAAAGGTGGGCATCATGAATGCTGCGCAGTGCAATACTCCAATGCTCGCCATTGGCGCTGGACTCATTAGTCTCATTGGTTGCCGCCTGGCTGACTCCACACAGTCCCAGCATCCCCAACAATAAACCCAAACTAATCATGTTTATCAACCAGTCTGATGATTTTCCCTTCGACCCATTAAGCAACATGTCTAACGCTCCTTTTTGATGGTTTTATATTGGGGATTTCTTGTCCTGATAGAGCTTGTCCGGCATCCCTATTGCCAGTAAAAGGCTGGGTATCGCGGCCACAAAAGCCAAAAGAAAAAAATCGACGAATCCAACTTTCGCGGCGAGAAAGCCACTAAAACCTCCTACTACGGTGGCAGCCACAGACATCAAAGCTGAACCGATGGCAAAATGAGTGGCTTGATAATTCTCCTGGCAGCGTTGCATTAAAAAAACCATAAGTACAGCGGTACCCAATCCGGCTGAACCTTGTTCAAAGGCGATGGTAACGCCCACCCACCAGATAGATGGATCTGCCCAGGCCAGCCAGGCATAGGCCGGTATGGCCAGAGACTGAATTAAGGTAAGTGGAAAAAGGGCTCTTTTTAAACCCCAACGCGAAATAATGAGACCACCCAGTAATGCCCCTCCAATACCAGTCACCGTACCGACACTGCCAGTGAGAATTCCGCGCGCAATTAATCCGTAACCCAGATGATTCAGGAAAGGGGTAACCATAGCGAACATCATGGCATCCCCGGCTCTAAACAAGAGAATAAAGGCCAATGCCCAAACAATGCCGGGCTGTGCCAAATAGGTTTGAAACGCTTCCCGCACCGCCGCCCAGCGATGACCGTGAAGTTGCTTATTGGCGGGTGGTGGTACCGGCAGTATCCATTTATGAAAGCCGGCCAGTCCCCACATCATGGCTGCCGCAGTCAAAAAACAGGCTGTCCATGATATCCATCCCGCTAAAATGACCAGTGCACCATTACCTACCAGCATTGCCACCCGATAAGCGGCCACCCTAAGCCCGGAAAAACCCGCCTGATCAGCCGTATCAAGGGTCTGAATATAATAACCATCGACAGACATATCGTGCGTTGCTGACATAAAAGCCATCAGAATAAAAATTTTCGCAGCCAGATCCAGGTTAAGATGCTGTGCGGGCCATATCAGCAAGGCGGCTACCACGCCTAAAATCAACTCCATGACTACCAGCCAGCGTTTTTTATTCCCGAATAAATCAATGACCGGGCTCCAGAATAGTTTCAGATTCCAGGGCAACCCAAAAAATGATAGCAAGCCAATAACCTGAAGGCTGGCACCAGCATAAGTAAAAAACTGCACAGAAACCTGTTGCACCAAAGAATAAGGTAGTCCTTCGGCGTAGTAAGTACTGGCAATCCAGGAAAGTTTTTTAAATTTTATACCCACAGCATTTTCCATATAAAAAACCCCCGCTGGGCGGGGGTTTTAACGGGCCTGAAAAATGTCAGGCCGATTTTGGCGGAGCAATAGGCTTTTGCGCCAGTACCCAGGCAGCCAATTCTTTAGCCTGAGCTGGTGTCACGCTTTGTGCTGGCATCGGCATTCCACCCCATACACCCGATACACCATGTTCAATGGCATGACTCAGCGTGGCAACCGCCTTGGGATTACCCTTGTATTTGTAGGCAACCCAAGCAAATGCCGGCCCAACCACCTTAGCCTCAACCTGATGACAGGCAAAACAACCCTTAGCTTCTGCCAAGGATTTTGCTTTAGCCATCTGATCCGTATTCATAGTGGCAGCAGATGCAGCCACTTTCACAAAATGCCCGCTCCCTCCCTGCACATCAAAACTGGATGGCGAGGTGGTTGATCCGGTGCTGTCATCACTTTGGGTAGATCCAGAACCCTGGTCACTACTCATGGCCGAGCTGGTAGCGGAGCTATCACTGGACGCTGTGGTGGACTCTTCCTTCTTGGCACAAGCAGCAGCGAGAGTTACCACGCTGGCGAGTACCAAAAGACGCATGACCGGACTGATATTACGTACGTTCATCATAAATACGCCTCCTCCCTTTTCTGGTTATGGAATACCCTTGTAACAACTTAGTCTGTTGAAGCGCCGGAGCTGTCGCTGGCAGCGGTATCCGAAGAATCGGAACTGCTGGTGGCCGCAGCACTGCTGTCTGCGCTGGTATCGGGCGCAGCTGATTCCATCGGCGCAGCGGCAGCACTGGTGTCGGTGCTGGTCGTGGACGCCGGAGCAGCAGATTCTGTCGTGGTGGTCGCACTACTATCCGCAGCAGCAGTGGTGTCTTCTTTCTTGGCGCAGGCCGATGCCAAAGCAATGGCGCCAGCTACCAGAACAATACGAGCAACAGGTTTGATCTTAGCGATATCCAACATTTCTTTCACTCTCCTAATAGTTAATACAGGATGACAGCATCAGTTACACATCATTTATAGCGCAAATGACCCTATCATGTTAGCACTAATTTTTCCCATGCCAAATACCGGCCCTGTCAGCCGGTATGACAGTGAGTTCCAAGACCGGCTCAACAGGATACTCAAAAACCCTTGGTGATCGCGGTTTAATATGTATAATGATGTACTATTATATTTATATAGGGGCGACTCAGATGGAAGCAGATCCAGCAAAACACTTTGAGGTATTGAAATCACTCAAAATTCAGACTGTACGCCAGGTTATTCGTCCGGAATGTTATCAACGCGATATCCGCAAGGCTTTGTTCAGCTATGCTTTTGACGCAGTTCTATATGTAGCGGCAATTGCGGGCATATTGCTGATTCCCCATTGGTGGGCACAGCTACTGCTCGGCTTGGTGGCAGGATCTGCTGTCGCTTTCATGTTTGTTTGGGCCCATGATGCCGCACATGGGGCATTATTTGAAAATCGGCATCTGGCCGAAGTATTGGGAACGCTGTTCATGTTGCCTTCCTTCAATATGTATCGGCTATGGGCTTTTGGACATAATCGCGTCCATCATGGGTTTACCAGTCTGAGCCCCATTGACTGGATCTGGAAACCATTAACCCCCCAGGAATATCGCCAAAAAAACACCTTTCAAAAATGGATATATCGACTGGAGCGGAGCCCCTATACCTGTGCCTTGCATTATCTGCTGCGAGTATGGTGGCCCGGAATGGTGCGTTTCAAGGCAGACCAGAAAAACAGGCGGGCTTTTACCTTAAGTAAAATCATAACTGCACTGTTTTTCTTGGTATTCTCGACATTCTGTTGGTGGGTATCAGGTCCGATGGGCTTTGTTGCAGCAGTGCTGCTCCCCTTTCTGGTTTTCAATTATTACATTGCCCTTTTTGTTTATCTTCATCACACGCACCCAGACATTCCCTTTTTTATGGAAAAAGAAGAGTGGAGTCAAAGTGTTGGCCAACTATATTGCAGTACGGTCGTACGTTGTTCAAAAATCAGCGAGATGCTTATTCATAACATTCTGATTCATGCGCCCCATCATGTAGATCCGCGCATCCCGTATTATCATCTTGAAGCAGCTTATGAAGATCTGCGCTCGGCCTATGGTATCTATCTACATGAAATGCGTTTTAGTTTTAGATCGGTGCGTCGAATATTCAGTGACTGCAAACTCTATGATTATGATACAAAGCAATGGATGAGTTTTCGTTCCGGACGCAGTTGGGTGCAACAAAAAAACTCTGAGAAGAGTGTTTCAGTCGGTGCCGATATTTACCCCGGGAAAACAGCCTGTTGATTATTCATCATCGACATTCACGTTCGGCTTGGTATGGGCATCATTTGAAACGGTATTCAGTGCCTGAAGATGTAAAATCTTCAGGAGCCTCATGACGATCGGGTAAAGAAGAACAGCAGATACTGCCAGATAGACAATACCCGAATATAGAGCATAGGCGCTGGCAAAGAGCTTGGCGACAGTTCCATGCAGGCCGGATACCGGCCCCATACCACTCAGAATCATGCTGGCATTGAGCAGGCTGTTGATCCAGGTGATCTGCCCCAGAAAATGATAACCCAGGATACCAACCCCCAAAGAGATGGCCATAAAACCCAGCCCAATGGCGGTATAACGCAGTTGATGCCAAATAAATTCTGTGCGGCTGCGTAAATGAATGGATTGAAGATGAAGAGGCTTATTGGGCATTGCCATAATACTGGCGGTACCAGTCCACAAAGTGTTGCAGTCCTGTGCGCAAGGAAGTATCCGGAGCAAAAGCAACGGCTTCCTGAAGCGCGGAAACATCCGCGTAAGTAGCTACCACATCTCCATCTTGCATGGGCAACCATTCGATTGCTGCTTTTTTATCCAGACACGCTTCCAGCGTTTGAATAAAGTCCGTCAGAGCTATCGGTGTATGATTTCCAATATTGTGTATCTGAAAAGGCGCGGCACTGGACGCAGGATCTGCAGGCCAGAAGTTCTGTGGGCTGGGTATTTTTGGAATAAGACGGGAAACACCTTCTATGATGTCGTCAATATAGGTAAAATCTCGCTGCATTTTTCCATGATTGAATACCGGAATTTTTTCGCCAGCCAGAATTTTTTGGGTGAAGCTGAAATACGCCATGTCCGGCCTTCCCCAGGGACCATATACGGTAAAAAAACGCAGGCCCGTGCAAGGAATTCCATACAGGTGCGCATAACTATGAGCCATCAACTCCCCTGCCCGCTTGGTAGCCGCATAGAGACTGACCGGATGATCCACCGGATCGTGAACGCTGTAAGGGAGTTGACTATTAGCACCATACACAGAGCTGGACGACGCAAAAAGCAGATGCTCAACCTTTTGCGCTCGACATCCCTCAAGGATGTGCAAAAAACCAGTCACATTACTGTCCACATAACTGTGCGGAGCCTGCAATGAATAGCGCACACCAGCCTGAGCGGCCAGATGAATCACCACATCAAAATGGGGGCCCGCAAAAAGCGTTTCCATGGCGGAGCGATCTGCCAGATCGATTTTTTTAAACTGAAAAGCTGGATGGCCTTCCAATTGAGCGAGACGATCTTTTTTGAGGTTGGGATCATAATAGTCGTTAAGATTATCAATCCCCTGCACAATCCATCCATCGGCCAGCAGACGCCGCGCCAGGTGAAATCCAATGAATCCGGCAACGCCGGTGATAAGTACCCGCTTTGCCATTATTGGTCCCGTTCAGAAAGCCAGTCGATGTAACGCTCCACGCCCTGTTCTACGGAGAGAAAGGTTTGGCTGTAACCAGCAGCACGTAATTGGCGAATGTCTGCCTGCGTGAAACTTTGATATTTACCATGCAGTGCTTCAGGCATGCTGATATAGCGAATGGTTTGGGATTTTTGCAGGCCGGGTAAATCGTGAGTTTCCTCACCGGCCATACGCCGCATGCTGTTGACCACAGTGACAGCCACATCATTGAAGCTTTGGGCCTGCCCTGTACCCACGTTATAAATACCGCTGCGTGGATGATCCAGAAAGTGCAAATTGACGGATACTACGTCATCTACGTGAATAAAATCCCGGCGTTGCTCACCATCCTCATAACCTGCACTGCCCGCGAACAGATGCACATGCCCATCCAACCGATATTGTTTGTAAAAATGCATAGCTACGGAAGCCATGCGACCCTTATGAAACTCCCGGGGACCATAGACGTTAAAGTAGCGAAATCCATGTACCGGGGCCTTCAACTCAGTCCACATGCGCCGTAAATACTGATCAAACTGAAACTTGCTGAAACCATAAATATTCAGGGGAGATTCGGCTTGGCGTTGTTCCGTAAAACTTCCGGTCATGCCGTAAACAGAAGCACTGGAAGCATACAGGAAAGGAATATTGTGCCGTTGACACCAATGCAGCAACGCCTTGCTGAAAGCATAATTGTTTTCCATGACATAACGACCATCCGTGGCCATGGTATCGGAGCAGGCGCCTTCATGGAAAACGGCTTCAACGCCTTGCAGCTGATCACTCTCAATCAACTCCAGAAGGCGCTCAGCTTCCATGTAGTCGGCAATTTCCAGATCGGTGAGGTTGAGAAACTTGTCTGCGCGGGTCAGGTGATCGACCACGAGAATGTCAGAAATACCCTGTTGATTCAGTGAATAAACAATATTAGCGCCGATGAATCCAGCTCCGCCCGTGACAATATACATGCGCGATTCTCCTTTTGCGGTTATGATAACAGAAAGTGGGCAGCTGCCGAACATAAGCCCATATCCCTTTCGGGGAGTGCAAATACTCAATCGACCCTACCTAAGAAAACCACTCAAGCGCCATGATTCAGATTCTGGCGTTCTTGCTCAGGAGACCTATGCACGATCAGGGACTGCTAATCATCATCTTGCTGCTCGCTACGGGCGTGATACTCGTGGGGGTCCTGCGTTTTTTGCAGTTGCCCGCAGTATTTGCTTATCTGCTGACCGGAGTCATTCTCGGGCCGCATGCTCTTGCTGTCGTGCCCGATCTGGCCAGCACCCGGCAACTGGCAGCATTTGGTGTGGTGTTTCTGATGTTCAGCATCGGTCTGGAATTCAGCCTTTCGCAATTCATGAGCATGAGGCGACTGATTTTTGGCATGGGTGCTGCTCAGGTTTTGCTCACCAGCATTATTTTTGTGGGTATTGCCCTGATTATTCCCCTTTCCTGGAAAACCGGCGTGATACTTGGGGGTATTCTGGCGATGTCATCGACAGCCATGGTGATCCGTGCATTGGCCGAGAAAATGGAAATGCAGTCCCGTCATGGCCGCATAGCGGTCAGTGTGTTGTTATTTCAGGATTTGGCTGTAGTACCCCTGCTGATTCTGATTCCGGCGCTGGCAGGGTCCGCCAAAGACCTTCCTCATGATCTTGCCATGGCTGGGCTGAAAGCGGTGCTGGTGTTATTGGTGTTGCTGGTCATTGGCCGGCCGATAATGCGGCCCTGGTTTCAGTTGATTGCCAACCGCAAATCTACTGAGTTATTTATGCTCAATGTGTTATTGGTGACCCTGGCTCTGGCCTGGATTACGGAACAGGCCGGGCTTTCTTTGGCTTTGGGCGCATTTGTAGCGGGCATGCTGATTTCCGAAACCGCCTATCGCTATCAGGTGGAAGCAGATATTGCGCCTTTTCGCGATATTCTACTGGGGCTGTTTTTTGTCACCATCGGGATGTTGGTGGATTTGCCCGCCTGGTGGGCGAATATTGCCTGGGTGCTCATTGTTTTGTTGCTGATTGTGTTTCTAAAAGGCTTTTTGGTTTGGGGGTTGAGTCGATTATTCGGTTATGAATCCGGAGTGGCATTACGCTCGGCTATTGTACTTGCGCAGGCCGGAGAATTTGGTTTTGTATTGCTGGCACTGGCCAATCAATATCAATTGTTACCCGCGCATGTGTTGCAGCCTGTGTTAGGCGGTATGTTGCTATCCATGATGTTGGCACCCATTCTGGTAGAGCGTAATGGCTGGATTGCGCGCAAATTGGTGGGAAGTTATCGTAATCATCGTGATCAGCAACTCACTGAAATACGCGCTGCTGATCTCAAAGCCCACGTAGTGCTTTGTGGATATGGTCGGGTTGGTCAAAGTGTCGGAAGGTTGCTGGAAGAAGAAGCTATCCCTTTTATTGCCCTGGATCTGGATCCGGTGCGGGTACGCCAAGCGCAGTCTGCGGGAGAGTCCATATTTTATGGAGATGCCAGTCGGCGGGACGTTTTGCAGGCAGCGGGGATTTTCTCGGCGCGGGCGGTGGTGATCACCTATGCCAATGTGGCGTCCAGTCAGCGGGTTCTTTCCATCATCAAAGAGTTGAGACCAGAATTACCAGTAGTGGTGCGTGCTCATGATGACAGTCAACTGGAAAAACTGGAAGCTGCCGGAGCCGATGAAGTCGTGCCGGAAGTAAACGAAGGGGCCTTGATGCTCGCCTCTCAGACCTTATTACTCATTGGTTTCCCCATCAGCACGGTATTGCGTCGGGTCAGACGTTTTCGTCAGGAGCGCTATCAGTTCTTTCGGGGCGCATTTTGGGGTGGTTCTGAACCCGGCGAAGACCAGGCTTCGGCGCGACTGGCTTCTATCCCGTTGGGAGAAACTGCTTTTGGCTTGCACCTTAGCCTTCGCGAATTGAATTTAACCAGTTTTGGCGTGTCTGTGGTGGCCGTGCGGCGGCACGGTATTCGCGGGCGCGATCCGGCCCCGGATACCGTATTGAAATCAGGAGACGTACTGGTTTTATTTGGTAGCCCCGCAGCACTGACGAAAGCCGAACTGTATGTTCTTGAAGGCAATACCGCTCAGGAAACTGCGGTTACCGCATAAGTTTTCAAGCGGACCAATAACCGAATAGTCCAAGAACGCTTTTCGCTATGCTATGTTAAAGCATTACCTGAATATACAGACCACACAAAAAAATTGAGAGTGATTTATGACTAATGCCATTGATTCCAGTCTGACCGAAAACCGCCTTTTCGCAGTACCCGCAGATTTTGCCGCCCAGGCAAACCTGACCGCAGAGGAGTTTGCAGAACTCCAACAAAAAGCAGCACGCGATCCTCAGCAATTTTGGGCTGATCTGGCGCGCCAGCATCTGGACTGGGACACGGAGTTCAAAGCTGTACTGGACTCAAGCGACGCGCCGTTTTATCGCTGGTTCAGCGACGGCAAGCTCAATGTGACCCATAACTGCCTGGATCGTCATCTGCATGGCGCACAGCGCCATAAAGCGGCACTGATTTGGGAGGGTGAATCAGGAGAAATCCGCACCCTCACCTATGCGCAGTTACATCGGGAAGTGAGCATTTTTACCAATGCACTCATCCATCAAGGTGTCAAAAAAGGTGATCGGGTCGCCATTTATATGCCCATGGTCCCGGAAGCCGTCGTGGCGATGCTGGCCTGCGCCCGTCTTGGTGCCATTCATACGGTAGTATTTGGCGGCTTTTCTGCCGAGGCGCTCAAGGATCGTCTTGAAGATACGTCGGCAGTGATGCTTATTACCGCAGATGGAGCCTGGCGTGGCGGCAAAAAAGTGCCTCTCAAACATCACGCCGATCAGGCCTTGCTGCGCGAACACGAACATTCCGTAAAACGGGTCATTGTCCTGCGCCAAACCGGTGCCGACATTGACATGCAGGAAGGGCGCGACATCTGGTGGGAGGAAGCCGTTGCCGGACAAAGTGCCGCCTGCCCTGCTCTGCCCATGGCTGCAGAAGACCCACTATTTATTCTCTATACGTCTGGCAGTACCGGCAAACCCAAGGGCGTTTTTCACAGTAGCGCCGGTTATTTGCTCTGGACTTTGCTGACTACCCGTTGGGCTTTTGATCTGAAGCCCGATGATGTGTACTGGTGCACGGCAGATATCGGCTGGATTACCGGACACAGTTATGTGGTGTATGGTCCTCTCGCCAATGGCGCTACCATTTTCATGTATGAAGGCGCGCCCATGTATCCCCAGCCCGACCGTTTCTGGGAAATGATAGCCCGCCATGGAGTCAGCGTCCTTTACACGGCACCTACTGCCGTCCGGGCTTTCATGAAAATGGGCGATGAATGGCCGGCCAGACATGATTTGTCGAGTTTGCGTCTGCTGGGTACCGTCGGTGAGCCCATGAATCCTGAAGCTTGGATGTGGTATTTTCAGCAAATTGGTGGCGGGCGTTGCCCCATTGTAGATACCTGGTGGCAAACTGAAACCGGTGGTCACATGATCGCGCCGCTTCCCGGCGTTGTCGCCAGTAAACCAGGCTCTTGTGCCCTCCCCTTACCCGGTATCAGTGCCCGAATTGTCGATGACCAGGGAGATCCTGTTGACGCTCCCGACGCTGGGGGATATCTGGTAATGGATCAACCTTGGCCGGGTATGTTGCGTGGAGTCTGGGGTAATCCGGAGCGTTATATCGAAAGTTATTGGGCCAAATTCAATAATCGTTACTATGTGGCCGGTGATAGCGCCCGTAAGGATCAGGACGGCTATTTTTGGGTCATGGGCCGCATTGACGACGTGCTCAATGTTTCCGGGCATCGCCTGGGCACAGCCGAAATAGAATCAGCCCTGGTCGCCCATCCGGCAGTAGCCGAAGCAGCGGTGGTGGGTATTCCCCATGAAATCAAGGGAGAAGCTGTTTGTGCTTTTGTTATACTGAAACATCAACATCAAGGAGATGATCGGGATGAGCTTGGCGCGGCATTACGGGTGCAGGTTACGGAATTAATTGGTGCCATTGCCCGGCCGGATGATATTCGCTTTACCGACGCTCTGCCTAAAACCCGCTCGGGCAAAATCATGCGTCGGCTATTACGCTCCATTGCCCGGGGCGAGGATGTTACGCAGGACATCAGCACCCTGGAAGATGCAGGCACCCTGCAGCAACTGGGGGCTCAGGACAAAAGTTGAGCGACACATAGTCCTGAACACGGCGATGGGCCGGGAGGCTTTTTGCGCCAACGTCCCTTGCCTGTTGTTCTAAGGCTCATCCTGCTGTCAGGAGAGAACTCGCCCTTTGGGCTCAGACAGCTCTCCTGACGGGCGCAGGATTTCACCAAGAACAACAACGGCG
>NZ_JABELD010000062.1 GCF_018853445.1 Acidithiobacillus concretivorus
CGGCCAGGGCTTTTTCCAGTTGCCGGTGCAGGGGGCGTTCGCCCGCCACAATGCGGCTGGCGGATACCGAACTGCCGTATTGGGCAATGGCGTCCTGGGCGGCAGCATTCACTGCGGGATGTCCGGAAAGTCCAAGATAGTTGTAGCTACCAAAATTGATGACGCGTTGTCCGTCGATGGCACTATGCGCCCCGGCAGTGCCCTGGTGCACATGGAAAAAGGGGCTTTTGACGCCAAAGCGCTCCGCGCCCTCCTGCATGAGATGTACCTGCTGATAGCCGGGTTGGCGATCAAAGCGGGTGAAAGCCTCGGGAATATCCGATCCGCCCACCTGGGCACCCGAGGCGGGGGCGGTCTGGATTTTTTGCAGGCGCTGTTCCAGACCTTTCTGGATGAGCTTTTCCTTGAACTGGGCGGCGATACTACGATCAGCTTTGGTCATTTTCCGGTCTCAGGTAACGCCGTGTTGGGCTTCCAACTGTTCACGGGTAATGCTTGCGGCACCCGGAACCTCCTGTTGTTCTGCGTCGTTGCTCAAAGATTGCACCAAACGCCGCGCCAGACGCAAGGGGGTTGGTCCCTCACTGAGCAGAAAAGCCGGTAGTTTGACACCGAGTCGTTCTTCCAAAGCCAATGCCAGTTCAACGCCCATGAGCGAGTCGAGACCGAGTTGACTGAGATTCTGGTCGGGCGTGATTTTATCTGCAGACAGACGCAGAATCTGGGCGACTTCCCGACGGACGGTATCCACCAGCAATTGTTCTGCTTCGGCCGTGGGCAGGCTTTGCAGGTGACTGCGCAGGTCTTCGTCACTGGACGTTGTCTCGGCCTTTCCAGAGGGCATGACTGCCGCAAAACGGGGGCTTGCGGCTACCGGCAGAAAACGCTGGAGGGCACGCCAGTCGAGATCTGCCACCATCCAGCCATGCGCATCACTGACTATCATGGTTTCGAGCACATCCAGGGCGGTGCTGGCGGTTAATGCGGCGCCACCCAGACGTTGCTGCAATAAGTCGCGGGTTTTTTCGTGTCTGGTCAAATACCCGACATCGGCAATGGCTCCCCAGAGAATCGCCAGAGCGGCCAGCCCCTGCTGACGCCGCCATTGCGCGAAAGCCTCCATCCAGCTATTGGCTGCCACATAATGCGCCTGCCCCGGATTGCCGAGCACGGTGGTCATGGAAGAATACAGGACGAAAAAATCCAGCGGCTGATGGAGGCTGGCCTGATGCAGGTTCCAGGCACCGGCCACCTTGGGCTGGATGACTTTATCCATCAGCTCCGCGCCAAGATTCTGGGCCAGGGCGTCTTCGATCACGGCAGCCGCGTGGATGATGCCGTGCAGGGGGCCGACTTCCCGGGTGATACGCTGAATGAGCGCCTGCACCTGAGAAACTTCGCGAACATCGCAGGACCAGGTGTGAACCTGCACGCCTTGCGAGCGTAGGTCATTGAGGATGAGATCGGCCGCAGACTCGGGCTGACCGCTGCGACTGACCAGCACCAGCTTTTTAGCACCACGTTCGGCCAGCCGTTGTGCTGTCGCGAGGCCGAAGCCGCCTAGCCCCCCGGTAACCAGATAGGCTGCCTCCCCATTGAGTTGTATGCGCAAAATCGCTTCGGATCGGGGCGCATGGGGCAGATAGGGGGCGGCCATCTCGACCACTACCTTACCGATCTGGCGGGCCTGCTGCATGTGCCGGAAGGCATCGGTGACTCGGGCAGCCGGGAAATGGGTAGCGGGCAGCGGGAAGAAGTCTCCCGCCTCGAACCGGGACATGATTTCCGTAAAGAGGGTCTGGGTGAGTTGCGGTCGACCTTTCAGGAGCTGATCGGCATCAATGCCGAAGTAACTGAGATTGTTGCGGAAAGGGCGCAGGCCAATGGCATTGTTCTCGTAAAAATCGCGTTTTCCCAACTCCAGAAAACGTCCGAAGGGTTTGAGTATCTGGAGATTGCGGAGGACGGCTTCGCCATACAGGCTATTTAACAGGACATCTATTCCTTCGCCTTGCGTATCAGCCAGAATGGCGTCGGCAAAATCCAGACTGCGCGAGTCATAAATGTGCTGAACCCCTAACAAACGCAGAAAATCGCGTTTTTGCGGCGAACCCGCCGTCGCATAAATTTCCGCCCCCAAATGCTGGGCTATCTGGATGGCGGCAATACCCACTCCACCAGCCGCTCCGTGAATGAGGACTTTTTCGCCAGGCTGCAACTGGGCCAAGGTGTGCAACGCATACCAGGCGGTCAGGAAAACCGTGGGAATGGTAGCGGCGGCACGCATGGACATGCCTTCGGGGATGCGGGTAATGGCCTGCTCCGACGTCATCAGGCGCGTGCTGAAACTGGCCGGGGCAAAACCCAGTACCGCGTCGCCAACCTGCCATTGCGTCACAGCAGCGCCTATCTGCTGGATTCTGCCCGCAAATTCCAGGCCTAACGTGGGACCGGAAAAACCATTTTCCAGGGCTTCATCCGCCAGTAAACCCAAGGCATACATGACATCGCGAAAATTCAGCCCGGTACTGTCTACGGCAATTTCCACTTCATGCGCTTCGGGAGTCCGCTCTGGCACGTCTACCCACTGCAGATGGCGGAGCTGACCGGGCAGGGAAAATTGGAGTTGCTGGATTTTGAGGGGCTGGCTTTTTGGGGGCTGGATTATTTGGGGATGGTCATGACCGGCAGTCCCTAAGTCCGCCACAGTGCCTTCCTGCACCTGCAAAATATAGCGTCCTCCTTGGACATCCAGCAGAAGTTCGGTTTCGGGACCGGGACTCAGGTATTCTGCAACGACCATTTGTACGGTCTCGGGACTCCCCTGCCCCCAATCCACAATGCGCAATTTCAGCTCTGGCCATTCGTTTTGCAAACTGCGGGCGAAACCACACAGACCGGCCTGACCCAGACTGTGCGTTGCGCTGAAAGCGGTCGCAGCAGCAGTCCCTCCCAAACCACCATCACTCAACAGTAACAAGGGGATGACCGGGTCCTGACGCAAACACCAGAGTCCTGCCTGTTGTAAGCGTTTGCATTCCATGCGCAGCCTGGTAGCTGCTGATTGCCCGGCTTCGGCCAGATCTTCTCTATCCGCAAAATCCGGCAGAAAAATCATCCCGGCTATCGGCTTGGCTTCTGCAGATGCTGCAGATGTTGCAGATGGCGGTGGCGTACTCTCCACAAGCCAGGAAAAATGCTGGCATTCCAACCCCTGGGCGGTCAGGGCGTTTTCCAGTAAACGGGCGGCAACGCTCTCAATCCTGTTATGGTCGGGGCTGCTGCAGAGCATTACCGTAGCAGCCGGTTCTGTACGGATCTGCTCAGACATTCCCGGCTGCTCAGGGCTTTTACGGGCAATAAAACTATAAGCTCCCGCTGCTTCGTTTGACGTTAAAGCCAGACTCAGGGAGATGCTGCGCTGCTCCAGCCAGTCCTGAATCCGCGTTCGCGAGGAGAAAGTGCTAGCCGCAGGATCCACTTCGCTCCACCAGTTTTCGGGTTCCACTCCCTGGACCAGCAACAACCCGCCGGGTACCAGGCAACGCTCGGCAAATTCTAGCATCTGCCAATGTTGCTCAGACATCGCGGCATCCAGACGCAACCAGATCAAATGCATGGCTGCGGAAGGATTTGTCGTGATTTGCACGGACTGCCAGGGTTTGTCTTGCTGGGTTTGGGCGTCTTCCGGGTCATAAGCCCGCCATAGGGAGATGCGCGGATCGGTATTTTCTGCCCAGTGCGCGAGGGCTTCCGGTTCGCCACTGCAAATTTCCATGAAATTCAATGTTTGCGCAGCGGATAACTGCTGTAAGCATTGGTTTTGCAGCTCTTGTAAACAAAGCACTAGCGTTGGGCTGAGGGTATCCATCAATACCGGCATCAGGTCTGTCGACAAAGACCCATCGGGAGCATGGTCACCGGCTTCACCCCGGGTACCCAGCCCATATCGACCAACCGCCAGAGTAATCGGGAAAAACTCTGGGTAATCCTGTAAAAGCATCTGCCAGATATCACGCGCCGCCACTTCCGGGTCATTGCGGCCCGCTGATTCGGCGGTATAAGTCTGTAACAGGGTATGAATCAGTGGTGAATATTCTTGCACATAACGCTGCAAGGCGGGTTGCCCGGCCTGATGCTCGGCAAAAATGCTACGGATACGCGGCTGATCCAGTTCTACGACAAAATGCTGGTGTTCAGGACGTGGTTGCGGACGCAGCACCGACTGGACATAGCGGAGCTTTTCCCTTTCCGGCTTCTGCAGTCGCACCCGGCGTAAACGCAGCGTATCGCAGCAGGCGACCAGTTCGCCAGCTTCTCCCCAAAAGCTGAGGCGGGCCAGCAGCGACTGGGGAGAGTGGCGCAGAACGTCGACCACAACCCGCAGCGTTTGCGTACCCGGTACAAAGACGCTCAGGTTGGCAAACCGCACAGGAACATAAGCCCAACCAGCCGGAACCGGGCTTTGCGCCAGAAAATCCACAAATAACTGCATGGCACCATCCAGCAGAGCGGGATGGAGCAGGTAGGCATCTGACATTGCACTGTCGGACAGTTGCAGTTGCCCATGGATGGTGGTGCCCTGCAGCCAGCCCTGAGTTACCGTCTGAAACACGGGCCCATAATGCAGGCCGACAGCCTGACAGCGTGCATAATGTGTTTCTCCCTGAAAATCTGCCGGTGCACCGGGCATGCCGGTCGGTGCAGGGGTTGTGCCTGAGCTTTGCAGACTGCGCTCTGTCATGCCTTGCGTAGCCCCTAAACGGACCCGGCCCTTGGCATGGACGACCCAGTTGTTTTCCATCTGCTTACGGGAGCGAATCTGGAAATGACCATCGTCCTGAAGCTCCACGCGGACGATCTTGCTGCGCGCACTATCCAGCAGCAAAGGCAGCAGAATATCCAGCTCCTCCACTGTCCAGGCCTGGGTATCCTGGCGTTCCGTCAGTTTTTCCCGGGCTGCAGCCAGTGCCAGTTCGACAAAACCCGCACCGGGGAAAACCACGCCATCCCCAACCTGATGATCGGCCAGAAAAGCCTGACGCGCGGTGTCCAGACTTTGCTCCCATTCGTCCGGATGTCCGGCCACAGGATGCCCCAGCAGAGGATGCACGGCATAACGATATAAAGTACCCGCTGATTCCGGGGTCGTTTTATGCCAATGCTTTTCCCGTTCCCAGGGATAATCGGGCAAATCTACGAGGTTACTGCGAAGCGGAAAATACGGCTTCCAGTCGGGCTCTATCCCCGCCAGCCACAGTGCCGCCAGGGTCTGACGGATGGCTTGCGGATGATTTTCGTTACGACGCAGGGTGGGGATCACCCGCCCTTCCTGTCCACCTGCGGTGATTGCCTCCTGCAGATAACCCCGCAGCACCGCATGACCGCCAATTTCTACAAAAAGATTTCCTTGTTCCAGGGCGACGTCCGCTGCCTGCTGGAAACGAACAGGCTGACGAATATTGCGCCACCAGTAGTCGGCATTGAGGGCTTCACCGGCAAGCACTGTACCACTGACCGCAGAAACAAAGGGAATCTGCGTCGCTTGCGGTTTCAGATCCTGCAGAACTTCCATCAGCTCTGCCTGGAGCGGGTCCATGCAGGCGCTATGGAAAGGGTAATCAATATCCAGGCGTTTATGGCCGACGCCTTGAGTCCGGAGCTTTTTCTCCAGTTCACCCAGTGCAGCACGGCTGCCCACGACCGTAGAACCCCGGAGACTGTTCCAGGCGGCAATACTGATGCTCTGATCCAGACCCCAATCGTGAAGATGCGGCAGCAGCGCATCGGCAGAAAGCGCGACCGCCGTCATTTGTCCCTGACCCCGCGACTGGCCCTGCAAACGGCTCCGCTCATATATGACCAGCACCGCTTCGGCCAAAGTCAGGGCACCACAGGCCCAGGCAGCAGCCACCTCGCCGACGCTGTGACCGGCGACTGCCGCCGCCACAATTCCCTCGGCACGAAGCATGGCGGTAATGCCAACCTGCAGGGCAAACAGGGCTGGTTGCGCCTGTTCAGTGGCTATATAGCGATCATCCCCCAGACATCCTGCCAGTTCATCGTGTAGTGTGTAACCGGCCAGAGGCGCAAAGTGGCAATCCACTTCAGCGATGGCGCTGGCGAACACCGGGTCCTGAAGTAATGCCTGCCCCATGCCTGCCCACTGACTACCATTGCCGGAGTAAACAAATACCGGGCCGTGTATTTTTTCCATAGCCTGGACAGCGACGCTGTCACCCTGACCATCGGCAAAGGCATGCAGTTGCGCGGTCATGTCTTCTTGCGGGTTCAGCCAGAAAATAACGCGGTGTGCTAGCCAGGCCCGGCGGAAATTGGCCTGATACAGTGCCGCATAACGTGTATCCGGGTCCGCAGTGGCCAGCCGATCTGCAAAGTTATGAACCACAGCTTGCAGCGCAGAGGGCGTAGCCGCGCTGAGACAAAGCGGTTTGCGGCCTTCTGCCGAATTCTGCCAGCGCGGGGATCGGCGTCGGCGTGGTGCTTCGGCGGATTCCAGAATGATGTGGGCATTGGCACCCCCAAAACCAAAAGAATTAACGCCCACCAGCAGGGATCCTTCCGCACGGAGCGGACGCATACCCTGGACCACCTCCAGATGGTAGTCATCCAACGCCAGTCGGAGGTTAAGGGTTTCAATCCCGATAGTCGGCGGAATCAAGCGGTTTTGCAGGACCAGAATACTTTTCAGCAACCCCGGAATACCCGAGGCGGTTTCCAGATGGCCAATGTTACTTTTTACAGAACCGATGGGTAGCGGCTGATTGGCCTCGCGGTGAATGCCCAATGCCCTGCCAATAGCTTCCACTTCAACCGGATCGCCCACGGGAGTCCCGGTACCATGGGCTTCCAGATAATCCAGTTGCCGGGGATCAATGCCTGCAGCGGCGTAAGCTTGTTCCAGCAGGCTTTGCTGGGCGCCGACACTGGGAATAGTCAAACCAGATTTGTGCCCGTCGGTGTTAATAGCGCTGTGGGCGACCACCGCCAGGATCCGGTCACCATCGCGCCGTGCCTGAGCATAATCCTTGAGAATAAACAGGCCTCCACCCTCGGAACGCACGTAACCATCTGCGGAAGCATCAAAGGGGCGGCAGCGTCCACGTTTGGAAAGCATGGAGGCTTTGGAAAAAATAAGAAACCCGTATGGATGCAGGTGCAGACTGATGGCTCCAGTCAGGGCCAGATCCGATTCTCCTTGCAGTATCGACTGGCAAGCCTGATGAAAGGCTACCAGTGTCGAAGAACAGGCGGTATCTACGACAAAGCTGGGCCCCCGCAAGTCGTAAAAATAGGACAGACGATTTGCCGCAATACTGGCCGTTGAGCCCGTGGCGGTATTGGCATCCACGGCAGCTAGATCATCAGCCAGCCGCGAAGCATAGTCTGTGCTGGCCAGCCCGATAAACACGCCGCAGCGGCTGCCGCGCAGATGTTCAGGGCGGATGCCGGCATGGGCAAACGCCTCCCAACTCATTTCCAGCAGCAGCCGCTGCTGGGGATCTATGGCTGCGGCTTCGCGGGGAGAAATGCGAAAAAATCCGGCATCAAAACCCGATACTTCACCCAACGAACCGGCGGCAAAAGTGACTGATGTGCCGGGATGACTGCGTTGCGGGTGCTGCAAATCATCTTGCGCCCAGCGGTCTTCGGCTACCTGGGTGATCAGATCATCGCCCATCAACAGATGTTGCCAGAAGCTGTCTTTCTCTTGGCATTGTGGTAATCGGGAGGCATAGCCAATAATTGCAACTTTTTTCACAATAAACTCACAAATTGTTCGAATTTTTCAAAATGTTCAGACCATGTCGGGGCAGTAAAGCCTTTTATTCTCTGCAGTTGCTGTTGACGACGGGCATGATCATGCGCGCTGAAATCGCGAATAGCCTGCAGCCAGACGGCTTCGTCGTCCGTATCCAGATATTCCGGAATATTTCCTGCTATTTCCGCAAATACAGGTAGCGGATTGGCCAATACCGGCACCCCTGATTCCAAAGCCTCCAGTAAAGGCAACCCGAACCCTTCCGCATGCGAAGGAAAAAGTAAGGCCTGAGCGCCGCGCAGATGCGTGAGCACTTCTGCGTCACTGCAGTGCGGAAGAAATTCGACGTGTTCTTTTAATCGCTCATTATGCTGCAATTCATGCAACACATCGCCGCACATCCAGCCTACCTGACCAATAATGCGTAATTGGGGAATATGATTCCAACGCCACTCTGCCATCATGCGTTGCCAGAGATAGAGCAGGAAAGCATGGTTTTTTCGGGGTTCAAGCGTCCCCAGCACCACAAAATAGGGCTTTGCCGGCGCGACTGCGGGACCACTCAGCGGACTATGCCTTAAATGCGTACCCAGGGGGATAATCGCCATCGGTGGAATCGACATCTTGATGTTTTCTGCATAGTCGCGAAGCGCCTCGGCGGTGTGCTGCGAATTGCTGACAATACCTGCCGACTGCCCGAGAATCACCTGCAGGCGTTTATCGTGGCGTTGGGTGGCATCGAGCTGACAGAAATGGGGATGAGTCACCGGAATCAGGTCATGGGCCATGACCAGCAGACGCATTTTTTTGCGACGCAGCCAAGCCAGATAGCTGGGTCGATCCAGTCCGCTGTGGCCCATGTTTAAAATCCAGCTGCCGGACTTTACCGGACGGATGGGCAGTTTGAGCATGTGCCCAACCGTCTTGGCAAGGCTGCCATGCCGCTGCCCATGCGCCCAGGCCTGCAATGTATCAAACAATGTCATAGAGGTGATTACCGATAGGGCAACCGCCACGCCATTATGAATCATCATGGCCTGTGCCCGGCCATGGAAGTGACCAACATAGGCGAGACACACCCGGTCTACCCCGGTGGGTATGCGCCCCTTGCGCATACGGTGGACAAGCCGGGTGATATCTATATAAACCGGAGCTTCGCCAAGATCTGCCATAAAATGATTACTTGACGATGCCCGCCGTACTCAGACCCTGGATCGGGTAAACAATCTGCACAATCAGGCCCAGGAATTTCTGAAGATCGGTAATAGGTGCCGAGGCCACATAAATCAGATCTTTGTTCTGGATAGGAAACTCTTGTGCCGCAAAAAGCGTGGCCGGGTTGCTGAAGTCAAAGCGGAACACCACGGGCACTTCTCCTTGGGCATTGGTTTGCAGAGGCTCTGGCCAATTTGTAAGGAAGTTGGGTTTTTCCAGACGGAAAACAAATACCGCCTTGGCATCGGCTTCGTTACCATTCAAGCCACCCGCTCTGGCCAGGGCTTGCGCCAGACTGATACCCGAGGCTTCAAAATCGATTTCCTTGGTCTGGGTGGTTGCTCCCATGACGGTTACATGCAGCGGCTGATACAGAGCCGTAATCACGTCCCCTGCCCGCAAGGAAACATTTTCTTCGGGGTGCCGAATCACGTCTTCCAGCGGCAGTTGTAACACTTTACCCTGATGAGAAAGCTGAATGGTTACCTTGTTTACCGGTTTATCGACCCCGCCCGCTGCCGCCAGCGCCTGCAGCACGCTGACCCCGCCCGGGATCAGCGGAACCTGGGTGCTTTTACGCACATTGCCGACCACGGAAATGCTCTGGGCATGGTTGCTGACCAGACGGACCACCACCTGGGGGTCATGGGCCATATTTTTCAGACGGGCGCGGATTTCATCGCCAATGTCGTCCAGGGTTTTACCCGCACAAGAAATTTTGCCGGCAAAAGGGATGATGATGTCGCCATTACTCCCCACCATTTGCTCCGGAATGGAGGTCATCACCGAACCGGAACCCGTCGTGCTGTTGGCTGCCCCGGCCGAAGCAAAAAGCATGGCGGGTGGCGCCTCCCAGATATAAACCTGCAAGGTATCGCCAGGCCCCACCGTATATAGACGCGGATTGGGGTTACTGAAGTTGCGCAGCAGGTTTAACTGCGGCGTATCCGCCCGAATCCGGATCTGATGGGCAAGCGCATAATCCACCTTGACCAACTGTATGCCGCGTAAGGTCTTGTTATGGGCTACGCTTTCCACAGGTCCGACACGCGGTCCTGCGTAAGGCATGTAGGAGGAGCAACCCGCGAGCCCCGCCAGCAGCAGACCGGCAGTCACAGCGCGCAAACCCGGATAACCTGTTGTCATCGGCAACATCCTTAGAAAAAACCGTCAGTTGAAAAATTGTTAATATTATTTCCTGCTGGATTGTAACCGAATATCAACTTGGAGGTCATCCAATAGGTGCCGCTACCCGCTATGTCAGCCAGATTGGTCCGCCTTGCTGCGCCGAAGTCGCACCATGAGATAATTACAAGCAAAAAGTAACCTATTGATTTATTTGGTGGGCGGTACAGGGTTCGAACCTGTGACCCCTGCCGTGTGAAGGCAGTGCTCTACCACTGAGCTAACCGCCCTGGATGCCGAATGGTTCCAGAGAGCGCGTAAAATACCAATCGCGGCCATTCAGGTCAACCCGCAGTTGGTTTCCGGTAGTTAGCCTCCCTTGCCAAATCAACAGAATTAGGCTATTTACTTTCCTTAGAAAAAAGAATGAGGAAGACGCCTATGTCAAGGCAGTACTTTATGTTTGCGAAAAGCCCCCTCAAACAGGGGGGAGTAGCTCTAATGTTTTTGACATTGACGCTCAGTGGCTGCGCCAGCATGGCCCCCAACAGTCCTGTGTCTTCCCCACCCCCAGCCCGGCCCCCGGTGCAATCCTCGGATTATGTGCAGCACGCCGAAGCTACTACTCTGGACGCCGTTCTGGTCCATGCCATTTCAGAAATCGGCAAGGACTACCGATGGGGAGGAGACACTCCCCAGGCTGGCTTTGACTGCAGTGGCCTTATTCAATATGTGCTGGAGCAGGCTGGCGTGGATATTCCCAGAACTTCTTTTGCCCAGGCTGCTGCCCTGCCATCGGTTCCTTTAAGTCGTATTCGCCCTGGTGATCTGGTGTTTTTCAATACCATGGGACAACCCTTTTCGCATGTGGGGATTTACATCGGTGGGCAGCAGTTTGTCAGCGCACTGAACCGACGCCAGGGCGTCGCTGTGCAAAGCCTGCAAATCCCTTATTGGGCCGAACGTCTGGATGGCGTGCGCCGGCCTATGCCCAGAGAATTACTGGCCATGCGCGACAACTGAACACGTATCCGATCTCAATGGCAATCACACCAGGTTCTTCATAATTTACTGATATAACGAGTGAGAACATGCCCCCCAAAACCGTCATCCGTAGCATTTTCAGCACCAGCATCATGGCTACCCTGCTTTCTGCCTGCGCCAGCGAAGTCGTGCCTACGGGCACCGTCAGCAACCCTATCGCCCAGACCGTGCCCAGCTCCCGCGCCCCGGCACCCGCAATGCATCTTTCACCCTCCCAGCCAGTGCAGAATTTACCTTCTGCCCGGCCTGCTTCCTGCGTACGAGATGTTTATTTCCCGAATTTCCCCCGGCAATACCAACTGCCACTCCAGGAAATTGCCTGTCAATTACAAATAAACAATGGCTTGCCGGCCAATTATGTTATTCCAGCCCTGCAAAACGCCCGCTTCAATGCCCGCGCCGTAACGCTGATGACCCCGCCGCCGCCCAGCCAGAAGCCATCAGTCCCATATCCGTGGTGGCGCTATCGCGATCGTTTTCTGCATCCCGACCGGATTAATCGGGGATTGCAGTTCTGGAATGCCCATAGCGCCCTGCTTGAGCAGGTCAGCCAGAAATACGGGGTTCCCGGGCCGATTTTGATGGGCATTCTCAACATTGAAACCGGCTTTGGTTCATTCATGGGGAACTTTTCGGTGCTGAACAGCAACCTTAGCCTCGCGCTGGCTTTGCCAGGGCGTCGCCGGTTTTTTCTGCATGAAACCGCTGAAACCCTGAAATTGGCCCAAAAGCTGGGGGTATCACCAGCGACCCTGATGGGCTCTGAAGCAGGGGCCATGGGGATGTCGCAATTCCTGGCCAGCAGTTATTTGCGTTACGGCATTGTCTGGAATGATCCTCCTGGCGGCCCTCTGCCCAATCTCTGGCAATCTCGCGCCGATGTGCTGGCCTCTACCGCCAATTTCTTTCTGGGCCATGGTTGGCAACCAGGGCAACCAGTCATGGCCAGAGTGGCGGGTTCCGGCGGGGTTGACGCTGCCGCCTTCCTGCACGGCAAGCATCCCTTGGGGCAACTTCTGGCCGCCGGAATTCAGCCGGAAAAACCCTCATCCTTACCTGCTGACACCCCGGTTGGCCTGCTCCGCCTGCAAACTGCCGAAGGTCCTACACTGTTTATAGCCTACCCCAACTTCTACGCCATTATGGGTTACAACCCCAGCGTGTACTATTCAGCCACTGTCTGGGCTTATTCCCAGGCCATTCAACGGGCACTGAATGGCTGAAGCTGAAAACGGCAATAGCGCCGGGACAATTGCCCCAGGCCAGCGCCCCTGTGTTAGGATGTAGCACCCCTAATACCATGTCATGAGGTCGGGTGTGCCATCACAACACGCTGCAAAACCAGTGGTCGATCAAATTATCAATGCGCGCTGGATCATTCCGGTGCGCCCCCGCGCACTCCTGCATCATCATGCGCTGGCCATTCAGCAGGGACGCATTGTCGCGATCGGTCCCCGGGACGAAATTCATGCGGCATATACGGCAGCAGAAATCACGATCCTCGACCAGCATGTGTTGATGCCCGGTTTCGTCAATGCCCACACCCATGCGGCCATGACCCTGATGCGCGGGCTCGCCGATGACCTGCCCCTGATGACCTGGCTGAACGAGCACATCTGGCCCGTGGAAGGCCGTTATGTCAGCCCGGAATTTGTCAGCATGGGTACGGAACTGGCCATCGCTGAAATGTTGCGCGGCGGAACCACCACTTTCAATGATATGTATTTTTTTCCCGAAGCCGCCGCCCAAAGTGCTCAGAACATGGGTATGCGTGCCCATATCGGGCATGTCATCATTGATTTCCCTACGGCTTATGCCGCAAATGCCGATGCCTGCCTGCAAGCAGCCGCCGATCTTCTCCCCCGCCTGCAGCAAATGCCGTTGATCCGCCAAAGTCTTGCACCCCATGCACCTTATACCGTTGCTGACGCCGGTTTACGGGGTACCAGAGAACTGGCCGAAGCCGAGCATCTGCCCGTCCACATGCATGTCCATGAAACCGCCCATGAGGTGGAAGAAGGTCTCGCTCAATATGGTCGTCGTCCCCTGGCCCGCCTCGCGGAGCTGGGTCTTCTGAATCCGCGTTTTCTGGCGGTACACATGACCCAACTGGACGCTGATGACTTGACGATTTGTCGGGATAGCGGGCTGCACATCGCCCACTGCCCCGAATCCAATCTTAAACTCGGTTCTGGCATTGCCCCTGTGGCCCGTATTCGTGAGCAGGGTATCGCTGTGGCCATCGGTACGGATGGTGCTGCCAGCAATAATGATCTCGACATGCTCGGTGAACTGCGCACTGCGGCCTTGCTGGCCAAAGGTTTCAGCGGCGATCCGACCGCCTTCCCGGCCTGGGAAGTTCTGGAAGCAGCTACTTTAGGGGGTGCCGAAGCCATCGGCTGGGGAGACTTGACCGGCAGTCTGGAACCCGGCAAGGCTGCGGATTGCATTGCCATTTCCCTCGACCACCCGGCCACCTTCCCGGTCTATGACCCGGTATCCCAGGTCGCTTATTGTGCCGGACGCGATCAGGTGACCCACGTCTGGGTAAATGGCCAAATCCGCATTCGTCAGGGTCAGGCGGTGGATTGGGAAGAATCGGCATTATTCAGCCGCGCGCAAGCATGGGTTAAGCGTATTCGCGACAAGGATCAAAATACATGAACATGGATCAGGCCGAAGTCAGCAAATTTGATGCTCTCGCCAGCACCTGGTGGGACCCTGCCGGACCTTTCCGGACACTGCATGAAATCAATCCGTTGCGCGTAGACTTTATCGCCCAGGGCTGTCAGGGTTTGCGCGGTAAGCGCATTCTCGATGTGGGTACCGGTGGCGGTCTGCTGGCAGAAGCTATGGCTCGGCTGGGTGCTAATGTCACGGGTATTGATCTGGCGGCAGATGGTATTGCAGCGGCACAGGCCCACGCCGAACTCGGGCATCTGCAAATCCAGTACCGCCGGGTAGCTGTAGAGGATCTGGCCGAGGAACAGCCCGAGTCCTACGACGTGGTGACCTGCATGGAAATGCTGGAGCATGTCCCTAATCCTGCGGGCATTATTGCCGCCTGTGTAAAGCTGCTGAAACCCGGCGGAAATGCTTTTTTTGCGACGCTCAATCGTCATCCCAAAAGTTACCTCCTGGCTATTGTGGGTGCCGAGTATGTTCTGGGTTTGTTGCCACGCGGCACCCACGATTATCAGAAATTCATTCGTCCCAGCGAACTCATTGCCATGACCCGCAAGGCGCAGTTAAAGAGCCGCACAATGAAGGGCATGCATTATGATCCTATCCACCATTTAGCGCGCCTGAATGATGATGTGACCGTGAATTACCTCCTGCACACCCAAAAATGATCCAATCTGGCGCGGTACTTTTTGATCTCGATGGGACCCTGGTAGATACCGCCCCGGATTTGGCAGCGGCTGCCAACCGGCTGCGTGAAAGTCATGGTCTCCCTGCCCTGCCCTTGGCTGACCTGCGCCCGGTGGCTTCCCAGGGCGCACGAGGATTATTGCGGGTCGCGTTTGGACTGCAACCTGAAGACCGTGAATTTCCGGTCTTGCGGGAAATATTTCTGGAAGACTATTTATCGCGGATTTGTGAACAAAGCACCCTGTTCCCCGGCATGGCGCAGGTGCTTCACTGGCTGGATGAAAACAAAATCCCCTGGGGTATTGTCACCAACAAACCGGGGTTTCTGACCACGCCCCTACTGGCGGCACTGGCGTTGCCGGTAGCCCCTGGAGTCGTCGTCAGTGGCGATACCACTGCCCGCGCCAAGCCCGATCCTTTGCCAGTTTTCTGTGCTTTGCAGCAACTGGACGCCGAAGCCACGCGGAGCATCATGATTGGCGATGACCATCGTGACATACGGGCGGGCCACGCGGCGGGTACGCAGTGCTGGGCAGCTGGCTGGGGTTATGTGGAGGCGGAACATCCCCCGGAAAACTGGGAGGCTGATCAAATCATTACCCGTAGTGAATTACTGCAGCCCGCCCTTTTCCATGTCTACACCGCCCAATGAAACCGGATGCTGTTGGCTTCGGGTGATTTGCAGCAGCGCAGCGGAAAGAATTAATACGCCGCCCAGCACTTCCAGCAAGCCGGGCTTTTCCCCGGCCAAGCACCAGGCAGATAGTGCTCCGACAATCACCTCAAAAGGCATAATCACAGCAGACACGCTGACCGGCATACGCGCCACCCCGTACTGGATGGCTAATGTTGCACCGGCAATCCAGAGCCAGGAAAATCCCAGTAAATAGGGATATTGCATGGGGGAAAGACTGGGCCAGGGTTGGAACCAGACAAAAGGCAGTGCCAACAGGACACAGCCCCACCACACCGAAGTAGCCCGATGCATATCTCCCAGCGCCTCATCGGCGCGCAGCACCACATTGCTCAGGGCAAAAGCAAAACCCGAAGAAATGGACAAGAGATCGTTGGTACTCAGATCACTTACAGAAAAGCCCTGACCATGACTGACAACCAGCGCCGAGCCACCTACTGCAAGGGCGGCAGCCAAAGCACCACGCCACCCCACTGCTTCCCGCAAAAAAATCCGGGCGGCAAAAATCGCCCAGACCGGCGAGAGATAAAAGAGCAAAAGGATGCGTACTACTTCACCATGGACCAGTGCCAGCATAAAAGCCACATTAGTCCAGCCCCCAAAAACCAGCAATCCGATCAGGGTCCAATGATGTCCCCGCAATTCATCGCGACGCTGCCAGGACCACCATCCTGCCGGCAGGGCCAGAAGCAGGTAAGTGGCCAGAATCAGCCAGGCACCATGCAGCCCCGCCCCATTAAAGTAGCGCAAAGGCAGCCACAGCACGCCCCACAGGCTGGAACCCAGGAGTAAAGCCATAATCGGCAAGTTCTGCATGATAATACGTGGCATCAGTCTGCTGAGAACCTGTCCCAAGGAGAATTTCGGAAAGAATTTTTCAGATTATATCGGGATTGGCAAGCGGCGTCTCAGTTTCTCAGGCGCTGATCAGGGCTTGTCATAAACGCCATCCATGCCCCAGAATCAAAACCTATGACAACACACGCCATGAATCCATTGTTGGACACCCTGCAAGCTTATCCTTTTGAGCGGCTGCGGCAGTTACTGGCTGGAGTGACAGCTCCAGACCGGGAACTAATCGATTTTTCCATTGGCGAGCCACGCCATCCGGCACCGGGCATTGTCAGTGAAGCGATTATTGAGCATCTGCATGGTTTGACGGAATATCCCAAGGTGTTGGGTGAGCTGCGGCTGCGTCAAGCGATTGCCCAATGGGCCAGCCAACGCTTTCATTTGCCACCCGGTTTTCTGAACCCCGAATCCCAGGTCATCCCTGCCAATGGCAGTCGTGAGGCGCTGTTCAGTATCGCCCAGGCCGTGTTACCCGCCTGTGCAAAGCCTCAACCGCTGGTACTACTGCCCAATCCTTTTTATCAGATTTACGAGGGTGCGGCTCTGCTGGCCGGAGCAGAACCCTACTATCTGAATTGTGGCACGAATGGTCAGCCCGATTTTAAAGCCATTGACGAAACAGTTTGGGCACGCTGTGCCCTGCTCTATATCAACTCACCCCATAATCCGACGGGAGCGACGCTATCCTGCGAAACCCTGCAATGGCTTATTGAGAAGTCCCGTCAGCATGGATTCGCATTAGCTGCAGACGAATGTTACAGCGAGCTCTACACTGGTCCAGATGCCCCCGCTGGCATTCTTGAAGCCGCAGCACAAACCGACAGTCTGGACAATGTGCTGGCTTTTCACAGTCTTTCCAAGCGTTCCAGCATTCCCGGCGCGCGCAGCGGCTTTGTGGCTGGTGATGCCAAAATACTCAAGGCTTTTGTCCTGTATCGGACCTATCTGGGTGCGGCAATGCCACCTTTTATTCAGGCGGCGTCCATCAGTGCCTGGCAGGATGAAACTCATGTCATCCAGACCCGGGCCAGTTATACCCAAAAATTTGCGGCAGCCCAGACTATTCTCGGCCAATATCTACCCATTGAAATCCCGGCTGGCGGCTTTTATCTCTGGCCACAGGTCGGAAATGGTGAAGCCTTTGTGAAGGCCCTGTTTGCCGAAGAACATGTACGCTGTCTGCCGGGAGCTTATTTATCCCGGGAGGCGCAGGGCTGTCATCCCGGTCAGGATCGGGTGCGCATTGCCCTGGTTGGCAGCCATGAGGACTGCGTCGAAGGGTTGGAGCGGATTCGGCATTTTCTGGAAACCCATCCATTATCCTCATTTTCTTATTGAACCATTTGTGACCATTTGTGAAGGAGCTTTCGTGAGCCATAGTCTTGAAACCATTATTGATGCTGCCTGGGAAAATCGGGCGGAAATTTCACCCAAGCAGGCACCCGCTGATCTGCGCGATGCGGTTCACCAGACCATTGAAGGGCTGGATAAAGGCGTGCTTCGGGTGGCCGAAAAACGTGACGGCGAATGGGTTACCCATCAGTGGATCAAAAAGGCCGTGCTCTTGTCTTTTCGTCTCCACGATAACAGCCGTATTCCTGGTGCGGAGACCAACTTTTATGACAAGGTGCCAGGCAAGTTTGCGGATTATAACAGCAACGACTTTCGCACCGGAGGCTTTCGCGTGGTGCCGCCCGCCACCGCCCGGCGCGGAGCCTTTATCGGCCGCAACTGTGTACTGATGCCTTCTTTTGTAAATATCGGCGCCTATGTGGATGAAGGAACCATGGTCGATACCTGGGCCACGGTCGGATCCTGCGCGCAGATTGGCAAAAATGTGCATCTTTCCGGGGGCGTCGGCATTGGCGGCGTTCTGGAACCGCTGCAGGCGAATCCCACCATCATTGAAGACCATTGTTTCATTGGTGCGCGCTCCGAAGTTGTGGAAGGCGTCATTGTTGAAGAAGGCTCGGTGATTTCCATGGGCGTATTCATCGGTTCCAGTACCCGTATTTTCAACCGGTCAACCGGCGAAATCAGCTATGGAAGGGTGCCTGCCGGTTCGGTTGTGGTATCCGGTAGCCTGCCCTCTGCGGATGGTAGCTACAGTCTCTACTGTGCGGTGATTGTCAAGCAGGTTGATGCCAAAACGCTCAGCAAGGTGGGCATCAACCAAATTCTGCGCGATATCTGAAGGAAGTCGCCCATGGAAAAAAGCAGCGTGCTGGCCTTGGCCGAAGATCTGATCTCCCGACCTTCAGTGACCCCGGAAGATGCTGGCTGTCAAAATCTGCTGATTGCGCGCCTGGAAGCGCTGGGTTTTCGGGTGACCCGTCTGGCAGCGGGTGGTGTTGAGAATTTCTGGGCAGAACGCGGTTCATCCGGGCCTTATCTCTGCTTTGCCGGGCATACGGATGTGGTGCCCACCGGCCCGCTGGAAGCCTGGCACAGTGATCCCTTCACCCCCAGCATTCGCGACGGCATGCTCTATGGACGCGGTGCCGCCGATATGAAAGGCAGCTTGGCAGCGATGATCGTGGCGGCTGAACATTTTATCGCCCGGCATCCAGATCACGGCGGCCGCCTCGCATTTCTGATTACCTCTGACGAGGAAGGTATTGCGACCCATGGCACCCGCCACGTCGTGGATTGGCTGCGTGATCAGAATACCCAGATTGACTGGTGCGTGGTGGGTGAGCCGTCATCGGAAAACCGCCTGGGTGATATCATTAAAAACGGGCGGCGCGGATCCCTGAACGGGCGCCTGACCGTGCAGGGTGTGCAGGGCCATGTAGCCTATCCTGACAAGGCCGATAATCCCATTCATCGGGCTTTTCGCCCGCTGGCCGATCTGGTGGATCAACAATGGGATGCGGGCAACCAGTTTTTTCCGCCCACCCGTTTGCAGTTTTCCAATATTCACGCAGGCACCGGCGCCAATAATGTCATTCCGGGCCAGCTCAGTGCCGACTTCAACTTCCGCTTTTCTACGGAATCTACCCCGGAATCCCTAAAGGCTGGCGTCCATGGTCTTCTCGATGCTGCGCCAATCAATTATCAGATTGACTGGCAATTGTCGGGACCACCCTTTTTTACGGCACCCGGCCCCCTGGTGGCGGCCACCCAGCACGCCCTGGAAAAAGTGCTCGGTCATCCGGCCAGTCTTTCTACGGGTGGAGGGACTTCCGATGGGCGTTTCATTGCGCAACTGGGAGGCCAGGTGGTTGAGCTCGGCCCCATCAACAGTACCATTCACAAGCTTAATGAATGTGTAGCCGTGACAGACCTGGAAGATTTGTCACGGATTTACAGCGAAATCATGATTCATTTATTGGGTTCCTGTCCGAATGATTAAGCCTATATCACACGCATTATATGGCCTGCTGAGCGTCGCTGCGTTGCTGATGAGTGGTTGCGCCGGCGTCAACCAGAAGGAGGCCCCTCAGGGCAACTTCACCGCCCAGGCGGCTGCGGCAAGCTGCAGTGCGCCGGCTCCCAACCTGCGGGCAGCCTACAATCGCAGCTATCAGATTCATGGACGCCTGTATCATCCCCTGCAAAGTGCTGCCGGCTACAATGTGCGTGGCCTGGCTTCCTGGTATGGCTGGGAATCCGGTTCCAAAACTTCCATGGGAACCCCTTTTCGTCCCCGGGCTTATACGGCGGCCAGCCGTGACTTACCGCTCCCTACCTGTGCCCGGGTCACCAATTTGAGCAATGGTCGTAGTATTGTGGTTCTGGTGAATGATCGAGGACCCTTTGTGGATGGACGCAGCATGGATCTCTCCTATGGTGCCGCCAGCGCCTTGGGGATGACCCGCCAAGGTACAGCCGCCGTGCAGATTGTCGCGCTCGCCCCCTCCAGCATAACCCCAACCGGAGTAAATAGTTCCGAGGCCAGCCCACCCATGCATACCCTAGAAATTCAAGGGCCAACCCAAACCTATTTGCAAACCGGCGCTTTCAAAGCCCTAATCCACGCGACCGCAGAACGGAATCGCCTGATTTCCGCTGGTTTCCAGGATGTATTGATTGTGCCTGGCCTGGTTAAAGGTCAGCAGTTTTACAAAGTGCAGGTAGGCCCCCTTCCCGATGGTATTGCTGCCGTACAAGCTGTCGCCGCCATGAAAAAAATGGGATTTCATGATTTTTATCCGGTCGAACAATAAGCGGTTTGGTAATGCGTGACTTCATCTGGCCGAATTTTTATATTGTCGGTGCGGTGAAAAGCGGTACGACTTCCCTTTATGCTTATCTGAAGCAGCATCCGCAGGTTTTTCTGCCTAACATGAAGGAACCGCACTATTTCACCCAAGCCCATCCGCGACCCGAGCAAGATCATTTAATCCAGCGCGTATCCAGCGAGAGTGAATACCAACATTTGTACCGGGGATCAGAAAATTTTTCATGCGTAGGAGATGCCAGCCCATCTTATTTATGGTGCCCAGAAGCTGCGGAACGCATTTATCAAGTAAGACCAGATGCCCGGATGATCGTCATTTTACGCGATCCGGTGCAGCGTGCTTATGCCCAATACCTCATGGACCATAATGAAGGCGTTATTAACTTGCCATTTTTAGCCGCCTTGAAAAAAGACTGGACACGCCCGGACAAGGGTTGGGGCGTGTCCCAATTATATCTGGAACTCGGCCAATACGCCGCACAGATTTCCAGATACCAGCAGCGTTTTGGTACTGAAAACGTCCATATCTGCTTGCTGGAAGACCTCAAAAAAAATCCTGCAGAGGTCCTCAAAAACATCTGCGAGTTTCTGGGAATTGATCCTCAGGCTATCAATCATATTGATCTACAATCTATCCATAATGCCTATCGCCTGCCACGGGGAAACTGGGCGCGCATACTTGCCAGTCATCCCATCAGCCGCCGCATTGGAGAACACTTTTTCCCCCGTCGTTGGGGAGATTACATCTGGCGCCACTTTTTCCTGATGAAAAGCCATAAACCGCCCATCGATGTCGAAGCCCGGAGTTTTTTACAAGCCTTTTATGAACCGGAAATCCAGCAACTGGAGAAACTACTGGATCGACCACTACCGGAGCTCCGGAGTTCCTGGAAAAACCAGAATGCACGCAAAGGCTTCGAGTCAACGCAACAGGGAACTTAAATCATCTTACGAATGACTAATTACCATGTAAAATTACACCAATAATCACCACAAAGACCATCGAAAAGGACTGTCATGCTGTTACCAGCATCGCCCACCGCTGCTGTGGTTTCCAGTGCCTCCCCAACAGTCCTGAGCGCCAAGGAAACGCGGCATATTTTGATTCATCTTCATTACCTTCCGCTGGTCCCAGAAAAATATTTGGGCACGCATGGGCATATTCATAAAACTTACCTGTGGCGCTTTAAAATTCCGCGAGCCTTGCAGGCCCTTGCCGCATCAGATTCCTGGCAAGATCCCTGGAATCCGTTGGTACTGGGTGCGTTGTATCAGTTCGAAGCGGTGCATAATCTACCGATAGTCCCAGGCGGAATGGGCATACGAGGATTACCGCTGAACATAGAAAAAGCCCTGTTACACGCAAAAAAAACAGATCCGGATCCCTGGACCTGGATACTGGTGACCAAATTTCCGCGCCCGGAAGAAATTCATTTGTTTATGGGTGGGCGTGGCTGGATTTTCCAAAGCAAAGCCAATACCGGCGTCATGCATGCGACTCCAGATGGGACCTGGCCGGTTTATGCCCGTGATACCCATACCGCCATGGTTGGCCGCTTTCCCATACCAGTATCCCACGCGCAAATACGCTTATATGAGGCCGCGAAGTCGGCGGGTTATGCCCTCCAATCCGTGCATTATTCCCACTATCACCACCACTGGGTGCAGTACCAACATTATGATGACCCGGATATCCGTTGGGTTAATTATTTCGACAGAGGCCGTGCCGTACATTTTTACCCCCGGACCAATTACGGCTTTCCCCAAAGTGCAGGATGCGTGGAGCTTCCCGAAAGCGCGGCACGCAAAGTGTACGGACTCATCCATTATGGAACGCCTGTTACCGTCAGCCACGCTGCAATCGGCTCCTGGGATCCGCCAGGAAGTCAGTATCTGAAAGAACCCCTGAACATTAAACCACTCCATTTGGCTTATCGAGAAATCGCTGCCAAATCCACAGCACGCAGCGTACATCTGCAATTGGTGGAAACGAGCGCTTCAAACGCGCATCAGTAGGCCAAAATCAGCAGCCTAAAAACGGGCAGTGGGCCTGAAGGCTTTGCAGCGACTTTGTCCCGCGCCGTTGTTGTTCTTGGTGAAATCCTGCGCCCGTCAGGAGAGCTGTTTGAGCCCAAAGGGCGAGTTCTCTCCTGACAGCAGGATGAACCTTAGAACAACAGGCAAGGGGCGTTGGAGCAAAAAGCCTTCAGGCCCACTGCCCGTTTTTAAAAAATTCCGATCGTTAACGTGGATACTTTAGCAAGAATTATTGGCTGCTCGCAGCCGCGAGCTTCGCAGCGTCGATTTTTACCTTGGCATGATCGCGCAGATCACGCAAATAAGCTGCCGACAACAATCTTCCCCGTTGTTCTTCCAGTGACGCACGAATTTCGTCTGTCACCTTGGGATTAACGGCTACTGAAGACGGGGCCATCACCTGAGTCACCGCAAATACCGTGTAGCCATCCTGCCCACGCACCATACCCATGGAAGGTATATGCTGCACAGGAGCTGGAGCATCAAATGCTGCGTTCAGCAAAGTCGGAGACAGACCCCGAGCATCTTTCCGGGTAACATTCAAATGGACTTTGACAGGATAAGTACCATCTGCACTCAACATTTCCACCTTACCGGCTTTACGGGCTGAAGCCAGCAAGGCTTCCGCTTTGCTTTTTGCCAGTTGCGTGGCTTTTTCTGCCGTTAATTGAGCCGTAATTTGACTTTGGACTGCCGCTAAAGTCTGGGCTCTACCCGGGGTATAATGGACCAAGTGGACGGCCATCAAATCGCCATTTTTCAGGGTCAGGGCCGAGCTGTTTTTACCAGCCAATACGGCTTTACTGAAAGCCAGGTCCAACGCCTTCGAATCAGCAAAGGGCCCACTGGATAATTCTTTTCCGGCGGTAAGCTGCCCACTCGATTCAATGCTGAGGTGATACGCCTTGGCCAGCGACTGGAGTCCATCGGGACTACTGAAGAGGCGATCCTTGAAATTTTCAACTTGGGCCTGAAAAGCATTTTCCGCAGCCTGATCTGTCTTTTCTGAATGGTTGCTTCCGGAAGCAGCCGCTGCAGTAACGTCTTTTACCGATATCTGGTTCGCGCCGCGAAAGTTTTGTGGTCCCATAACCACGTATTGCACTTCAACCTCAGCAGGCAACTGGAATTCGGATAAGTGCGACTGATAAAAAGATTGCACTGCTGCCGCATCCGGCTTGGCCTGCTCAGCAAAATGCGCATCAGTGATGGTCACTGTGCTGATATCCCGATATTCCTGCGACCAACCCCATACTTCAGTAGCTGCCTGATCAGAAGCATTGGCAATAATTTGAGGCACTACCTGAAGTTGCTCCAGCCGCATACTTTCCCGCAACATACCTTCAAATTGTGCTGGCGTCATCCCGTTGGCGGCTAATAATTTCTGGTATTTGGCTTTGGAAAAAACACCTTTTTCCTGAAAGGCCGGAATGGCTTCAACTTTTTTGGCCAAGGCCGTATCCGACACCTGTAAACCCAGGTGTCCTGCTTCGGTGCCCAATAATATATTATCAATCAATCCATTCAGTACATCGTGCGCAAAGCTGCTCTGCTGTGCCATTTTAGCAGCCGTTGCTGCTCCAAAAACATGACTATAACGTGCTTGCGCTTCTTCCAGACGTTTATGAAATACGGCTTCAGTAATTTTTTGGCCATTTACGGATGCTACAGCCGAAGGCCCAGAACTGCCGGACATCAAATAACCACTAACGCCCCAGAGGACAAAAGACAAAGCAATGAGTACCATGATTATTTTGGCAATAAATGATTGTCCAAAATTACGAAATACATCCATCATAATTAGAATCCTCGCGAAACGTCACTCTGGTATGCATGACCACTGCAAAGGTGGGTGAAAGCCTTTCTGACTACGAATAACACCTGGATATAACCAAAGCGAATCAGGGATTATCCACCTTAAAATAACAAAAAAGCGCCCACTTGCGAGGGCGCCTTTCTTCATTTGGCGGGGCGGACGGGGCTCGAACCCGCGACCTCCGGCGTGACAGGCCGGCATTCTAACCAACTGAACTACCACCCCAATAAATTGGTGGTGGGCGGTGAGGGGCTCGAACCCCCGACATTCGGCGTGTAAAGCCGACGCTCTACCAACTGAGCTAACCGCCCTAACCAGACGCGCTAGTTTACTGCATCACGCAGTGCTTTACCAGCTTTAAATTTAGGTGTGCGACTAGCGGCAATCATGATTTCTGCGCCCGTAGCAGGATTCCGACCCTTACGCGCTTCGCGTTCGGAAACCAGGAAAGAACCAAAACCTACCAGAGTGACCTGATCACCCGCTTTCAAGGCAGCGGTAACCACTTTGATAGCGGCATCCAAGGTATGCCCTGCGGCGGCACGCGTAACACCTGCTTCTTCTGCAATTTTTTCGATCAATTCGGATTTGTTCATAATTTCTTTCTCCTGTTATAGACCCAGACACTTCTGTAAAACTACGAATCAGCTAAAACTATTAGAGGTTATAGCAGGGTAAAAAAACACTTGTCAAGATCATCAACAAAATCTACAAATGATTTCACATGTTAGACCCTATCCATCTTAAAAATTTAGTCGTGATTTAGCGACGGTCATGCATTAATCAGCAGCAGATTATCAACATTGCCAGTTAATAGCAGAACATAATATGGCCTCTGAAAATAATCATATTCCCAGAGGCCGATAACTGCAGCCTAGTGCGCTGTAGCCTTATCTTCCGCGTTATCTCCACCAACTGGCGGTACAACACCCAGTAGAGGTTCTCCATCATCAGGCAATGGCGCTGGCGACGTCTCCAGGGCAATAGCTAACACTTCGTCAATCCAGCGTACCGGCTTGATCGTGAGTGCATCACGCACATTTTTGGGGATTTCCTGCAAATCCTTTTCATTTTCTGCCGGTATCAGCACGGTACTGATCCCTCCGCGATGTGCCGCCAACAGTTTTTCTTTCAAACCCCCAATAGGCAGAACTTCACCACGAAGGGTGATTTCACCCGTCATGGCCACCGTAGCTTTTACCGGAATACCGGTCAGCGCAGAAACCAGTGCTGTAGCCATACCGATACCTGCGCTAGGTCCATCTTTGGGTGTCGCACCTTCCGGAACGTGAATATGGACATCCCGATTTTGATAAAAGTCAGCCGGAATACCCAACGCACGTGATCTGGCACGCACCACACTCATAGCCGCCTGAATGGACTCTTGCATAACGTCACCGAGTTTTCCGGTAATCAGGAGTTTACCCCGACCCGGTACAACCACAGCTTCAATGCTCAGCAATTCACCCCCGACTTCCGTCCAGGCCAAGCCGGTGACTTCGCCAATACGATTTTCTATTTCCGCTTTGCCATAATCAAAACGCCGAACACCCAGATATTTGTCCAGATTACGATCGGATACCTGAATTTTAGTGCGTTTTTTGTCCAGCAAGAGCTCCTTGACGACTTTACGGCAAATGCGCGCCAGCTCCCGCTCAAGATTCCGCACCCCCGCCTCGCGCGTATAGTAACGGATGATGTCGCGAATCACGGTTTGCGAAACCTGCATCTCCCCGTCTTTCAAACCCGCTTTCTCGATTTGCTTCGGGAGCAGATATTTACTGGCAATATGGATTTTTTCATCTTCGGTATAACCGGAAATCCGGATGACTTCCATACGATCCATCAAAGGCGCCGGAATATTCAGCGTGTTGGCTGTGGTGACAAACATTACCTCAGACAAGTTAAAATCCACTTCCAGATAATGATCATTAAAAGTGGCATTCTGCTCCGGATCGAGCACTTCAAGCAGCGCCGAAGCCGGATCACCCCGAAAATCCATCGCCATTTTATCCACTTCATCCAGCAACATCAGCGGGTTGCGAGTTGCCACCTTGGCCAGACTCTGGACAATTTTTCCCGGTAATGCGCCGATATAAGTGCGCCGGTGTCCGCGAATTTCCGCCTCATCACGCACGCCGCCCAGCGACATCCGCACGAATTTGCGATTGGTGGCTTCCGCAATGGAGCGACCCAAACTGGTTTTACCAACACCGGGCGGGCCAACCAGACACAAAATGGGTCCACGACTATTACCCACACGTTCCTGCACTGCGAGATACTCCAGTATGCGCTCCTTCACATCCTCCAGACCATAGTGGTCGGCATCCAGGATGGCCTTGGCACGCTTAAGATCCTTGGTGATCTTGCTGCGTTTCCGCCATGGAACACCCACCAACCAGTCAATGTAATTACGCACCACCGTCGCTTCTGCAGACATGGGGCTCATCATGCGCAGTTTCTTTAATTCGGCATCAGCCTTGGCCCGCACATCTTTGGGCATTCCGGCTTTTTCAATTTTACGGGCGAGTTCATCCAGTTCACTGCCGCCCTCTTCCGAAAGATCGCCGAGCTCCTTCTGAATGGCTTTCATCTGCTCATTCAAATAATACTCGCGCTGGCTTTTTTCCATTTGCCGTTTGACACGTCCACGAATCCGCTTCTCTACCTGAAGCAGATCAATTTCGGATTCCATCATACCCAGCAGATGTTCCAACCGCACACGCGTATCTGCCTTTTCGAGAATATCCTGTTTTTCTTCGAGCTTGAGACTGAGGTGGGCAGCCACCGTATCGGCCAGTCGCGCCGGATCATCCATACTGGCCAGAGTAGACAAAATTTCCGGCGGAATTTTTTTGTTCAGCTTTACATAGGACTCGAACTGCGCACTGACTGAACGCATCAGCGCCTCCAGTTCACGATCATTGGCGGCAGCACTGACCACCACCTGGACCTGGGCGCGGAGCGATTCATCGGCTGGCAAAAAAGAAACAATCTTGGCACGATCCGTACCTTCCACCAGGACTTTTACCGTTCCATCCGGCAATTTCAGCAACTGCAAAATAGTGGCCAAGGTCCCAATGCGATAAATATTTTCCGGCTGGGGATCATCATCAGCAGCATTTTTCTGAGAAACCAACAGGATTTGTTTTTCTCCTGACATGGCTTCTTCCAGCGCGCGGATAGACTTTGCACGACCTACAAAAAGCGGGATCACCATATATGGGAAAACCACCACGTCCCGTAACGGAAGTACGGGCACCATCAGGGATTCTTCTTCTACCAGGAGACTTTTATCTATTTGCGCCACGGTTCACTCCAGAAATTCGATGATAACCATCATTAGGAAAGCAGATTGGGGCGCATGATCGAGTTTTCAACGCGCCCCTGCTTGTTTCAGGCCGGATGAGACATATCCACCTTGATGGCATCGTCATAAACCAGAAGCGGCTTGCCGCCACTTTCTACTACAGCAGCATCCACCACTACTTTTTTGACGCCGGTCATGGAGGGCAGCTCATACATGGTGTCCAGTAAAATCTGCTCAAGGATGGAGCGCAAGCCACGGGCACCGGTTTTCCGCGCAAGGGCCTTTTTGGCAATGCCCTTGAGCGCCTCCGGACGGAACTCCAGGGTAACGCCCTCCAGGGAGAACATTTTCTGATATTGCTTGATCAGGGCATTTTTGGGTTCAGTGAGGATGGACATGAGCGCTTCTTCGTCCAACTCTTCCAAAAGTGCCAGAATAGGCAAACGTCCAACAAATTCGGGAATCAACCCATAGCGCACCAGATCTTCCGGTTCCAGATTCTGCATGAGCATGGCGGCAGTGGCATCTTTGTCCCGTTTTTTAAGGGGCGCATTAAAGCCCATTCCGCCTTTTTCGAGACGGGAAGAAACGGATTTTTCAAGGCCCGCAAACGCACCTCCACAGACAAACAGAATGTGGCGGGTATCCACCTGCAAAAACTCCTGCTGTGGATGTTTACGGCCTCCCTGGGGAGGAACCGAGGCGACGGTGCCTTCAATCAGTTTCAACAAGGCCTGCTGCACGCCTTCTCCCGATACGTCGCGGGTAATGGAAGGATTTTCAGATTTGCGGGTGATCTTGTCGATTTCGTCAATATAGACGATTCCCGTCTGAGCTTTCTCGACGTCATAATCACATTTCTGCAGCAATTTTTGAATAATGTTTTCCACATCCTCACCAACATAACCGGCTTCGGTGAGGGTCGTGGCATCGGCCATGGCAAAAGGCACGTTCAAAAGCCGTGCCAAGGTCTGGGCCAGTAGGGTCTTGCCGGATCCGGTCGGACCAATCAACAAAATATTACTTTTGTCGAGCTCTACTTCATTGTCCTTACCACCATGCTCCAGACGTTTGTAATGATTGTAGACCGCCACGGAAAGCACTTTTTTGGCACTATCCTGACCAATCACATAATCATCCAGCGTCTTGCGTATTTCCATGGGTTTCGGAAGTTTATCCTGCTGATCACCGTGCAGATCATCCAGGATTTCGTCCTTGACAATATCATTGCACAGTTCAATGCATTCATCGCAGATGAATACCGATGGACCGGCAATCAGTTTCCGAACTTCGTGCTGACTTTTTCCACAAAAAGAACAATACAAGGTCTTTTCGCCACTTCCCTCATGCTTTCCAGCCATAGCTGTTCTCCTGCCTGTTTCAGGCGGTCTCGTCATCACCGCGATGGGTAATCACGGCATCCACGAGATGATAGGTTTGGGCCTCTTCGGCCGACATGAAAAAATCCCGGTCGAGATCCTGCTCAATGCGTTCACGACTCTGTCCAGTATGGTGGACCAGAATATCGTTGAGTCGTTCACGAATGCGCAGAATTTCTTTGGTGTGAATTTCGATATCATGCGCCTGCCCCTGGAAACCACCGGAAGGCTGATGCAACATGATTCTGGCGTTGGGTAATGCGTAGCGTTTGCCTTCCGCACCAGCGGCGAGCAGTACGGCACCCATACTGGCGGCCTGTCCAATACAGACCGTGCTCACCTTGGGACGGATGAACTGCATGGTATCATAAATAGCCATACCCGCCGTCACCGAACCACCCGGGCTATTGATATACAAAGCAATATCCTTGTCAGGATTTTCCGCTTCCAGAAAAAGCAGCTGGGCTACCACCAGGTTGGCCATCATGTCTTCTACCTGACCCACCATGAAAATAACCCGTTCTTTTAGCAGGCGGGAATAAATATCATAAGACCGCTCACCACGACCCGTTTGTTCCACCACAATCGGAACATATCCCAAACCCTGGGGGACGGACGTAACTGGATCTCCTGCTTGTTTCCACATCATTGCTGCTCCTCGATTAAGGGACGCTGCCACCTTCGTCTGAATGCCCGATTTACGCCGCTGGGGTTGCCGGAGAACGGCCAATCAACTGATTAAAGTTCACCGACTCTTCGGTCACTTTAACACGCTCCAGAAGCCATGCCACCACTTTATCCTCCAGCACCATGGCTTCTGCCTGTTCCAGCTGCTCCGGTTTGCTGCGATACCAGGCCACAAACTGGTCGGGATCCTCATATTGCTCGGCCATGTCGCGAATGACTTGCGTCACCTCGGCAGAACTGGCCTGCAGTTTTTCCCGACGCACGACTTCACTGAGGACCAGACCCAGCACTACCCGGCGCCTGGAGATGTTTTCCAGGTCTTCAGCAGCACTGGCATTGGGGTCTTTCTGCAATTGTTCCAGTTCCTGGGCCAACATTTGTTTGGGCAGGTCTGGCTGGTTGCTTTCGACCACCAGATCCAGCAGTTGCGATTTCACCTGGGCATGACTCAGTCTTTGGGCTTCGCGTTCCAGATTCTCTTTGACCTCCTGACGCAGGACCGCGACATCGCCGTCTTCGATACCCAGCGCCAGAGCAAATTCGGTGTTTAATTCGGGCAACTGTGCTTCAGCCACTTCCTTGACCTGGAGATGAAATTCGGCATTTTTGCCCGCCAATTCTGCCACATGATAATCCGCAGGAAACTGTACCGAAACGCTTTTTTCTTCACCGGCAGAAAGCCCGATAAGGCCTTGTTCAATATCAGGCAGCAGCCGCCCAGCACCCAGAACTACCTGATAATCCACCACATCGCCACCGGGCATGGGTTCGCCATCCATAAGTCCCTGGAAATCTACCGTAACCCGGTCTTCATTTTGTGCCGCACGCTCGGTTTTAACATAAAAACGGCGCTGCTGGCGCATGATATCAATCGTGGCATCTACATCACTTTCCGTCACGACGGCACTCTTTCGAATCACCGTAGCCGTGGGAATTTGGGGCTCGAATTCAGGATAGACTTCAACAACCGCCGTAAACACGAAGTCTTCTCCGCGCCCGCCTTTTTCAACCTGCACTTCGGGACGCCCTACGGGACGCAGGGATTGTTCACGCACAGCCTGGGAATAGCGCTCGTTAATCAGCTGGTCAAAGGTTTCCATGAGGGCATCTGAACCATAATGGCGTTCAACAATAGCCAATGGTGCCTTGCCCGGCCGAAATCCCGGAAACCGCGCTGAGCGGGCCTTATTGCGTAAACGTTGCGTGACACCATTTTCCACCTCACTGGCAGGAATGGTCACATGAATGTGGCGTTCCAGAGGCGCAGCCTCCGGTGTAGAAATTTGCATGAACTGATCCTTGTTTTTCATTTTGTCTAAGCCTAAACACCCATCATAAACTCAAGCCCGCCGCCCCTCAAGGTCAGCGCAGCCCCCGACTGCCCGGTTTCACCGGGACACCACCCGCCGCGCAGAGCGGACAATCTTCAGCGGACCAGGTCCGCACCGGCAAACGCAGGAGTGGGTAAAACGGAATACCATCAAAATCCTGGAAGCCCGCGCTACGGTCAATAATCGCAGAACTCGCCAACAGCTTGCCTCCGGCTGCCTCTACTGCAGCTATGCATTCACGGGTCGAGCCACCTGTCGTAGTAATATCTTCAACAACCAATACCCCTTCACCTGGAGATAAAGCAAAGCCCCGGCGCAGGACCATCTGGCCATTTTCACGTTCAGTAAAAAGACTGCGTACCCCCAGGGCTCTGGCACATTCATAAGAAACCAACACGGCACCCATGGCGGGTCCCACAACACAACGGATCTGCTTCCTGATGGCTTCTGGAATACCGGCAACCATCGCGGCACAGAGCCGTTCTGCATGTTCTGGATTCTGCAACACTTTTGCGGATTGCAAGTAGGTATCGCTGTGCAAGCCAGAGGACAATAAAAAATGTCCTTGTAACAAGGCACCATCATTTTTGTATAAATCCACTACTTCATCTGCTGTCACTGAGTTTGTTTCTCCATTAGTCTGATTTTATAAAATGGGACACCTTATCCCGCGCAAGCAGCCAACAGGGCAGACAAAGCTTCTGCCGGATCCGGCGCTGCAGTAATGGGGCGACCAATGACCAGATAGTCTGAACCCGCCGCCAGTGCTGCTCCAGGCGTCATGGTCCGCTTCTGATCATCAGCGCCATACTGGGCGGGACGGATACCGGGGGTCACCAGACAAAACTCCGGATGCAATTGTTTGAGCCGGGAAGCTTCCTGCGCAGAACAGACCAGTCCATCCAGACCGGCTTCTGCACTGAGCGCGGCCAACCTTTCTACCTGAAGCTCAACAGGGTCTTGCACACCCAGCTGCATCAAGGCATTTGCATCCAGACTGGTTAATACTGTCACCGCAATCAGCAGCGGCTGATGCCCGGAAGCCGTCACGCCATCAATAGCCTCCCGCGCGGCTTCCAGCATCGCTTTACCCCCACTGGCATGCACATTGAGCATCCATACCCCCAAGCGGGCGGCAACCTGACAGGCCTTGGCCACCGTCTGCGGAATATCATGAAATTTGAGATCCAGAAACACCTCAAAGCCCCTGTTTTGAAGTTGTTCAACTACTTTGGGTCCAGATGCTGTAAAGAGTTCCTTGCCCACTTTGACCCGACATTGGCGGGGATCCAAAAGTTCGACCATGGCTAGTGCTGCTGTCATATCTGCATAATCCAGCGCGACAATAAGTGGTGATTTCACAGCTTTTCCTCTCCTGAAAAGACACCCCACTGGCGACAACTGGGGCAGCGCCAGTAATACTGCGTACTTTGATAACCACAAGACTGACAATGAAACAGTTGGGGTTCCAGTTGCCACTGACGCACGGCCAAGACCATTTTTTCGATCAGCTCCGCTTCGGGTGCGTTCGGGTCCATGCTTAACAACAGCTGAAACACCCTAAGATCAGGTTTTTTGATCAGAATATGCCGCAAAAAAGTACTGGCAGCCGCTTGCCCCTCTATCTTCTGCAAAGCTTCTGCCAGGCGTTTTATGGCCAGCGGCGAACTACAGTGAGCCTGCAAACGCTGCAAGTGACCTGACTGCTGGCTTCCCATGTGCTGCAAAACCTGCAGAAAGGGCTCCAGCACCAGTAAAATCGTCGAGTCGGTAGGTAGTGCCAGCAATCTATTCCAGTATTTGAGGGCACCCTGCCAATCTTTTTTGTCAAAAGCCAGACGCCCGGCAATCATCAGGGCGCGGGGATTGTCGGGCACTTCCCGGCGCGCGGCATTCAGATACTTTTGTGCTTGGGAGTAATCTTCACTGCGCAGCGATTCTTCTGCCAGCTCGCCGTACAACAAGGCAATTACCGTTTGCTGTGCGGACATTCCTGATTGGAGCAAACGCTTGCGAATGGCAATGGAGGAAGCCCACTCACTACCTAATTCATAGAGTTCAGCCAACGTGGCGAGCCCTTCGGTATGCGCAGGCTGACTTTCGAGCAGCTCTTTGAGAATACTTTCTGCCCGATCCAAAATACCGGCTTTCAAATAATCGCGGGCAATTTCAAACAGCACACTTTGCCTTAACCCCTCAACCAGGGCAGGCTGCTCCAGTAAGTACTGATGTACCCGCAATGCCCTTTCCAGCTCGCCACGTCGTCGAAACTGACGGCCCAAGGCCAGGAGTATATCGACACTTTCCGGGTGCTGGCGCAAGGCTTCCAGAAAAACCTCTACCGCTTCGTCCTGACGTTCACTCAGAAGATAATTCAGGCCCTGAATATAAACCTGAGGGATGGCTTTGCTAGCTGGCTCTTTTTGGGTACGTCCCAGCCAGAAACCCAGCAGGGCGGCAAAGCCTGATACTATCCCCAGGACGAGGACAACCGCAGAATCCACGCCCAGAATGGTCAATCAGGCTTTGCCGGATGTATTCTCCGGATAATCGACCTGCTCACGCAGTTCCTTACCCGGTTTGAAGTGTGGAACCCGCTTTTCCGGCACCATGACCGATTCGCCGGTCTTGGGATTACGCCCCTGTTTAGCAGGACGTACATGCATGGAAAAGCTGCCAAAGCCACGAATTTCAATGCGCTCACCTTCAGCAAGTGCATCACTGAGGTAATCCAGCATATGGCGGGTGGCCATTTCAATATCACGCACACTGAGCTGCGGGTATTGGGCGCTGATGTTTTTGATCAATTCAGATTTAGTCATGATTTTTAGCTTCTTCAAATAAGCACTGATTGGAAAACTATGAAAACGTCAGACGGTAAGAACTTCGGCCTGACGCCTAAAAAAGTGGCTCCCCGGATACTCAATAAGGGCATCCGAGGAGCCGTCTTACAACTAACCCTCTTCTTCCTGCTTACGCTTGAGCTGCTCTTTAATCAGGTCACCCAGACTGGTGGTGCCTGTTGCCGCGCTGCGGGCATACTGCTGGGTAGCAGCAGCCTGTTCTTCAGCACTTGGAGCTACGGCCACATCACGCGCTTTGGTACTCAGGGTCAAGGTGCGGTTTTTACGATCTACGGCGGCAATGGCCACCTCAATCTTGTCACCTGCTGCCAGGGTCTGGCCCTTATTCAACTCACGTTGCGGCAGGTGGCCTTCAACCCCTTCACCCAGGCGAATTTCTGCGCCACGACCATCTACGGAAATGACTTCACCTTCTACCAGCGCGCCCTTTTCATTGGCGACGACAAACTGAATGAAAGGATCCGTTTCCATCTGCTTGATGCCAAGGCTGATACGTTCACGTTCCGGATCAATGCTGAGCACCACGGCTTCCAGCGTATCGCCTTTCTTGAAATCACGCACAGCTTCTTCACCGGTACGATCCCAGGCAAGGTCGGAGAGATGAATCAGGCCGTCAATTCCACCATCCAGACCCACAAATACACCAAAGTCGGTGATGCTCTTGATCTGGCCGGAGACCCGATCGCCTTTCTGGAAGTTCTGGGCAAAATCATCCCATGGATTAGGCAGACACTGTTTGATACCCAGAGAAATACGGCGACGCTCTTCATCAATATCAAGAATCATCACCTCTACTTCCTGACTGACATGCAGAGCCTTGGCCGGGTTAATGTTCTTGTTGGTCCAGTCGATTTCGGAAACGTGCACCAGACCTTCCACGCCCTCTTCGATTTCAACGAAGGCACCATAATCGGTGACATTGGTGACCTTACCGAAAATGCGGGTGGATTCAGGGTAACGACGGGCAATATCACGCCACGGATCTTCACCCAACTGCTTCATGCCCAGAGAAATACGACCTCTTTCGCGGTCGAACTTGAGGACCAGGACACGCACTTCGCCACCAACGGTAACCACTTCGCTGGGATGCTTGACGCGACGCCAACCCATATCCGTAATATGCAGCAGACCGTCAATTCCGCCCAGATCAATAAATGCACCATAATCGGTCAGGTTTTTCACCACACCGTCGAGAATGGCACCTTCCTGGATGCTTTCCAGCAACACGCCACGTTCAGCGCTTTGTTCCTGCTCAACCACGGCGCGACGAGACACCACCACGTTATTACGCTTGCGATCCAGTTTGATGATTTTCATCTCGAGGTCTTTACCTTCGAGATAAGCCACATCACGCACCGGACGGACATCCACCAATGAACCCGGCAGGAAGGCACGAACACCATCAATGCTGACGGTGAAACCACCCTTGACCTTACCGGTCAGGAAGCCATGTACTACTTCATTGTCATTGAAAGATTTTTCCAGATCGACCCAGGTCTTGGCACGACGGGCTTTTTCACGCGACAGACGGGTTTCACCCATGCCATCTTCGACCAACTCCAGACAGACCTCAACCGAGTCACCGACCTTGACTTCGATTTCACCCTCGGCGTTGCGAAACTGCTCGGCAGGAATGGGTCCTTCGGATTTAAGGCCGACATCGACGATGACAAAATCATTATCCACGCGGGTGACAATGCCGGTAAGCAACTCACCAGGCTTCAGACCCTGGGTACTCTGGCTTTCTTCAAACATCTCGGCAAAACTGGGTTCAACAAGCATTTCAGCGTTAGGGGTGGTCATAAATTTCAATAGGCCTCATGTACCGGGAGCACCGTGGGTGTCCCTTTTGATTACTGCTCAATGCCATATCAATGGCGGTTTCAATTCTCCCGCAACGCGGTTTTTACCCACGCCTGCAAGACCGTATAGGTTTCGACGACTGTTTGCGCACTGGTATCCAAAATTCGGGCATCCGCAGCGGGCCGAAGCGGCGCGACGCTGCGTTGTTGATCTCGGGCATCCCGTTCTGCAATTTCCGCCACAACGCCCGCGAGATTAGCACTAATCCCCTGTTCCATCAACTGATTGAGGCGTCTTTTACCGCGCTCTTCGGCACTGGCGGTCAAAAAAACCTTCAGCACCGCTTCCGGGAAAACCACTGTACCCATATCCCGGCCATCGGCTACCAGACCCGGAGCCTGGGCAAAGTCTCTTTGCCGCTGCAACAAGGCCGTACGCAGCGCCGGAATAACAGCAATTTGCGATGTCAGGGCGCTAATAGATGGGGTACGAATAGCCTCGTCCACTGGTTCATCGTGCAGCAGCACCAGAGTCTGGTTGCCATCCCCCCGAAAACGCAAGGGCAATTCCAGCGCCAGCTGAACCAGGCCCGCCTCATCATCTTTGGCAATTCCTGATCGATCTGCCGCCAACGCCAAGGCACGATAAATAGCCCCGCTGTCCAGCAAGTGCCAGCCGAGATCATGCGCCAGCATGCGTCCCAATGTTCCTTTACCCACACCGCCCGGACCATCCAGAGTCACTACGGGAATCAGGCTCATGCGGCGAAAACCTCCAGGTTCAGTCCGGCCTGACGAGCCAGCGCCGGAAAACCGGGGAAAGATGTGGCGACATTGGCACAATCCAATATTTCAATATTTCCGGAGGCTACCTGCCCGGCCATGGCAAAAGCCATGGCAATGCGATGATCGCCATGACTATCGACCTGCCCGCCACAGAAAGTGGAAGGTGTAATTATCGCTCCGTCAGGCCGCTCTTCCACCGCCACGCCCAAAGCCCGTAAACCGGCAGCCATCACGGCAATGCGATCACTTTCCTTCACCCGCAATTCTTCAGCTCCGGAAATGATACTGGGTGTTTTTGCACAGGCGGCGGCGATAAACAGGGCCGGAAATTCATCAATGGCCAAAGGCACCAAATGGGGAGGAACCTCAATGCCTTGCAGTGGGGCATAACGTACCCGGATATCCGCCACCGGCTCACCACCAATTTCGCGCAGAGCCGTCAAATCAATCCGCGCGCCCATCCGGGTGAGAATTTCAATGATTCCGGTGCGGGTGGGATTAATGCCTACCCCCTCAAGCAGCAGATCCGACCCCGGGGTGATACTGGCACCCAACAGAAAAAAAGCTGCCGAAGAAATATCGCCGGGTACCTGGATACGTTGCCCGGTGAGCTGACCGCCACCTTCCAGGCAGGCACGATTTTCCTGTCGGGATACCGCATAGCCGAAACCTTTCAACATGCGTTCACTATGATCCCGGGTAGGTGCCGGTTCGGTGACGCAGGTTTCACCCTGGGCATATAAACCCGCCAATAATACGGCGGATTTCACCTGGGCGCTGGCAACCGGCATATCATAATGCATCCCCTGCAAGGGTTTTCCATGAATATGCAGCGGTGCTTTTCCGTCTTGTGCCTGAATATCGGCCCCCATGGCCAAGAGCGGCTTCAAAACCCGGCCCATGGGTCGCTTCTGCAAACTGGAATCACCCACCAGGGTGCTAGCAAAAGTCTGCCCGGCCAACACCCCGGACAGGAGACGCATAGCCGTGCCTGAGTTACCACAATCCAGCGGGACTTGTGGTGCTTTCAGGCCATGCAACCCCACTCCATGAATGCGCAGGTGGCCATTTTCCGGACCGTCCATATGGACCCCCATGGCCCGAAATGCAGCAATGGTCGCCAGTACATCTTCGCCCTCCAAGAGCCCCTCTACTTCGGTCACTTTTTCGGCGAGGGCACCAAGTATGACCGAGCGATGGGAAATGGACTTGTCTCCCGGAACAGGGAAGCGGCCTTTGAGCGCATGGCCAGGTCTAACGATGTAGCGGGTAGTCATTCAGGAAGCACCGGTGGAAAATGAAATTGTTGGCGAACCGTTTTGCCACGTGCCAGCCAGGACTGCAGATCAGGCGTGGCTTCGTCCACCAGAAATTGTTCGGCCAGTCTTAAGTTCTGTTGGAGTTGTTGCAGTTGCTGACGCACTGCCTGCTGGTTTTCCAGCAGAATTTCGGCCCAAAGTGCGGGGTTGGAATCGACAATCCGCGAGAAATCACGCAAACCGCCACCCGCCAAGTTTTCCAGACCGGGAAACTGCGACTCCAGTCCGGCCAAATAAATAAATGCCAACAAATGCGGCAGATGACTGGTAGCTGCCAGCGCTGCATCGTGCGCCTGGGGCGACATTTCCTGCACCTCGGCACCCAAGGCCATCCAGAACTGCCGGACTTTGCCCAGCGCCAGCGCATCCGTCCGACCTGGCAGCGGCGTAAGAACCACCTGAGCAGCCCGATACAAGTCTTCACGCGCCGCCCGAAAGCCAGTCATTTCACTGCCGACCACCGGATGGCCCGGCACAAAGCGCGTCCCGAAAATTTCCGTAGCCCGGCAGGTAATAGTATTTTTGGTACTGGCCACATCGGTTATTACCGCAGCAGGATCTGCCCAGCGCGCAACTTCCGGAAGCTGGGCCAGTAATACTTTGGGCGGCGTGGCCAGCAGGATCAGATCGGCATCTACCAACACCTCCGGCAACTGATGCCCCAGTACAATCCGCCAAGGTTCTGCGCTGGACTGCTGAGAGGCTACGGCAGCGGCACTGGGCAACGCGGCATGAATATGACCTTCATACCCCACAGCGCGCAAGGCCTTGGCAACACTGCCACCCATCAGCCCGAGGCCCACTATGGCCACTCGCTGAAAGGGAATCTCCGGCATCTTACAGTTCGCGTCCTATGGCCGCTGCGACTTTATGCAGATCATCCATCAAGACCATCAACTGCTGAGGACTCAGCGCCTGATCTGCATCACACCACGCTTCTTCCGGACAGGGGTGGGATTCCACCAGCAAGCCATCGGCCCCAGCGGCAATGGCGGCTTTGGAAAGTGCCGGAACCAGCCAGGACTTACCACCGGCATGGCTGGGATCGACGATCACCGGCAAATGGGTTTCCTTCTTGAGCACCGGAATAGCCGTGACATCCAGCACATTCCGGTAGGAAGTCTCGAAAGTGCGGATGCCCCGCTCGGCAAAAATGATTTTGTGATTACCATGGGCGGCAATATATTCCGCTGCCATCAACCATTCCTTGATCGTGGCGCTGAGGCCCCGCTTGAGGATAACCGGCACATCCAGACGCCCCACTTCCTTGAGCAGATCAAAATTCTGCATGTTGCGGGTACCAATCTGAATAATATCCACGCCTTTTTCCAGAAAAAGGTCGATTTTTCGGACATCCATCAATTCGGTAACAATGGGCAAGCCCACTGCGTCAGCAGCCGTCCGGAAATAGTCCAGACCCTCATCACCAACACCCTGAAAGGTATATGGACTGGTGCGCGGTTTAAAAGCACCACCGCGCATCAAACGGCATCCAGCGGCTTTTACGGCCTCTGCAGCACTGCGCATCTGTTCCGGCGTTTCTACGGAACAGGGGCCGGCAATAATCTGGATTTGTTTACCACCAAAGGGAATTCCCCGTACCTCAACTATGGTATCGGTGGACTTGAATTCACGACTGACCAACTTATAGGGTTTGAGAATGGGCATAACCTGTTCCACTGCGGGTAAGGATTCCAGCGCGCCTTCCGGCAACAAGCGTTCGTCGCCCAGCAGACCTACCACAGTTCGTTCCGAGCCTGTACTCACCATAGGCTGCAGGCCGAATTGACGAATTCGCTCCAGCAACTGCTCCATTTGCTCTGCGCTTACTTGTGGTTTGACAATGACGATCATGGGATTACAGGACCTCGCCCAGCATTTTCAGAAAACGTTGATTTTCCACCGGCAGGCCCACACTCACCCGCAGATGATCCGGCATGCCGTAGGGGCTGAGGGGGCGCACGATCACACCACGCTGTAACAACGCCGAATACACGCGCTGCCCTCCTCCCGGTACGGCGAAGGCGGTAAAATTGCCTGCAGGGGGCAGAATTGTCAATCCAAATTTATCCAACCCCTCCGCCAGAACCTGTCTTTCCTGACGATTATTGACGCGCGTTGCCTCCAGATGCCGGGTATCGAGCAAGGCAGCATGCGCGGCCACCTGCGCCAGGCTGTTGATATTGAAGGGTTGGCGCACACGTTCCAGCACGGCAATCAGGTCCGGATGCCCCATTCCATAACCACAGCGCAGGCCGGCCAAGCCATAAGCCTTGGAAAAAGTCCGGGTTACCAGCAAATTACTGAAACGTCCCAACCATTGGCGACCATCGGGATAATTTTCGTCGTCCATCAGTTCCAGGTAGGCCTCGTCGAGAACCACTAAGGCATGCGCCGGGACACTATCAATAAAGGTTTCCAGGGTCGCGCCGGACAATTGCGTCCCGGTTGGATTATTGGGGTTGGCGATAAATACCAGCCGCGTCTGCTCACTGAGTAAGGCTGCCATCGCATCCAGATCATGTCCGTAATTTCGGGCAGGCGCTGTCCGTACCGTCGCACCACTGGCCTGTGCAGCAATATCATAAGCAGCAAAAGCATATTGTGATACAATCACTTCCGTCCCTGGCCCGGCAAAAGTACGGACCGCCATTTCGATAACCTGATCCGAACCATTCCCAAAAATAAATTGCCGGGGGTCCAGGTCATGAATTTGCGCGAGGCGCGCGCGCAGTTCCGGAGCGCCACCTTCTGGATAAAGGGCCAGATCGGGCAATGCGTCACGTATTGCCGCCAGCGCCAAAGGACTGGGGCCCAGGGGATTTTCATTGGAAGCCAACTTGATGGCATCGCGTATGCCCAATTCACGTTCCAGTTCAGCCAGAGGCTTGCCAGGCTGATAGGGACGTAAATTCGCCACACCCGGAACTGCGTACTCCAGAAAATTCAGTGTCATTAAAAAACCGCCTTGGGATAACTGCCCAGACAACGATAAAAAGAAGACTGTGCCGCCAGAGCATCCAGTACCGGGGTCAAGTCGGAATCCTGACAATGTCCCAACATATCCAGATAAAAAACATATTCCCAGACCGCAGAACGAGCGGGACGGGATTCTATGCGGGTCAGACTGATATGCGCATCGGCGAGGGGTGACAAGAGCGCGTGGAGACTCCCCGGCCGATTAATGCCCGCCACCACCAGGCTGGTTTTATCCTGACCAGTAGGACGCGTGAGGATTTTTCCGATGACCAGAAAACGTGTGGTGTTTTCTGGATTATCTTCAATGCCTGCCTGCAAAATATTCAGGGCATAAGTTTCGGCAGCCACGGTGGTTGAAATGGCAGCACCTTGCGGATCCTGGACTGCCCGTTCTGCGGCTACTCCATTACTGGGGACATCCACCAACTCGACTTGGGGAAGATGCGTAGCCAGCCATTGTCGACACTGGGCGCGGGTCTGGTAATGCACATAAACCTTGCGGATTTGTTCCATGGGAATATTGGCCACCAGATTATGCACAATGCGTAACTGCACCTCCCCGCAAATTTGCAGGGGATAATCCAGTAACAAATCCAGAGTCAGGTTAACAGAACCTTCCGTGCTGTTTTCCACCGGAACCACGCCAAATTGTGCCTGCCCGCCATCGACCATCCGAAAAATTTCAGGAATACTGCCAGTCGGTTGAAAAGCAGCCGAACGGCCAAAATGTTTTTGCGCGGCCATCTGCGAGAAGGTACCTGCCGGCCCCAGATAAGCGACTTGCAAGGCTTCTTCCTGAGCCAGTCCTGCCGAAATGATCTCCCGATAAATGCTGGCCACCTGGGCATCTGTAAAAGGTCCGGGATTTTCCTGCATAATCCGTCGCAAGATTTCTGCCTCACGATCAGGATGATAAAAACGGCTTTCGCCCTCAGCCCGTTTGAGTTCCCCGACTGCGTGGGCCAGATGACCCCGCTCGCTCAGTAACGCCAAAATCTTGCCATCGACCTGATCAATGGCGGCACGCAATTCTACCAGGCTGCGCGAGGATGTTTTCAAAACCTACGCTCCTAGTTGTGCTTGCGGGCAAAGTCCCGCATGAAATCCACTAATGCCTGCACGCCGGTCTCGGGCATGGCGTTATATATGGATGCGCGCATCCCACCCAGCAGGCGATGGCCTTTGAGTTGGAGCAAATGCTGAAGTTCGGCTTCCTGGAGGAATGCCTTGTCCAGATTGGCGTTTCTCAGGGTAAAGGGCACATTCATCCAGGACCGGTTACGCTGTTCAATCGGATTGGCATAAAAACCCTCTGATCCGTCTATGGCCTGATACAGCAATTTCGCTTTGTGCGCATTGCGTTCAGCCATAGCTTGCAGGCCACCGGTTTTTTTCAGCCATTTGAATACCAAACCGGCCACATAAATAGCAAATGTGGGCGGGGTATTATGCATGGATCCTTCTTTGGCTTGCACGGCATAATCCAGCATGGTCGGCGTATTGGCCGGGGCATGTCCCAACAAGTCTTCACGCACAATGACCAGGGTCAAGCCAGCAGGACCAATATTTTTCTGGGCACCCGCATAAATCAGCCCAAACTGGCTGACATCCACGGGGCGAGATAAAATATGGGAAGATGCATCACTGACCAGCGGAATATCTCCCAGCTCCGGCACAAAATCAAATTCCACGCCACCGATGGTTTCATTGCCGGCAATATGCACATAAGCAGTGTCTTTGCTGACCTGCCATTCGGACTGGGGCGGCACCAGACGTGCCTGACGATCAGCATTACTCGCAGAAACTTCCACCTCAGCAAAACGCCGCGCCTCATTCAAGGCTTTTTCCGACCAGATACCCGTTTGCACATAGCTGGCTTTATGATGCCCGCGTAATAAATTGAGCGGAACCATGGCAAACTGGAGGGTGGCACCGCCTTGCAAAAACAGAACTTTGTAATTGTCTGGAATGTTCATGAGATCACGGAGATCTTGCTCGGCTTCCGCAATAATCTGCATGTAGTCCGCACCACGATGGCTCATTTCCATGACAGAAATGCCACGACCATGCCAATCCAGCATTTCCGCCTGCACTTGCTCCAGCACCGCAGGCGGCAACATGGCGGGACCCGCACCAAAATTATATACCGGCTGATTCATGATTTATTCCTGGGGCAGTTCGGACTGCTCCCCCTCCTCTTCATCCGTCTCTGCAATAAGTGCCAAACCGGCAAGCTGTTCGCCCTCGCCCAGGTTAATCAAACGCACCCCCTGGGCATTACGACCCGTGCGCCGGATGCTATCCACCGCAATTCGGATTAAGGTGCCGTGGTCGGAGACCAACATCAACTCGTCCCGCTCCGTCACTGCCAGAGCACCAACCACATTCCCGTTGCGTTCATTCGTCTGAATGGCGATGACCCCTTTACCCCCGCGATTGGTCCGGCGATATTCCTCGACCGTCGTGAGCTTGCCATAACCATTGGCTGTCGCTGTCAGTACGATCTGATTCGCATCGACCAGTTCCGCAGAAATCACCCGATCGTTTTCTGCCAGACTGATGCCCCGTACACCCCGGGTATTGCGTCCCATGGCCCGGACCTTTTCTTCCGGGAAACGGACCGCCATGCCGTGACGGGTAAAGAGCATGACTTCGCGTTGTCCATCGGAGAGGCAAACGCTTACCAGCCGATCTCCGTCATCGAGATTGATGGCGTTAATACCCTGACTACGCGGTCGGGAATAATCCATAACCGGGGTTTTTTTGACAACTCCATGTGCAGTTACCATGCACACAAATTGTCCTTCGGTGAAATCACGCACTGCTAACACTGCAGTAATACGTTCGGTGGGAGCCAGCGACAGCAGATTTACAATCGGCTTGCCCTTGGCACCGCGACCCGCCTGGGGTAACTGATAAATTTTCTGCCAAAAAACCTTGCCGAGGTTACTGAAAAACAGGCAGTAAGCATGGGTAGAAGCACAAAACATCCGCTCCACAAAGTCTTCTTCCTTGGTGGTCGTCGCCATTTTTCCTTTACCACCGCGACGCTGGGCATTAAATACGGTGACCGGTTGGGCTTTGATATAACCGGCATGGGTGAAAGTCACCACCATTTCTTCTTCGGCAATGAGATCTTCATTGGAAATATCGCCGGTATCAGCCACAATTTCACTGCGTCGGACATCCCCATACTGATCAAGAATGGCCACCAGTTCTTCGCGAATGACTTCCATCAAACGCCGATGCGACCCGAGAATCTCCAGTAATTCCTTAATGCGATCCAGCAAGCCCAGGTACTCATCACGGATTTTATCCTGCTCCAGACCAGTCAGCCGATGTAAACGCAAGTCGAGAATTGCCTGCGCCTGGGTTTCAGAAAGGTGATAACCATCAGCCTGCATCCCGTCAGAGGGTTCGCCACGCTCGGCAAGCAGGGCAGCCACCATCCCCGGTTCCCAGACCCGCGCCAGCATTTTGGCCTTGGCCTCGGCTGGATTGGCCGCTGCACGAATCAGACTGATGAGCGGATCGATGTTCACCAGAGCCACTGCCAAACCTTCCAGAATATGAGCACGATCACGCGCTTTTTTCAGTTCAAAAATGGTGCGGCGGGTAACGACTTCCCGACGATGCTGAATGAAAGCATCGAGCAGCTCACGTAAACCCAAAGTCCGGGGCGCACCATCAAGCAAAGCCACCATGTTGATATTGAAAACACTTTGCATGGCCGTATGCTGGAACAGATTATTGAGCACCACATCTGCATTGGCATCGCGCTTCAGCTCAATGGCAATGCGCATCCCTGACTTATCCGACTCATCGCGCAGGTCACTGATGCCTTCCAGGCGTTTTTCCTTGACCATTTCAGCAATGCGTTCAATCAGGCGAGCCTTATTCACCTGATAGGGCAATTCCGTAACAATAATACTCTGCCGATTGGTTTTTTTGTCCGTTTCAAATTCGGTACGCGCACGCATGACCACGCGGCCCCGCCCACTGCGATACGCTTCGATACTGCCAGCCCGGCCAAGAATGTAGCCGGCCGTCGGGAAATCGGGTGCAGGCACCAGATCGAACAAATCTTCATCAGATGTCTGCGGGTCATCTACCAAGGCCAGACAGGCATTGATGATTTCGGTCAGGTTATGAGGGGGGATGTTGGTGGCCATACCCACTGCAATACCCGCCGAACCGTTGATGAGCAGATTTGGGATACGTGCTGGCATGACCAGCGGTTCCCATTCTTTCTCGTCGTAGTTGGGGCCAAAATCGACCGTTTCTTTTTCCAGATCGGCGAGCATTTCGTGGGCAATGCGCGACATGCGCACCTCGGTATAACGCATGGCCGCCGGACTATCACCATCCACCGAACCAAAGTTACCCTGGCCGTCAATGAGTGGATAGCGCATGGAAAAATCCTGGGCCATACGCACCATGGTGTCATAAACGGCAGTATCTCCATGCGGATGATATTTACCAATGACATCACCCACCACGCGGGCAGATTTCTTGTAGGGCTTGTTCCAGTCGTTATTCATCTCGTGCATGGCAAAAAGCACCCGTCGATGTACCGGTTTCAGGCCATCACGGGCATCCGGAAGCGCCCGTCCGACGATCACACTCATGGCGTAATCGAGGTAGGACTGGCGCATTTCCTTTTCGAGACTGACGGGAATGGTTTCTTTGGCGAACTCTATCATCTGGAGACGGGATATCCTTGATTATTTTAACGCGGCATTATGCCACAACAGGACGCTTTCTGCATGCTTCAGCCACGCTGATTGGCAAGACTGTGCAGATAGTCCGGCCGAGCCACCCCTTTTTCAGTAATAATCGCCGTTATAAGGGCAGCGGGTGTGACATCAAAAGCCGGATTCCGCACTTTAACACCCGCCGGAGCCACATCATGCCCCGCACACTGCCGGACTTCGCTGTCCGGGCGCTCTTCAATAATGATCCCTTCTCCGGCGGGCATGGCGAAATCTACCGTACTTAAGGGTGCGGCCACATAAAAGGGGATCTGATGATATTGTGCCAATACCGCGAGACTATATGTTCCGATTTTATTGGCTGTATCCCCATTGGCGGCAATCCGGTCAGCGCCTACAATCACGGCCTGAATAAGCCCCTGCTGCATGAGATAGGCCGCTGCACTATCCGCATTCAGGTAAAAGGGAATGCCGTCCTTCTGGAGTTCCCAGGCGGTCAGACGCGCACCCTGCAACCAGGGCCGGGTTTCGTCAGCATACACCTGCAATTGTTTTCCGGCAGAAATGCCCGCCCGGATGACGCCCAGCGCAGTACCGTAGCCCCCCGTGGCCAGACTCCCGGTATTGCAGTGCGTGAGGATGCCCCCTTGCTCGGGTAACAAGGCGGCACCATGACGGCCCATCTGTTGATTATCAGCGATGTCCTGTTCCAGCAGGTCATGGGCGGCCTGCAGCAATAATGTCGCAGCCCGGTCGGCAGCACTTTCGCCTTGCGCCAGCGTTAATTGACGATCTGTTGCCCAGGCCAGATTGACGGCTGTGGGTCGCGCCGCCTTGATTTCCGCTGCCGCCCCTGCCAGACGCTGCTGCCAATCAGAAAATTGCTGCATTTCCTGCACAGCCAATGCCATGGCATAAGCCGCAGTCACGCCTATAGCCGGCGCCCCGCGTACCACCATTTGGGTAATGGCCACAGCCACCTCGCGATAGTCCCCCAGCTGCAACCAGATTTCCTGTTGTGGTAACAAGCGTTGATCGAGCAGACAAAGCTGATGATCTTCCCAACGAATGGCACGAATATTATCGACTATGGGCACAGAGAATCTCCTGAGTGGCGGACTTCGGGCGCGCCGGATAAAATACACGGCGCACTCAATATACGGATCAACGAAATATCTGTAAAATGCGGGACCTTACCCGCCCCCGAAATGCCGGGGCAACTTTCCTTTTCCTATAGGTTTTGATCATGTCTGCCACCCACCATTACCCTGTTCTGCGCCTGCGCCCCAAAGAAGACCGCCGTTTACGTGCCGGTCACCTCTGGATTTACAGCAACGAAATTGACGTCGCCCAAACACCCCTGCATGCCATCATCCCCGGTAGTGTCTGCAGAGTAGAAGATGCCCAAGGGAAAGCCATCGGCCTGGCGCATATCAACCCGCACACCCTCCTCTGTGGACGCCTGCTCAGCCGCGATCCTCATCTCCTGATTAATCAGGAGTTTTACCAGGAGCGGCTGCAACAGGCGTTGCGCATGCGTGAAAAATTGTTTTCCGCACCTTTTTACCGTTTGGTGCATGGCGAGGGAGATGGCCTGCCCGGCCTGATTATTGATCGCTACGAAGACACACTGGTCCTGCAGCCTGGCAGTCTGGGCATGGATCGGGACATCGCCCTGATTGCCAACGCCCTGCAAGCACTTTTACACCCCACGGGCATCTTATTGAAAGCTGGCGGCGCAGCGCGGCGTCTGGAAGGTTTGGAAGATCGGGTAGAGGTTCTATTCGGACAGGTTCCGGAGCGCCTGCAGATTTGGGAGAATGATTGCTTATTTGAGATGGACCCGCGCGGCGGTCAAAAAACCGGATGGTTTTACGACCATCGCGCCAATCGTCGCCGCCTGCTGAACTATGCCCCCGGTAGACGCGTTCTGGATTGCTTTGCCTATCTCGGCGCTTTCAGTATTCCTTTGGCCAAGGCCGGGGCGCTTGAAGTCACCGCAGTAGACAGCTCAGCGCCCGCTCTGGCCTTGCTGGAAGAAAATGCCCGGCGCAATGCCGTAGCACCTATTCGCATTATGCACGATGATGCCATGGAAACTTTAGCTCGACTTCGGGACCGTGGTGAGCAGTTTGATCTGATCGTCCTCGACCCTCCGGCATTGATCAAATCCAAAAAGGATTTCAAGGAAGGCAGCATTGCCTACCGGCGCTTCAATGATCTGGCCATGCGCCTACTCGCGCCTGGCGGTATTTTGTTCACGGCCTCGTGCTCCCATCATCTCAACCGCGAAACGCTGCTTGGCCAGATTGCCTTCGGAGCGCAAAGAGGCGATTACGCCATCATCGGCGAAGGAACCCAGGACATGGATCATCCCATCCACCCGGCTGTGCCCGAAAGCAGCTATTTGAAAGGTTTTTATGTACATCGACGCGAATTGATTGCGGACGAACCGGAGTAATCTTAACCATGGGGCGGGCATGGGGTGGATTCTTGTCGCGCTGCCCCATGACAGGTACAATCGCGCCCACGCCGTTGTAGCTCAGTCGGTAGAGCAACTGATTCGTAATCAGTAGGTCAGAGGTTCGATTCCCCTCAACGGCACCATATAAAACAGTCACTTAGCGCAACTTGCTGGGTGTTTTTTTGCGTCTAATTGACTTTTTGCCCAAATAATGCCCAAACCGTGCCCAGATTAGGCATCGGATAAGGGGGTAAAAATGGCTGCAATTCGACCACGAAAAGACCGTGACGGGGTCGTCATCGGGTATCAAGTTCAGGTCCAGCGCAAAGGGTATCCATCCCAGACTAAAACTTTTCGCAGCAAGGCCGACGCTCAGGCTTGGGCAACCATCGTTGAATCGGAAATGCAGCGTGGGGTCTGGCGGGACCGTTCCGAAAGTGAAAACACTACCTTAATGGAAGCCTTTGACCGTTATGCGGAAGAAATCATCCCGTCTAAGAAATCTGGCAACAGAGAGATGGGCTTTTTGCACCAATGGCAAACCCGACCCATTGCCAAGATGTTTCTGGCATCCATCCGAGGTAAAGATGTCGCTGCCGCCATGAGAAATATGGAATCCGAAGGCAAATCCCCCAATACTATTCGTCTACATTTGGTCCTGCTTTCACACCTGTTCACCATCGCCCGCAAGGAATGGGGTATGGAATCCCTCAATAATCCCGTGGAACTGGTCCGCAAACCCAAACTGCCAAGGGGTAGAGACCGCCGCTTGGTTGGCGATGAAGAAACCCGATTGCTGGATGCTTGCCAAACTATCAGTCCCGAACTGGCATCCATTGTGGGTATCGCCATTGAAACCGCTATGCGCCAAGGGGAAATTATGGGCATGACTTGGAATAAGGTGGATTTGAAGCGCCAGACCGTTACTTTGGAAGATACCAAGAATGGTGAAAAGCGCATCGTGCCGCTGACTACTAAAGCCACTCAGATATTACGTGACTTGCCACGTAATTTGGATGGTAAGGTATGGACCTACACCGATGATGGTATGCGAACAAGCTATAAAAGAGCCTGCAAACGTGCGGGCATCAAAGGTCTGACCTTCCATGACTTGCGCCACGAAGCTACCAGCCGTCTGTTTGAAAAAGGGCTTGCCCTCATGCAGGTTTCGGCCATCACCGGCCACAAGAACATGCAAATGCTGAAAAGGTACAATCACCTGAAACCGGAAGATTTGGTCAAGCTATTGAACGGTGGATAAGCCGCATGGCTATGAAAGCGGCACACCTATATTTCGGGTAAAATGTTTGGTGGGTGCTGTACAGGGTTAGGTGAACCGTTAATACGGTAAAAGTCATTCAAGTTTATTCTCAGAAGAGGATAGCCATGACGCTGGATGCAAGGACTATAGAGAAGCTTGCCAAGGTTGGGCTGACCGTGATGCGGCGTGATGCGCATGCACCTTCATCCACAGTACCGCTTTTCATTGCCAAGGTCGCCGCAGGCATGCCTTCACTAGCTGATGATTATGTGGAAAAGACACTGGATTTGAATGAATACTGCCTGCCCCATAGTGAGGCTTCCTTCTTTTTGAAGGTGTCCGGCAACTCAATGTCGGGCGCGGCTATTCATGATGCACATTATGATCCGGTTGATCGTAACTGGATTATGGCTGCCTATGATCCCACCGGAAAAGTCCTGGCTTATGGCAAAGTGGGCAGTTGCATTGCCTGTCATGTGCTGGTCCGCCACCAGGACCTGGTTTTTGCTCCGCCGCCGACGCAATTGTTGCCGATCACCACTTGGAAGGCGTTTTTCTCCAAGCAGGAAATGAATCCAGCTTACGTGGCACTGATTCAAAAAAATCCCGGAGCTGTCGTTCAGTAGCCTACCCATTAAGGAGGATATTCCCATGCAACGTTTTATTCTGGCCTTTCTGTTTGTGTCGCTTGGCTGCCTTTTCACCAATATCCAGACTGAAAAGCTCAATGATACTGCGACACTATCAGGCTTACATAATGCAAAGTCAGTGTTTTTGGTGAATATGCGTAACCCGGCGGCGGGTTGAATTTCCGCAGCTAGGCATCGAGCAGGTCGTCGAAGAAGAGCGAGCGGTTCTTGGTGCGGTCGGCGGGCGGTACCTCCAGATCAAAGCCGCGCCGCTGCTCGGCTTCCTCGCGGGACACAAGCGTCCAGCCGATGGCCTCGGCGTAGCCGAGGATGCGCGCCTGGACTGTTTTGTGTTCGCCCAGTTTCATGGATAGGGCCTCATAAATAGGGCTTCAGATTCAACGTGCGCTGGATTTTTTCGCGCACGCCATCAGGCACGCCGGCCTTTTCTGCAAACGACCCCCATTTCGATACCGTCGCCTGCACCTCGGCAACGATTTTCGCAGCGCGCCCCCGTTTCATCGAAGCGGTCTTTGCGCAGGCGTTGAAGTCCTCCAGCGTGAAATGGTCGCGTTTTCCATTCATCGTCATCTGATGGCTTGCCGTCCACGCACCCGCAGGATTAAAGCTGTAGGTCATATCAAAGGCCGGCGACAGCGACCACTCACCGGCCTTGTTCATCAGGAAGGCAATATTCTTCACGTGGTCATCCTGATTGCGGGCCACGATGTTGAATAGCATGCGCCGAAACAGTTGCTCGATGGCCTGCATCGGCAACTGCAGTTGCCGCATCACCAACAACGCCTGCTCGTAGCTGTAGGCACCCGCCATATTGAAATCGTAGTGCGCCAAGGCACAGAGCGACTGCATGTGAAGTTTCTCGCCGGCAGCCAAACGATCAAAGCGACGCGTCATGAAATGCGACCGGCCATTCTCCTTGAACAGCCGGCATTCACTGATATCGATGCCGCATTCAAGCGCCATCAGGTAATACGCATACTCAATCACCCCGTAGCCTTGCGGGTCTTCCAGTTCCTTGTCCTTGTTGCCACTGACACCATCAAATTTCAGCAGCCAGTATTCAAATCCCTTGCCGGCCTTGACCTGGCCCGAGCGCACTTCATTGGTTTTCGGGTTCCATGCGATGACCGCCTTCGCCCTCGCGCCACCGGCGGATGTGCCCACGCACAGAATATCCCTCAGCGTATCTCCCCTGTCTGTAGCCGCAAAAGACGCCTGCAGATTGTTCCGGTGGGTCAACACCTCCGATGCCAGATCAACCAGCTGACTGACTTCAATGTGTGTTGTCTGCTTTGCTCTGGGGCCGGTGACGGGAGCAAATTCCAGCGCACCCATGCCGCGTTCACCGGTATAGCAAAGCCGCTCAACCGCGTTGAAGGAATTCGGTTGCCGCCCCTGCGATGCCAGCCAGGCATCAATCAGCGCGTTGCCGAATTTATCCGGCAGCGAGTCGGCCAGCAGGCCGGGTAGCCCGAAAAAAGTTGGGCGTGCAAGCTCGGGGAAGCGGTACACGCGCCGGGAAAGCGGCATCACCATCGGCGCGACCTGAATGCCGCTCTGCGCGAATGCCGCATCGTATTCAAAGCTGGCGACTTCCTGCCCATCCTGCAGCGAGACCGCGCCGATGGTCTTACCCCACAGCCTGACTTCGGCAAGCGTGCTCACGGCTTCTCATCCCAGCGCCATGGTTTGCCGGTCGCCTTTGCGGCACGTTGGCCCGACGCCCGTTGCCGGACCTTGCCCTTGCGCTTCAACAAATCCATCGGTCTGGGCCCGGACTCCGGTATCAGGCTATCCAGCCCGGATGCGGCATCCAGCACCCGCAGCACACGAACCAGAGTGGCCAACTGTGAGGTTTGCCCAGCCTCCATGCGCTCGAGGGTGCGCTTGGCGATACCCGCCTGTTCAGCCACCGCTGCCTGGGTCAACTGCAATTCAACCCGACGGCTGGCAATCCGTGCGCCCAGTTCGGCCAGCACGGCATCATCGGTGTGTAGACCAGTGATTTTCATAGTCGTAATATATTGCGAATATTCCGGTTGAACCGCTGTATATCGTCAGTCGTTGCGATATATATAGATCAATAAACTACTTTAGTCAATTCGCAATAAATAGCGAGATAGTGATTTTATTAGTTCTTAGTCGCAACATATGGGGCGGTAAATACCTGATGCTGACAGATGGCAAACGAATGACGCTGATTAACAATTACGCTGCAAACTCAATTAGGCAAAGAAAAAGGGTTTAGACCTAAGTCTAAACCCTTGATTTTATTGGTGCGCTCGGAGAGAGTCGAACTCCCGACCTACTGGTTCGTAGCCAGTTGCTCTATCCAGCTGAGCTACGAGCGCAACGAGGGCGTAATATAGCGACTGCACTGGCCGGGGTCAATATGTTGCGCCAGCAGCCGCCACAAATGCTCAGGGATTTCCCGAATTGTCTCCAGATGCCCCTCCGGCTTTTTCTTTGGCCATTTCCGCCTTCAGACGGGCGAGATCATCATCGATGCCGCTACTGGCGCGCACTTTATCCAGTTCCTTATCGGTTTGACTGCGGGTATCGAGGGGATCACTGAGGACACCCGACTCAATCAGGCCATCCATGGCAGTCGCCTTGGACTCCATTTGGGCGGTGCGGTCCTGGGCGCGACGCATGGCTTCACCGGCGTCATCCATACCCTTGCCGATACCACTTAATGATTCTCCAGCCTGGACCTCAGCCTTGGCCGCCATCATTTCGCTTTTGGTCACTTCTTTCTGGGTACGGAACTGTTCGATATGATCCTGCAATTTCTGCTCATAATCCTGCAGTTTCTGAGACTGAGCCGCTACTGCATCATGCGCATCCTTGAGGCTGGCCAGTTTTTGCAATTCGGACTGCTTTTCGGCCAATTCGGCACGGGCCAGGTCTTCACGGTTGGCACCCAGAGCCATCTTGGCATCTGCATCGGCCTTGTCAGCGGCTTTTTGAGCTTGTGCCATCTGACTTTCCAGCGAGACTTTTTCGGTGACCACATCGGCCAAGTGGCGCTTGGTTTCCTGCAGGTTAGTGATCATTTTTTCATACGATAAATCCAGAGTTTCAGCAGGATCTTCCGCATTATTCAGAAAATGATTGACCTTGCCCTGCAATATTTCTGAGGCATGCTTAAATAATGACATTGAATATTCTCCTTGCGAATGACTCGCGCTTTAATCGTTGACCGGAATAACCAGTTGCGGGCTCAGGCCATCAACCAGAGCATCGGCATTTTCCATGGCTTTCACGGCGGTACCGACGGCAAAAAATTCGATAATATGGGGTTTCCAGTTGTGACTGCCTTCATGAAGCTGAACACCGGTAATGCCGTCCGCCTGGGCTTCCTGCGCTTCATGTTGCATACGTTCCATGGCGAGTTCCCGGGCGTCATACATGGCTTGGGTAAATTGTTCCATTTCCGTATTGCGACCCACATTTCCCATAGATTTCAGCAGCCCTTGATGCGCCACATGATACACACAGGAACCCATGACCATTTCCATGGGGCGGTAACCCGCCTGCAACAACATCCAGAAGTCCTGACCACTCAGATCACTGGTAAAGGGCTTGCCGCCCACCCCCTTAAAGCCTGACGCACCACTGCGGTGGGCGATGGCCGTACCAATCGCCATAAATTCGAGAATGTCCTGATCCCATTCCATACGCTTCACTTCCAGACGCACACCCACAATACCGTCGGCCTGCAGTAAAATGGATTCTTGCTCCATACGACTGATAGCCAGCTCTCGGGCCTGATACATGGCCTGGGAGAGCACATCCATTTCCATGTTTTGATTCCAGTTTCCATACTGGATACCCATGTGATAAATACACGAGCCAACCACCAGGCCCAAGGGCTCAAAATTGGCCTTGCGGACCATCACAAATTCGTTGACAGACAAATCTGAAGTAAATATACCTTCGTGACTGCCCTGCGAACGCAGTCCTTTCAGACGTTCTACAGCATGGGGAGCGAGATGTTCTGTACTATCGGTCATATCAAATCCTTTTTGGAGTCAGTAGCACTGGTCAGTGGGTGATCAGCCAGTGATATCATGGCAAGCAGTTCGTGTTGCGGTGGGTTTTTTGGCAGATAACTGATGGCGGTACCAATACTGATGTGGCGACAAAGAAAACGTTCGGGGTTGTCCTGATCGGCGGGTACCCGAAACATTTGGGTATAACTGGTGTGTCCAAGCACTCCAGCGGCCATCTTGCGGCCATCTTCGCGCAAATCATAAAGCGCCCGACGCCGGACATTTTCCTGAAAAGTAGAAAGGTCGGTAATTTCCATGTTCCAGTAACGTGCCGCAAAAGGTGCCTGCTGGGAAGCCTGATCAGCGACAGTACCCATCCAGGGCATGTACCAGTCAAAATTGGCTCCAATGGCAATACCCACAGGAACCACACCATCTTCCAGTAAACGGACAAATTCCAGGGCCGACACCGTGGCAATAACGGGCACAGCAGCAGGGGGAATTCCGGTTAGCAGGATAGCGGTGCCGGTCACCCCATAATCCATATCCTCGCCTTCTCCATGCCGCACTTTCATACGCACATCGACAATGGCATTTGCTCCCAGAGCGATGGCTTCCAGGCGCATACGTTCTACTGCCGTGTGCCAGCCATCGTAGTGTCCCTGGGTCCAGGAATAGCCAAAGTGATACCAACAGTTTCCGGTTACCATTCCGATGGGCTGAACCCCGTGACTACGCTGCAAAAGAAGTTCTGCGGCAGTGGCCGTACTGATCCAGGGAAGATGACCCTGACTGGTCGCAAACATGCGATTTTGGACAAAATTGGGCAGGCGGCGTTGCTGCAAGGCCTGTTCCCATTCAGAATAACGCTGCATTTCCTCAGGGGTTTGTGAACGGACGCCCTGACTCACGTTATGACTTAGATTATCGGCCGCGCGCTGGGCATCCTGGGCGACTTCCTCAATTCCGTGTTTAATCTTGTCCCAAATGGACATAGTACCTCCTTGCCGTTACCCCATGAGAAAATCGTGCAATGTATTGCTGGCTCCCTGCATTTCCCCAGACAAATCACCGAGGTCTTTCACCAGGCTTTCCAGCCAGGTGGCGAGTGGTAAATCCTCGTGTTTTAGCACCACACCCCGGACGGTTTTGGCGCGAACCGTGCTGATATGCGCACCCTCATGAGTCAGTAAATAATCGTTATTGTTGGTGTGAACAGTAATGGCATGGACATGGCTGGTTTTGGCAAAAAAACCGTCTTTTTTTCTTTCTACTTCAACCAGGCCGGGCATATCTCCCTCCAGCCTTGCCGCCAATCCTTCAACAAAAGCCTTCATGTCACCTTGCGCGCGCCTGATCCAGGCGGTACTTTGGTCAAAATCTGTGCTCATAGAGGGCCTCCCACCCTTTTATCGGTCACATTTGGTATTCAAAAATAACTACCCAAGTTCAGACCGCCAGCTTTGACTATAGTTCTGTTTTTCTTTAGGCGCGTATTTTTTCTATGGCAGACAATTCCGGAGATTGTTCGTGCAGGCGCTGCAATTCCGCAAATTGTCGGTAAGTGGGGCAACTTTTCAGCAGCGCTTCATGACTGCCAATAGCAATGAGTCGGCCCTGATCAAGCACGGCAATGCGCGCGGCATGAACAATAGTGGCCAAACGATGCGCCGCCACCAGGGTGGTCCGCTGGGCAGTCAAATTAGCCAGTGCTTCCTGAATGAGCCGCTCATTTTCTGCATCCAGGGCGCTGGTGGCCTCATCCAGAATCAGCACACGAGGGTTTCTTAGAATGGCTCGGGCAATGGCAATGCGTTGGCGTTGTCCTCCGGATAAGGTTACGCCTTTTTCCCCAACATGGGTTTTCAGTTTGTCTTCCAGTCGGTCAGAAAATTCATCCACCCGAGCAGCCTGAACAGCAGCCAGTAAAGCTGCCTCATTGGCATCAGGACGCGCCATCAAAATGTTATCTGCAATACTCATGGAAAAAATGACAGGATGTTGAGGAACTACCGCCAGTTGCTGGCGCAAGCTACGCAAGGGCATGGCATCAATGGCCGTTCCATCCAGCAAGATTTGCCCTTCGCTGGGTTGATAATGGCGCATCAGCAGGGAAAATACGGTGCTTTTACCGGCCCCGGAAGCACCTACAAAAGCCACGGTTTCTCCAGGTTCAATATTCAGGGAAATATTTTCAATAGCGGGCACATCCGGCCGCGAAGGATACCGAAAGGCGACACGCTCCAGGGTTAATCGTGCCGGATTTCTGACAGAGAACTCAGAGGGTTCCGGAACCTTGCCGACTTCGCCTGGTAAAGCCGGGACACTGTGTTCTGGCCGTTCATCCAGAAGCGCCAGCAAGCGTTCGGTGGCACCCGCCAAACGCGACATGCTGCCCCATAACTCCCCCAACGAGGCTAAAGACGTGGCAGCCATCAGGGCATAAAGCAGAAATGCCGCCAGTACGCCCATGCCTACCTGTTTCTCAAGAACCGCCAGACCACCCAGATAAAGCATGGCACTGAGTGCCAGAAAAACCAGGCTTCCCGTCAGAAAGGTGGACCAGGATTGGACTTTAACCCGCGACCAGACTTGCCCCAGCAACAGATGAATATCCTGGCGATACCGGGTTTCGGTCTGGGGTTCGAGGGTAAGCGCCTGAATAACCCGAATGCCATTGATGGATTCTTCGGTGTGCGCACTGAGATCGGCGAGATAATCCTGTTCCTTGCGGCTGTATCCGCGCTGCAGGCGTCCTGAGCGGATATTGACAAACACCAGCAACGGCAACACCAATATTCCCGGGATCAGTAACTGAGGCATGGTTACCAGCATCAACACCAGCGCGCCGACCAGGGTGATTCCGCTTTGCAGACTGCGCCCGAGCACGCCCGTCAAACCAAAACGTAAAATGGTCACATCACTGCTCAGACGCGAAATGACTTCACCGGTCCGGAACGTTTCATAAAAAATGGCGGGAAGATGCAGAGCATGACTGAACACGGCACTGCGCAAATCGGCGACAACCCCCTGCCCCAGCCAGGTTGCCAGACCATCTCGCAGCCCGCGCATGGCGACCGTAAACATCCCTAATATGAACAGCGCAATGCTGATCCAAAGTAATGCCTTGTAACTGTGGAACCCCTTGTCGAGAATAAATCGTGCGCCTTGGGGCAAAACCAAGGAAGCAGCAGCGCTGAAGAGCATGGCCAGCAAATAGGCGAGCAGCAGCCCCAGCCGGGAGCGTAAAAAGGGCTTGAGTTTCCATAACACCCAGAGGTTTTTATTGGCCGGACGTTGCCAGGGATTTTGCGCCACTCAGTCACCTTGTCAGCGAATTTCAGGAATAACACAGCATACGCTTGCCCGACCGCTTTGGCTGCATTATCGCAATCCGTCAATTGACCAGCAGCAACCTTCAGCAGCAGAATGTGCCAAATTCCCTCACTTCCTGGAATAACCATGCAATCCCTTGATGCACTGAATCGCTACGCCATTCCCGAACACGTGTTTTTTCGTTTTGGTCCGGGGGGGCAGATTTTTGCGGACATTCGCAACAGCAGTGCCAGTGCCAGTGTTTTCCTGCAAGGGGCTCATCTGACGGCGTTTCAACCACGCTCCCAGTACGATCCACTCATCTGGCTTTCGGAAAAATCCCGCTTCGCCGTCGGCAAATCCATTCGCGGTGGCGTGCCGGTATGCTGGCCCTGGTTCGGTCCGCATCCCGACAATAGCCAGTTTCCAGCCCATGGTTTTGCCCGCACCCATTTGTGGACCGTTAGTGATTCAGCAAGCAGCAAGGACAGTACCCGGATTACCCTGACCCTCGAACCCACGGAAGAAACCCGGGCGCAGTGGCCTCATGAGACTCCGGTCAGCCTTGAAATTGTCGTTTCCGAAACTCTGGAAATGTCTCTGACTACCCATAACGCCGGAAACGAAACAATCACTCTGGGTGAAGCTTTCCATACCTATTTCCACGTGGGCGATATTCATTCGGTGCGACTGGAAGGTCTGGATGGTTGTGCGTATCTCGACAAAACCGCAGATTCCGCCCGAAAGCAGCAGGAAGGTGACATAACCTTCAACGCCGAGACCGACCGGATTTATCTCAATACCCAAAGTGATTGCATTATCCATGACCCGCGCATGTACCGCCGTATTCGTGTTCATAAGGAGCATGCCGATTCCACAGTAGTCTGGACGCCATGGGCCGAAAAAGCCGCTGCCATGGGCGATTACACGCCGGATGGCTGGCGGCAAATGCTCTGCGTGGAATCCGCCAATGCCGCCGAAAATGTGCTGCAACTGCAACCGGGTGAGAAGCACAGCATGATGGTGCGTTACAGTGCTGAACCTCTTTAATATTTTTCTCTCCTGAAGGGCGCAGGATTTCACCAAGAACAACAACGGCTCAGGCCAAAAGTCACGGCAAAGCTTCTGCGGCAACAGCCACATCTATCACGCTGAACCAGGCACCCACGGACGCAGCCACTTCAAACGTAAACTGTTACTGAGCACAAATACCGACGACATTCCCATAGCCAGTCCCGCCAGCATGGGATTCAGCTGAAACCCCCAGGGAATCAGCACGCCCGCAGCCACCGGAATCAGCAGGATATTGTAGAAAAACGCCCAGAATAAATTACCGCGAATAGTCGCCATGGTTTTGCGCGCTGCCTGCACAGCCGTCACTAATGCACTGAGATCCCCATGGGTTAAGGTCAGATCAGCCGTCTCCATGGCAATGTCAGTGCCCGAAGCCAAGGCCAGACCCACATCGGCCTGAGCCAGAGCCGGAGCATCATTGATGCCATCGCCCACAAAGGCGACTTTGCCGCCCTGGTTTTGTAACTGCTTGACGATATTCGCCTTGTCCTGAGGCAACACCTCTCCATAAAACTCTTCTATGCCAAGATGTTCGGCAAGATGTCGCGCTGCGCTCTGACTGTCACCCGTAATCATGGCTACCCGCATACCCATGGACTGCAGTTGCCGGACGACCGCGAATGATTCGGGTCTTACGCTGTCCTGAATGGCGATTTTCCCCAGTAGATGTCCATTCCCGGCAATATACACCCAGCTTTGAGCCATCTGCGGCTCCGTCCAACGGGTAGCGCCCTGCTCTACTCCGTTCTCCTGCAACCAGGCCGCCGTACCGACCAGAATTTTCTGTCCGGCTACAACACCCTCAACACCCCGGCCGGGAACGGCCTGAAAATCCGTCACCGAAGACAGGGAAATCTCCCGTTCACGGGCAGCCTGCACAATAGCCCGCGCCAAAGGATGTTCAGAAGCCGCTTCCAGCGACGCAGCCAAGCTCAGAACCTGGCGGACATCCTCTGCGACAATTTCACACACGGCTGGTGTACCCCGCGTCAAAGTGCCGGTTTTGTCCAGACAAACCGTTTTCACCTGCGCCAGCGTTTCCAGCGCCAGTCCTTTGCGAAAAAGCACACCCAACTCTGCAGCACGTCCGGTGCCAACCATGACCGCCGCCGGGGTAGCAAGCCCCATGGCACAGGGACAGGCGACCACCAGTACCGCCACAGCGGACAACAGCGCCACAGTAATGGCCGGGCTTGGTCCCAACCACAGCCAGACTATGAAACTCAGCAGCGCAATGCCAATGACCAAAGGCGTAAATACGCGAACTACCCGGTCAGCAAGCCCCTGGATGGGCAGTTTTCCGGCCTGAGCCTGCTCAACCATCTGAATAATATGGGCAATGACCGTATTTTGCCCCACCGCAGTCGCTTCGATAATCAGCCTGCCGTTACCGTTGACCGTAGCGCCGACTACGGCGTCACCTACTTTTTTGTGCTCAGGCAGCGCTTCACCGGTCAGCATGGCTGCATCTATGTAGGATTCTCCTTCCAAAACGATGCCGTCCACGGGCAGACGTTCTCCGGGCCTGACCAGGAGATGATCTCCGGTGTGGATGCGGTTCAGTGGCACCCGCTGTTCCTGCCCATCCTTGAGCAGGGTTGCGTCCTTGGCTTGCAGATCAACCAGATGCCGAATCGCCTGCGAGGCTCGGCCTTTGGCCAGCTCTTCCAGATACTTGCCGAGCAGAATGGCGGCGATGACTACAGCCGCCGAATCAAAATAAACATGCAACCCGACCTGTTTGAAAAGCTCCGGGAAAATCAGCACGATCATGCTGAATAGCCAGGCGGCTCCTGTACCGGTAGCCACCAGAGAATTCATGTCCGGAGACAAATGGCGGTAGGCAATCAGACCCGGCCGAAAAAAACGCCGCCCCGGACCGGCCAGTACCAGCGTTGCCAGTACGGCCTGAACCCAGTCCCAAAAATGCACAAAGGGTGCATCTTCTTGCAGCCATCGTCCCCATGCCGGGAAAAGCAGGGGGCCCATGGACAAGCACAAAATAGGTACAGCCAAAATAGCCGCCGTCAGCAAATCTTTTCGCATCAACCGCAGTTGGGAGATTTTACGATCTTCACCCCGGGCATCAGCACGGACCGCCCGCGCTTCATAACCGGCGTTAACAACTGCTGCAATCAATTGATCCTGATTGGTACTGTCCGGAAAATATTCGACCATGGCCCGTTCCGTGGCCAGATTGACGCTGGCTGACAGGACGCCGGGCACCTTACCCAGAGCGCGCTCCACGCGACTGCTGCAGGAAGCACAAGTCATCCCGCCAACCTCCAGCTCAGATTGGGCCACGACGGGTTGATAGCCTATATCAGCAATCGCAGCACCCAGCGTTTCCAGACTGGTCTGGGTCGGGTCGAATTCAACGGTTGCCCGCTCAGTACTCAGATTCACGGTGGCCTGCACCCCCGGCAAGCGATTCAGGGTGCGTTCTACCCGACTACTGCAGGAAGCACAGGTCATCCCTGCCACCCCGATCTCCAGATTTTTCATAACGCTCCCTTTTCTGCCCGCTGCCCATTGCTATTTGAAAATTGCAATCTGCAGCATATCCTTGTAGCCATTTGTAATGTCAATCCACCACCACGGGAAACCGGCGATCTTTTTGCCCGCAGCAAAATAGTTGATTTTAAGTGACGGATGCTTATCATTTGCCCTCTTGTGCGCATTTGCCGCACCCGCTGAAAATGATATCTGGAGTTTAACATCGTGGATATTCGCCTTTCCCGCCGCGTTACTGCGGTGCGTCCCTCTCCGACACTCGCCGTTACCGCCCGGGCGCAGCAACTCCGTCGGGAAGGCAAAGACATTGTCAGTCTCGGCGCTGGCGAGCCCGATTTTGACACGCCCGAATATATCAAGGATGCCGCTATACAAGCTATTCATCGCGGTTTTACCAAGTACACCGCAGTCGGTGGCACGCCGGAGCTTAAAGCCGCCATCATGGCCAAATTTGCCCGGGACAATCAACTTGAATACCACCCCAATGAGGTGCTGGTATCCGTCGGCGGCAAACAGAGTTTTTTCAACCTCTGTCAGGCCTTGCTGGATGCTGGAGATGAAGTCATCATTCCTGCGCCCTATTGGGTGTCCTATCCCGATATGGTCATTCTTGCCGAGGCCTGTCCGGTCATTATTGATACGGACGCCGCCCAGCATTTCAAAATTCTGCCCGAACAACTTGAAGCTGCCATCACCGAAAACACCCGGTTTTTAGTGCTCAACAGTCCCTCCAATCCCTCAGGCGTCGCTTATAGCCGCAGTGAACTCGAAGCACTGGGAGAAGTATTACGCCGTCATCCCCGGATTTTGATAGCCACCGATGACATGTATGAAAAAATTCTTTTTCAAGATCAGCCTTTCGTAAACATTACCAATGCCTGCCCCGATCTGAAAGAACGCTGCATTGTCATGAATGGCGTCTCCAAGGCTTATGCCATGACCGGCTGGCGCATTGGTTACTGTGCGGGACCTGAGGCACTGATTACGGCCATGAACACCGTGCAGTCGCAAAGCACCTCCAATCCAACCTCCATCGCCCAGGTCGCTGCCCAGGCAGCCCTGGAAGGAGGCGATAGTGCAGTGCATGAAATGGTTCATGCTTTCCGGCGCCGTCATGCTTACGTATATGGTCGCCTGCAAAGTCTTCCGGGCGTCAACGTGCTGCCATCAGATGGCACCTTTTACAGTTTCCCGGGCTTTCACGAAGTGATGCAGGCCAAAAATCTGCAAGATGATCTGATTCTGGCGGAAGCCCTCCTGGAAGCAGGCGTTGCGGTAGTACCGGGCTCCGCCTTTGGAAGCCCCGGACATATTCGCCTTTCTTTTGCGACCAGTGACAAAAATCTGGAAATGGCACTGGATCGCATCGAACAATTTGTAAAAGGTTAGACTGAACTGACCGTAATTGCAGCGGCGGCCTTGGCGGCCCTTTCCCGTGCTTCTTCCACATTTTCTCCGGTAGCGACCGCTACGCCAAGACGCCGCAACTTGCTGGCCGTCGGCTTGCCAAAAAGACGTAAATCACTTTCTGGCACTGCCAGCGCTGTTTCAAGACCGGCATATCGGGGTCCCCAACCCAGATTTTTACCCCGAATAACCGCAGAAGCCGAAGCTCTGCGGAATCCGGGATCAACGGGCAAGCCCAGAATAGCCCGCAAATGCAATTCAAATTCGTTCTGACGTTGACTGGCCAAGGTCACCAGACCGGTGTCATGGGGTCTGGGCGACAACTCACTGAAAATTACCGCTTCACCCTGCACAAAAAATTCCACCCCGTATAATCCCTGTCCGCCGAGATTATCCGTCACCTTTTGCGCCATGTGCTGCGCATCCTGAAGCGCTTGCGCAGACATGGCCTGAGGCTGCCAGGACTCCACATAATCTCCTGCCTCCTGACGATGCCCGATGGGCGGGCAAAATACCGTACCTAAGGCAGAGCGCACCGTCAGCACGGTGATTTCAAAATCAAAGTCCACAAAGCCCTCGACAATGACTTTCTGCGCCCCCACGCGCCCGGCCGTCTGCGCTTCCTGCCAGGCCAGCGCCAATTCTGCCGCACTCCGTGCGACCGACTGCCCCTTACCGCTGGAAGACATGACCGGTTTGATCACACAGGGGAAACTCAGCTCGGCAGCTGCCGCCTCCAATTCCTGCAAGCTGCTGGCGAAGCGGTAAGGAGAAGTGGGCAAGCCCAACTGTTCTGCCGCAAGACGACGAATACCCTCGCGATCCATAGTCAATTGCACGGCTCGCGCCGAAGGGACCACCGTGGCCGAACCGGAATTTTCAATTTCTGCCAGAGCAGAGGTGGCAATGGCTTCAATTTCCGGGACCACAAAATGCGGGCGCTCACGCTTGACCAGAGCCAGAATCGCTTCCGGGTCCGTCATATCTATCACGTAGGCGCGGTGGGCGACCTGCATGGCCGGAGCATCAGCGTAACGATCTACAGCGATGGTCTCGACACCCAGACGCTGGGCAGCAATCAACACTTCCTTACCTAATTCACCGGCGCCCAGCATCATCAGCCGGGTCGCAGAAGCAGAACACGGAGTACCCAGATTCATGCGCATTTCCTTTAGCCAAAAACAATAAAAGTCCAATATGTCTATACTCAACATAGTATCATTTTCCCGACAGACGCATACGCAAAGGAGCATGACATGAGTAAACCCAGTATAGGCATGGTCGGTCTTGGTCGCATGGGTGCCAATATGGCGCGACGTCTGCATTTAAAAGGCATGAATGTCATTGTCTACAATCGTCACGCCCAAAAAGCCCAGGACCTTGCCCAGGAAACCGGCATGGACGCTGCCAGTTCGCTGGAAGATTTGGTCAAACAACTGCCTGCCCCCAGAGTCATCTGGTTAATGCTGCCGGCTGGCGAAGCCACCCAGGAGCACATTGATCAGCTCCTTCCCTTGCTGGGTAAAGGTGACATTTTGGTCAATGGGGCCAATGCACTCTACGAAGACTCCATGGCGCAGGCCGCCAAGGTAGAAGCTGCCGGCCTGCATTACATCGATGCGGGCGTTTCCGGTGGGGTCTGGGGATTGCAAGAAGGCTATGCCTTGATGGTGGGCGGCAGCCAGGCGGCGGTTGCTCAGGTCACGCCTTTCCTGAAAGCCCTCGCTCCCGGTGAAAATCAGGGTTGGCTGCATTGCGGACCGGTAGGTAGTGGGCATTTCGTGAAAATGGTCCACAACGGTATTGAGTATGGCATGATGCAGGCACTTGCCGAAGGTTTCGCCATTCTTCAGGCTAAAACCGAGTTTAATCTGGATCTCGCCAATGTCGCCGAAATGTGGCGCTATGGCAGCGTTGTCCGCTCCTGGCTTTTGGATCTGACCGCTGACACTCTGCACAAGGATCAGGTCCTCGCGGACATTGCGCCGGTAGTCGCCGACTCGGGCGAAGGGCTCTGGACTGCACAAGCCGCTTTGGCCATGAAAATCCCTGCTCCGGTCATCACGCTGGCCCTGCAAATGCGCTGGGCTTCCCAGGGAAAAGACGACTATGCGGCCAAACTATTGGCCATGATGCGTAATCAGTTCGGCGGTCATGCCGTACAAAAGGAGGACTGAGTGGATAACCAATGTATTTGTCAGTTCGTCATTTTTGGCGCTACGGGGGATCTGGCCAGTAAAAAACTGCTTCCGGCCCTATATCACCTGGAATGCGCCGGTATGATGCCCAAGGAAATGCGCATTTTGGCTTTTGGGCGGCGCCCCTGGGACAATAATGGCTGGCAGGAGTTTCTCCGCGAACAACTGGAAACCTACGCAGGAAATTATCATGACGAACATTTTGATGATTTCTGCAAACACTTTGAGTATGTACGCGGGGAAATTCATGAAAAGGAATCTTATGAAAAACTCCGCGCTGCCCTCACTGAGGAAGGTGCGGATAAACCTGCTGCTACCATATTTTATCTGGCCATTCGCCCTGCAGATTTTGTGCCGGTTGTTCAGCATCTCTCGGGTGCCGGCTTCAATCAGGAAGGCGACTATCGCATTGTTATTGAGAAGCCTTTTGGTGAAGATCTGGAAAGTGCCATGCGCCTCAATGAACAGTTGCATCGTCACTTCCGCGAGGAACAGATTTATCGCATTGACCACTATTTAGGCAAGGAAATCGTCCAGAACCTGATGGTGTATCGTTTTGCCAACCTGGCCGTAGAAGCCCTCTGGAACCGCAATTATATAGACCATGTGCAAATAACCGTGGCCGAAAGTGGCGGTATCGAAAGTCGCGCCGGTTATTATGATCAGGCCGGAGCACTGCGGGATATGTTGCAGAATCATCTGATGCAAATACTGACTCTGGTAGCCATGGAGCCTCCTCCTTGCATGGAAGCGGACGCTCTGCGTGATGAAAAGGTCAAGGTACTCCGTTCTATTCGACCCATCCCCAAATCTGCGGTCACGGCCTATGCCATGCGCGCCCAATATGGTCCCGGGGTAGTAGATGGCAAGCATGTACCGGGCTATCAGGATGAAGCCGGGGTCGAAACCAACTCCATTACCGAGACTTATGTTGCCGCGAAATTTTATATTGATAACTGGCGCTGGCGCGGGGTCCCTTTTTATCTGCGTACCGGCAAACGCCTCGAAAACAAAACCTCCAGCGTTGCCCTGCGTTTTCGGCATACGCCCCAACAGCTTTTTCGAGAAACCAGCATCGAAAAAATTGAACCCAACTGGATCCTGCTTTCTTTGGAACCAGAAAGTCTGAAAACCGAAATCCAGATCAAGGAACCCGGCCTGGAAATGCGCGTCCGTCCCGTACAGCTCAATGCTTCCTATCGCAAGGAGGGTGAACAGGAGCTGGATGCGTATGAAGCCTTGTTACTGGATGTCATGGAAGGCGACAAAGCCCTGTTTATCCGCTTTGACGAAGTGGAATGGGCCTGGCGGGTAGTGGATCCGATTATCAAGGCTTGGGGACGTGAAACCGACTACATCCTCACCTATCCAGCGGGTTCATGGGGGCCGGATGAGGCTGCGCGCATTATGGACAAAGAAGATCAGTATTGGCGCAACAAAATCTGATCTGAGCGTGAGCGACAGCCATGAAGCCATGACTGTCGCTCCTTGAAAACAACAAAAACATCTTACGAATCAAAGAAAAAAATTATCTGTGCAAAAAGCGTAGCCAAGCGTCTACAGCATAAGCTAATAAACGCGCCCTCGAAATACGCTGATTATTTTTTTGTCTTAAATTTCATGCCGATAAAATTTGTGGCATGGTTTCTGCTTAATCATCCAGGTCAGTTACCTCATGATAGTCAAGCAAGGAGCCTCCATGAAAACCACAGGAAACACGATCATTCCCGAATGGGAAATTGCCCAGCTTTCTGAAATTATCAAGGCTATGTCTCATCCATTGCGCTACAAAATCATCTGCCTGCTGGGGCGTGGTGAAATGAGCATGCAGAACCTGGTAACAGCCATCAACACCAGTCATAGCAATGCTTCCCAACATCTTGCCTTACTGCAGGATTCCGGTCTGGTCCTGGTCAGAAAAGTGGCCAGCCGCGTCTATTACCGCATCCGAGATCAACGCACCTTGCGCTTGCTGGAAATCAGCAATCACGTACTTGCCTGATCCATTTTTTCAATATTTTGCATGGCTCGCCGCAGAAAATCTGCGGCGTTTTCGTTGACTGTCGCCGTACCCAGAAAACGACGCCATTCCCCCGCGCCAGTAACCCCAAAGTACAGACCATGTAGATGGCGGCTCAGGCGTGGCGCAGGCAATGCCTCTCTCCAGCTTTCGGCATAAGCCAGCAATTGTTCGAGCACGGCTGGCCGCTCAGGTAATTGCCAGCGCCTGTTCATGGCCATTTCCACTTCTGCCAGGAACATTGGATTATGGTAAGCCGCTCGGCCAATCATCACCCCATCTACGTGAGCGAATTGATCCAGTACCGTTTCAGTAGTCTTGAAGCCCCCATTCACTTCAATGCGTAAGTGGGGAAAATCGCTTTTCAGACGATGTACCCAATCCCATCTTAATGGCGGTATTTCCCGATTTTCTGCGGGATTCAAGCCCTTCAACCAGGCATTACGGGCATGCACAATAAAATGCTGGCATCCCGACTGAGCCACAATTTCCACGAATTGATGCAAAGACGCATAATCCTCTTCGCGATCCAATCCCAAACGATGTTTGACACTCACCGGTAAGGCACTGTCTGAAAGTCCTGCCATCAGCTCGGCAACCAATTCCGGAGTCGCCATGAGACAGGCACCAAAACTGCCCTTTTGTACGCGCGGCGAGGGACAACCTACATTCAGGTTGATTCCGTCGTATTGATACTCTCTGGCCAGCCTGGATACTTGCCGCATCGCAACTGGATCATCACCCCCTACCTGCAAAATCAAAGGGTTTTCGGCCGCAGAATACTCCAGAAAACGCTGGGGATCGCGACCCAGTAACAGTGCGTTAGTTGTCAGCATTTCCGTGTAGAGCACGCAGGAAGGACAAATCAGCCGCAAAAAATGCCGACAATGACGGTCAGTCCAGTCAAGCATCGGCGCGACTGATATCACTTTATCAATGACCTCTATTGATTTTATCAATGAAAGCACCTAGAAAATTTCGCTAAGTGCCTGCTTTATCCATCCTAACGACCATTGACCTATCATACACTTAGCCACACAATACCTTTATTGACATTGACCGATTTACCGCTAAATGGTTAGCCTGAGGTTAGCCCACGGTTAGCCCGAAAATCGCGTCAGTGGGTCCAAAAAAGGAGTATGTCATGACTGCTGAGAAGGTCAACTTCACCAAGTAGACGAGGCTGCTAAAAGCCGTGAAGTTCAAGTACGCCGGACGCATCCTGGCCTACGACCACAAGCACCGCCACAGTTCGGACAAGGGGGTGCCCTACGAGTTCCGGGATGCCAACCAGCTGCTGACGGACTTCTTCGCGGACGTGGACCGCGTGCTGCAGGAGGTTCAAAAGCGATGAAGGCCATTGTGATCGGCATTATGCCCCAAGAGAAGATTCGCGCGCGGATGCTGGCGATTGCGCGTGGCGAATACAGGCCGAAGCCGGGAGAGCCCAAGGTCTGGTTTACCTCGATGAAGTCGCTTGCCGAAGTGCTGAGCGACGAGAATCGCGCACTGCTGAAGACCATGTCCAATTACGGCATCGTCGAGATGCGGCGGGAGAAGCGGCACGTGCGTCCGATTGCCAAGGCAACCGAGTTCCGGATCGTTGCGGCTTGATACGACATTCTCGATGGAAGCCTACGGCCGCGCATTGCAGCGCATATGAATCATTGGCAGCGGCACTGAAAGGCTTCAATGCCAGCATTGAATACGGCTGGCTGGACAAAGATTACCCCAGGGCATTGCAGAAACACTGCCGAAAAAAGCTCAACTGCGCGTGCATGCCAGCCAGGAAACCTGGATGCGCATTCACCAGAAAGAACTGAGCGGCAAAAAAGCCTTTCTGACTCAACAGCTCCTAACGATGCATCCCGATCTGCCAGAGCAGGTCCTGCCATTGGGGCAGGATTTTTTCGGGGAGGTAGCGGGCACTTTGGGTGGCACCGGCGGCGCGCAGGGACGCCTGAGTTTGGGCGGCATCCGGGTGATAAATCATTTGCCGCAGCACCTGCACCAGGCTGCCGGTATCGTAGGGGTCAAAATAGTGGGCGGCATCGCCATAGACTTCGCGATGCACCGGAATATCCGAAGCCGCTACCACACCTCCGCAGCGCATGGCTTCCACCCCGGAAAAATCAAAGCCCTCCCCCACACTGGGGCACACTGTCACCACGGCCTGCCGGAATAACAAACGCAGGGCCTCGGCAGGTACACTATGGAGCAAAAACAAACTACCCTGCTCTATCCATGGCAAAAATCCCTCCAGAGCGGTCTGATAATCCCAGCCGATATGCCCGACAATAATCAGCTTCAGGTCCGGGTCCATCGTGCTGCGCAAAGCTTCCCAGGCTTCCAGTAGACGACTGTGATTTTTGCGTGGCTCTACCGTTGAAACCATCAACACAAAACGGCTGTCTGGTCCCAATGCCTGGGCATAAAAACGGGTTTTTTCTTCTTCATTGCCAAAAGCCCGGGATAATTTATAAATTTTTTGCTTCCCTTTGATTTTCCCCTCAAACTCGCCATGTAAATGGCGGCGGACAATACCGGGAATACGCTCCGGCTCGGGTTCTGCCGGAAAATAATGACTGGGCAACATATTATGAATCGTGTGGGCCAAAGGCTCGGCCTCCGGGAAAAGATTCAGCAAATCCCGGCGGGTTGCATCCGATACGCAGGCAAAATGCGCGCCCGCCCGCACATTAGCAGCCATTGCCTGAAAATGGCTGGCCTGATGACAAGTCCGGTCGGAAATCGTGTGGGGC
>NZ_JABELD010000063.1 GCF_018853445.1 Acidithiobacillus concretivorus
TTTCATCATGATCACTCTGCAGATGATTCCCGACAAGGGCCTCAATTTGCAGTTGCCCACTTCCAGTGAAGCCCAGAGTCTGCCGCGCCCGCATTTCACCATCAACATCAACAAAGATGGGTCAGTAAATGTGAAGGGCCATCACTACGACCTGGATGGTCTGGAGAAAATGCTCGCCAGCGATGGTGACCCCGGCAAGACCCAGATCACCATTGCCGCTGACAAGGGCGTGCCCTTTCAGGATTTCATTCATGTCATGGACCGCTGCCAGAAGGCGGGGGTGAGTGATATTGGGATTGCGGCGAAAAGTTCTTGAATTGTTTAAATTTTTAACCGCTTATAACCGCTTACGGGAGAATGACATGAAGTTAAGAACACGAAAAAATAAGTTAATAATTACCTTATTAGCCGCAGGATTACTAGAAGCAGTCACGCTTTCAGCTCATGCGGATATGACAGAAACCACAAAAAAATTAAATGCAAAAAACACTAATAAATCCGCAGTAAGTGTTGGTGAAGTTTCAAAAGTAGATAATACACTAGGAACTAATGAAATAATATTAAAAAATATGAGCGCGATTCCAAAAGAAAATATTACTAATTCCACACAATCGCAACTTCAGGTTGGAAAGGAACAGTTGTCTTTTCTATCCCCTGCAGCTGGTGGGATCCAACTTGCAGTAAAATTGCCCGGTGTATATGTCAGTGGTAGCAATCCAACTGGTAGCGTTGGCGATAACGCATTATTAATTAATGGCTTTTCTGTCGGTTCTTACTCAAATTCTTCGGCAACACCAAACTTCAACAGTATTGCCGTAACATTGGATGGTATCCCAATGAACAATCCTTTATCGGGAGATGGGGGATGGTATTCAACAGAAATTCCTATTGCTAATCTTCTTTCCAGCACTAATATTATCTATGGACCAGGTAATCCTGATGGAAGATGGCAGGCCAGCATAGGCGGCACATTAAATTTCATACCAGTCCAGCCTTCACTCAAACCAAAAGTAAAAATAACTGGATCTTATGGAAGCTTTGATACACAAACCGAATCGTTCAATGCTTCCACAGGATTAATTAATGGATGGACAGGAATAATTGCGGGTGGATACACATCAGGAAACGTGCCAGGTCTTGAATATTCATATCCATACCGGGCGTATGCTTTTTTTGCCAAGGCGTTAAAATTTTTTAACGGAGGAGATCGTGTTTCATTTGGTGCTTATGGAGTAAACAGCTATTATCTTGATCCAGCTACCACTCCCTTGACACCAATCGCCGGATATACAACGAATGGATATGGGGTGCCTGGTCCACTGCTAAGCGAAGCAACATCTGGTTTTTATTCAACAGAGACACCCCAACAAAGTTATTTCTATTATCGTGACAATTCAGCCATTTTTTATTCTAAACAACATATTGAAATATCTAAATTGTCATCAATTGACAATAAGATATGGTTTCGTGATTCTTGGAGAGAACACTATGGTTCTGGCAACTATAATGGAACCTCATCACCCACAATGAATGAGTATTATACCCCAAACAATAAAACGTATGGCGATAGAGTTAAGTTAGCCTTTAACTTGCCGCACAATGAATTAACGTTTGGTGGTTACATTATCCAACATAATTATCACTCAAAATGGGATCTCTTCAATCCTATATACGGAACATCCATTAACAATCCGAATACAAAAAATGATGTTGATATGACACAAACAAATGAAAACATCTACTTACAGGATAAACTACATTACTTGCATGACACAATTTCTATTACCCCTGGCATAGCCTATGCAGCATACCAAACCACTCTTAAAAATCTGTACCCGGCGACTGACTCACTAAACGCAAACGGGGTCATAAACGAAACTCTTGCGAGAAGAATACATACCAATTTTTCTGGCATCGAGCCATCTATTGGGTTTAATTGGTGCGCATACAATGGAATTAGTTTTTATGGAAATATAGCTTACACAAATGAAAACCCAAACGGTGAATCATATGGTGATTATTATGAAATATACCTCAATCCAAATCTAATAAAGTTGACAAAAAATTTAGATTTTGAAGGTGGTATACGATTCCATGACAAGGGGCTTTTTTTGAATCTAAATTATTATCATGATCAAGTAAAAAATCAAATTTATGGTCTCTATGCTCAAGGTACAAATTTTGCTCCAACAGGATATGAATTAGCTAATTCTCTTTACCAAGGCTTGAATCTTCAGATTCATTGGAAACCAATATATGATCTTATGATTTATGCGACAGCTAATATACAGCACTCCTATTATACGTCCCTAAATACAAGCAATAATAAATCATTTTCTGGAAATCTTATTGCCAGCATTCCACTACATCTTTTTTCAATTGGTGTTAGCTATGAGCATATGGAATATGGCGGGTTAGCTAAAATCAATCTTGATGATAAATATGTTGGTTCTGCTGGCATGGCCAATCCTATTACAGGAGATGTTACGTTGAGAACAAATCCATATAACTTAGTAAACTTAAATTTAAGTTATAAGACTACATTGATCAAGAGAGTATTATTTTTTGCTCAATATGCTGACCTGCGTCTGGGATTATATAACTTGCTAAATCGTCACTATAATGTTGATGAAAGTGTTGGATCAGGAGAAATAGAACCAGGGCTTCCTAACAATGCGATATTTGGCTATCAAGGCGCGCCCCGTACGATCTTCGGCTCGTTATCGCTCCAATTCTGAATTAACGACATGCATCCTTACAAAACAGGCTTCCAGTCATACGGATATATGGTCCATATAGCCATTGAGCAGCCCCGAAGACAACTCGGGCACCCAAAAGCGTCGGTTGCAGCTATAGACGAACTCATCCAGGTATTCCTGCAGGTATTTGCCGGAGACTCCATGATAAGTTCCCAGCAAGAACGCCTTAAGCTTACCAATAGCGATGTGCACCCAGGGCAGGCATTAATCTACCTGTTCTGGCGGTGTAACACGGCCTTCATGGTGCTGGGTTTCTCCCAGAACGCGCAAAGCCCTCAAGCTATCCGCGCGGGTAGCCTGCCAGGGGAGCAAATGACGCTGAACGAACTGACGGATATTTCCAGCGGAGACCGATGGAATGGTTTCCATAGCCATGATGCCCTCCTTCTTATCCCAGCTTTCAATGGCTACCAGGATCAGTGTTTTCCCTTCTGCACCGCGTCCGCTTTTGCCGCCGGATCGGCGTCCGCCCAAGAAAGCATCATCCAACTCAACCAATCCACCCAGGCGGTAGATACTGTCTCGGTCCGCCATGGCGCGGCGCATCTTGCGCAGCATCCGATGCGCAGTAATCCAGGAGACTCCGATCTGCATGGACAGGCGCAGGGCAGACAAGCCACCTTTGTCTCAGACCATCAAATGGATGATCAGAAACCACTGCACCAAGGGCAGATCGGTGGAAATAAAGAGGGTGTCAGCCGTCGCAGAAGTCTGGCGTCGGCAATGATTGCACTGGTAGGCCTTGCGAGAGGTTACCCAGTGGCCTTGATCGTGCCCGCAATGCGGGCATTGAAAACCATTGGGCCAGCGCTGCTATTTCAACACTTCGGCGCATTCACCCTCTGTGCTAAACAGTGCCTGGTAAGGAATTGAATTTTATGTATTATAGATTAATTATGAAAGGTGTTCTTATTTGTTACGTTGTGTTGTTTATGAGTATAACCACATATGCTTTTTCCGAAACACCGGGGTCACTAGGAAAATCGAATATAGTAAGAAAACCTGAATCAACTCATCATGACAGCCTGAGTGATCTACACACACGAATTTTTGATAATAGAAAAAAAATCATAGCATTACTTAATAAAGGTGCATATAATCAGACTATCCCCATGTTAATAAATGCAGTAAAAAGTGATAGGGACTCTTGGGCTGCAGATACGTTAGGAAATCTTTATTTAGCAGGGTTAGGGGTAAAACAAAACCAAGAGTTAGCCTTCAATTGGTTTTCTATAGCTGCTAAATTAGGAAGCATACCTGCCCAGAGACAGTTAGTAAATGCTTACATGAATGGTAATGGCGTCAATCAAAATCCATCAGAATCTGCGTATTTTTTCCGTAAGTACTTAGCCCCATTGCAATGGGCTGGAGCCTACTGCGGAGTTTTTTAAACGTTTACTCATGGTTTTTTTGTACACAACCCAATAAAGGCTAACTATTACTACAAAAAATGTGTAACTGATTTTCATATGTTGATATATAACAATAACCATGAAATTTCAAACGACATAAAATATGCACTGCAATACTATGATCACTAGTAGTTCTACTGATAAGTTTCTGATTATTTAAGCTGTTGATTTTTATTTCTACGGGAGTTTTGTAATGAAACGACGTGAATTTTTAAAAAATTTGGGGGTCGGTGCCTCTCTGACAGCCTTTCTGGGTAGTTCGGTAGCCCGGGCCGCCATGCTGCCTTCCTTGGGTCGTTCTGGGACCCTGGAAGATGTGGAACATATTGTTGTATTCATGCAGGAAAATCGCTCATTCGATCATTATTACGGGCATCTGAGCGGGGTACGCGGTTATAATGACCGCTTCCCTCTGACTTTGCCCGGTAATAAATCCGTGTGGTTTCAGGGACGCATGGACGACCCGTCACGGCCTATTTTGCCATTTCATTTGAACACACACAAAACTTCTGCTCAGTTTATACAAGACCTGGATCACGGTTGGGCATCACAACATGGAGCTATTGCTGGTGGCCTTATGAATGCCTGGCCTCTGAATAAAACCAATATGACTATGGGATATTTTCAGCGTCAGGACATTCCATTTCATTATGCGCTGACCGACGCATTCACTATTTGTGACCATTATTTTTGTTCTATTGCAGGTCCCACTGAACCAAATCGCTGCATGTTATGGAGTGGTACCATTGATCCGGACGGAAAACATGGCGGTCCATTGATTGATGATGACAACTATTGGCCAGGTAATGGTCCTAATGGATACCATAAGACTGAACCATTCACATGGCCAACATATGCAGAACGGTTACAAAATGCTGGAATAAACTGGAAAGTATATCAAGAACAATTACACACTATTAATCAAAATCCCATGACCGGGTGTTATGGGGATAACGCGCTGATGTATTTCAAAACCTTCGTGGATGCACCCAGCAGTTCCGAGTTATATCGTAGAGCCGTTACTGAAGGAGGAATAAAAACTCTTCGCGAAGATGTAAAAAATAATCGTTTACCCCAAGTTTCCTGGATAGTTACCCCGGCAGGTTATTGTGAGCACCCTTCTTATCCACCGGCATACGGCGGCATGTATATTGCTCGAGTGCTGGATGCATTAACGAGCAATCCCGAAGTATGGGGCAAGACGGTTTTGCTTCTGGATTACGATGAAAACGATGGATTTTTTGATCATGTACCGCCGCCACAGCCGCCAACACCCGTTAGACCGGGTCAATCCACAGTCAGCACGGAAGGCATGGTCCATGACCAAATCAACCCTAACTGGCCAACTCTCTACAGTGCGGATCAACTACCCTACGGTCTGGGTCCCCGGACGCCCATGACGGTCATCTCGCCCTGGAGTAAGGGGGGATATGTGTGTTCAGAAGTTTTCGACCATACCTCGGTCATCCGCTTTATTGAAAAACGCTTCGGCGTCAGTGAACCCAACATCGCCCCGTGGCGACGGGCGGTGTGTGGTGATCTGACTTCGGCCTTTGACTTCTCACGCGCCGATGCGCGCAAGGTGTCACTGCCCAGCACCGCCAACTATGTGGCAACGGTCCATCACGAATCCACCTTGCCAGCGCCGGAAGTCCCCGAACACACCGAGAGCATCATTCCCCAGGAGAGTGGCTTACGCAAACGGCGCGCCCTTGCTTATGCGACCGAAGTTCGGCTGGAAGCTACCCGTAGAGGCGTACGTCTGCATATGCACAATCCTTCTGATTTGGGGATCGTCTGTACCGCCTACTGGGATGGCAGTCATGAGCTCCCTCATCATTACACCATTGGGGCCGGAGCCAAACTGGAAGATGAGATGCTGCTGCCCAAGGATCAGGAGTTAGCGCTCACAGTTTATGGACCGGATAGCTATATCCGCAAAATTACGGGTACGGGTCCTTCCACTTTGCACATTGATACCCAGGGAACCAAGGCGGGGGATATCCAGGTGCTCTTGTATAACGCCGGAGCCGATACCTTGCCCATTGAAGTAACGGACCCAGTGTATGGTCAGGCAGCTCGTAAAATTCAACTTGCGGCAGGTCAAACCCAGGAAATTCTCTGGAACTTGCAGTCTAGTCACCACTGGTATGACCTGATCGTCTCCACTCCTCAGCACCATTGGCGCATGGCAGGGCATGTCGAAAATGGGCATGAAAGCTGGTCCGATCCCGCAAATAAGTTCCCAATATTAGTTTGAAAATTAACACAATTTTTTAATGGTTTGTCAACTATCATCAATGGAGAAAATGGTGAAAAACATGAATATCTCAACAGAAACTAAGGACTACGAAAGCAAATTTTTGTTAAACAGCCAGCCCAGGAAATTTACACAGAAGAAAATCTGCCTATTATTGGCAGGTATCGGTATGTTTACACTCGGTCCCTATTCATACGGGGGAGACAATATAACGAAAAATTCTGGGGTAAATATTGGTGAGGTTTCAAATAACTATTCAAGTAACGTTGAAAATAAAAAAATAGACAAGAAGAAAATTGCGCAATCATCCGAGTCTAAATTAGCCGTAACAAAGAATCAATTAGAATATATGGCACCTAATACTGGGGCATTTCAGCTTGCCGGTCGACTACCAGGTGTACAAGTACTGGGTTCAAACCCAAGTAGTGGTGTCGGTTCTAATAGTCTAAATATTAATGGATTCGGCGTTGGTACAGGCCCTACTGTTAACGGCCATTTTAATGCCATCCAGGTTAATCTCGATGGAATTCCACTTAGCAATCCTTTATCTGGTGACGGTGGCTTTTACTCAGTAGAAGTTCCAATAGCACAAATTTTAGTTGGTGTGACAGTAAATTATGGTCCAGGGAATCCCTCTTCCCGCTGGCAATCCAGCATAGGTGGAACTGTTAATTTTTTACCCGTTCAGCCATCCAAAAAACCGAGCTTCAAAGTAGGCACATCGTTTGGTAGTTATGGCTCAGAAACGCAATTTGCAGTGGCAAAATCAGGACTTTTTGATAATGGATGGAGTGCGGTGGCATCATTCGGACAGACGAGTGGCCGAGTGCCAGGTTTAGAATTCAACTATCCAACTCAAGCATCTGTTTTCTTTGGAAAGCTGATGAAAACAACAATGTCTGGCAATAGATACTCGCTTGGACTTTATATTTCCCGTTCAAAGTATTTATCTGTTCCATCGGTGCCTTTAACACCTTTAGGTGGCTATACCGTCAATGGTTATGGAGTACCAGGTGCACCTTTAAGCGAGAAAACGTCTGGTTTCTACTCAACAGAAACCCCTGATCAGTCTTATTTTCAATACACTGACAATATTTGGCTACTCTATGCAAAGCAACATTGGGCACTATCAGAAAATTCATCTATAGATAACAAAATATGGTTTAAACATTCACATCGTATTCATGTTGGGCATGGACTATATAATGGTGACACATCTCCGACCTTAGATGAGTATTACCCGCCAATATTCTACTCTATTGGTGATCGTATTAAATACTCAACTCATATATCTAACAATCACATTAAGGTAGGGGCATATTTATATTATATAAACTATAAAAATCCATATATCTTATATAATGCACCAGTTCTGCATGAATCAGTTAGTAATTTTTATTACGATGCAGATAATGACACTTCACAAATGTCAGAGTATGGTTACATTCAAGACACAATAAACTTATTAAATGATAGATTAAAAGTAACGCCAGGCATCGCGTATGCCGCTTATCAAACAAGCGACGCGAATCTCTTACCACCCACAGGTTCACCACTGTTACATGGGGTCGTGAATGGTACTTTTGACTCAGGGGTCGAAACAAGTTTTGGTGGATTTGAACCGTCATTAGGTATAAATTACCAAGTGATTAAAAATCTCTATTTGTATGGATATGGTGCACGTACAAACGCTAATCCTGAAAATGAATCATATGGGAATGAATATACATTCTATATTGATCCTAGCAAAATTAAATTGGTAAACAATACCGACTTTGAGTTAGGTATAAAATATCATACCAAAAATGTTTTTGCTTCTGTGAATTACTATCACGATCAGGTGAATAACATTGTCAAAGGGCTATACGCCAATGGAACAGATCTTTTCCCAACTGGATATAAGCTTGGAAATGCGCTTTATCAAGGTGTAAATTTACAAGCATCATGGGAACCTATATATTGGCTCAATATTTATGCCTCAGCCAACATTCAACATCCTTATTATACCAAGCTATTAACCAGTTCAGGTGGCAGTTTTTCAGGTAATATCCTATCTGGAATACCTCTTCGAAGCTTCCTCTTTGGCGTTGCTTATAAGAATGAGATCGGGCCAGGAGTATTTTCTGCCAATCTTGATGATCGATATGTAGGTGCTGCTGGTATGTCTAACCCAGTAACCGGGGATGTAACCTTACGAACCAATCCATACAATCTTGTCAATCTCACTCTGGGATATAAGACAACGATTTTTGATGATTATATCCCCTTGCTGAAGTATGTTGGTTTGCGTTTTGGCATATACAACCTACTGAATAGAAAATACAATGAAAGCGAAAGTATAGGATCGGGCATTAATGAACCGAATTTGCCATCCAATGCGGTGTTTGGCACCCAAGGTGCACCCAGAACTTTATACGGAACAGTTTCATTGAAATTTTAGTATTATAAATACTAAAACCAACTGGGAAGAAGGCAATATTATACTTCTTCTCAGACTTTTTTTATTCCCTTACAAAACCTCCTGCCTATTTTAGGTCTCCAGTCTCACTAATTTATGGAGTTTCTGCATGCAATCCATCCACACCCACTTCGATAACCTCAAAATCAATTCCCAGCACCGGCGCATTGTCATGGCGGCGGGGCTCGGAATTTTTCTGGATGGTTATGATCTTTCCATCATTGCTGTGGCCTTGTTGCTACTCAAACCCCAATGGCATCTGGGGGCAGTTTCGACCGGACTGTTGGGTGCGGCGACACTCGCGGGGGCTGCTCTGGGTGGGCTTATTGGCGGCCGTATCGCTGACCGTTATGGTCGCAAAATCCTTTATTTGATTGATGTTGCGACATTTTTTATTGCGGCCATCCTTTCCGGCTTCGCCTGGGATGTCAGCTCCCTCATCCTATTGCGCTTTATATTGGGTATTGGTGTAGGTATGGACTACCCCTTGAGCTCCAGCTACATCGCGGAATTCATGCCCAAAATGCAACGAGGCAGTGGCCTTTCCTGGGCTTTTACCTTATGGATGGTTGGGGCAGCTGTTTCTGCGGTTATCGGACTACTGCTTTTGCAAACCGGCCCTGAAGCCTGGCGCTGGATGTTTATCAGCGGTGCCTTACCTGCCCTTGCCGTCCTCTGGTTACGCCGCAACCTCCCGGAAACCCCGCGCTGGTATATTGCCCACAACCGTTCTCAGGATGCCTTAAAGGTTCTAAGACAAATTTCTCCCGAAGCTGATAGCCAAGCACTGCATGAGGCAATTGCTGCCCAGAAACAGGATGAACAACCCATCCGCGCCTGGTCAACCTTGTTTCAACCGGCCTGGCTGCGTCGGACGTTATTGATATTGATACCCTGGATGATGATGGATATTAGCGGCTATGGTCTGATTATTTATCTGCCTACCCTGCTGGGCAGTTTTGGTGTGCATTCTCATACTGCCGCGCTCTTGTGGAACGTCATTTTCGATCTGGTCGCGCTGGGTGGCATTGCCCTTCTGGCCTTGACCACCCGCAAAATCGGTCGTCTTTTGCCTCAGAATATTGGTTTTGGTCTGGATGTATTGTTTTTGGGCACCCTCGGACTGGTGGCGCTGGCCGCACAACCACCTCTCTGGTTACTGGCCATCACTTTATTTGGGTACACTTTTTTCAACAATTTTGGTCCTGGATCTACCACCTGGTTTTTACCGGTGGAATTGTTTCCCACCGATTTGCGTGCTTCGGCGCATGGTCTGGCCACGGCTTGCTCGCGCGTTGCTGCAGCTACTTCTGTTTTCCTCCTGCCCTCAGTACATGCCGCAGTGGGTGATGGCTGGCTTATGTTGATACTGGCTTTTACGGCGCTAATCGGGTTGATCGTGACCATGCTGTTGGGTCGTAACCTGGAACCCGGAAATCGTAGCCTGGAGGAAATCAGCGAAACAGATCCGGAAACTGCGCTGCAACCTGCAGCATAGGCATTGCCGGCCAAACTCGCACCTGTTATGATCCAGTCGTCTATACAAGATGAAGACTGCTATGCCCAACAGCGCCACATCTATTCCGAATTCAGTAGTACAACGCCCAGACTGGATGCGAGAACTGGCTGTAGCCAGCCTGGAGGATTTCCAGAGGATTTTACCCCTGGTTAAAAGCTGGCCAAATTATCAGATACTGGAAGGCCCTGAAGTTGGCAGCATCATGATTCACGGACGTATCGCCGGAAACGGTTCCCCCTTTCCGGTGGGAGAATGCAGTATTACCCGCTGTATTGTGGAAGATGCCCAAGGCCATACCGGATATTCCTGGATATTGGGGCAACAAACTGAAAGAGCATTGTGGGCCGCCCGATGGGATGCCTTGTTGCAAGATTCGACCCATTTTCAACATCTATGGAACCAGGCTATCCAACCCTTACAACAAAAACGAATACTTAAAGAACAGTCGGTTACGAATAAAATGCAGCGTACCCAGGTTCAGTTTTTCAGCATGGAAAACATGCGTACATGAATACCCAGCAAAACCAGCAGGTTTTCAGAACCCTGTTAAATGCCATGTCGGCACCAGGTAAAACTTTTGCGTTTGGCGCAACAGAATGGTCTGACTGCTTATCATCAGCCCCTTTGTCTCCTGCCTGTGCGGCTATTTGCCTGAGCTTGCTGGACAGGACCAGTCCGGTCAGTCTTTTCCAGATGCCAGCATCCGTAGCGCCGTGGCTACTCAAGCACTGCCGGGTCCCCATCAGCTCACCAGAGCATGCGATTTTTGCGCTAGGTCTGGGTAAGCACTGGGATTGGGATCAAAACCTGTTGAATATTGGCACTGAAGAAGAACCGGAAAAAGGCGTCACCCTGATACTGGAGCTGGATAGTCTTGACGGTGGCGAGCCTCTGCAGTTGACCGGCCCCGGCATCGCCACCAGCCAAATAGCCGCACCCCGGCTCTCACCCGGATTTTTGACCTTCTGGCATCAGCTGCAAGGCCTTTATCCGCGCGGGATAGATCTGATCTTATGCTGCGGGAATGAATGTCTTTGCCTGCCCCGCTCCATCAGCATCCATGCAGATAGGGAGAATTAAGTCATGTCTTATGTAGCCGCTAAAGGGGGTGCCCAGGCCATTCAAGCCGCCCATCAACTGGTTGCGGAAAGAAATGCACCAAATCCTGATGACCTGCAGGCGCAAATCGCCCAGCACCTTCATCTAAGCATTGATCGCATCATGGCCGAAGCTTCGCTGTACGACCGGGATATTGCCGCAAAAGCCCTGCTGCAAGCTCAGGGCGATACTATTGAAGCGGTATTTATTGTGCGCGCCTATCGCGCCACATTGAGCCGTTTTCTGGATTCGGCTCCCCTCAATATTGGCCAAGCCCATTTGCAAAGACATATATCCGCTGCATTCAAGGATATTCCTGGAGGGCAGCAACTCGGCGCCACATATGATTACTCCCATCGTCTGCTGGGTTACTTCCAGAATCTGCCTGTGCCAGATGAATCAGAAGCGCACACTGCCATCCTCGCAAATACAAAAACACCCAATGCGCGGAAAAAAACAGGCGTCATGGACATTCTCGAATCAGAAGGTCTGATTGAAAAAAGCTCAACCGAACAGGCAGGTGCAGAAAATCGGGACATCACCCAAATCCCACCCAGTTTTCCTGCCAGTCGTGCCCAGCGCTTGCAAACATTGGCGCGGGCAGATGAAGGTTTTGTGCTCGGCATGGCCTACTCTACCCAACGCGGCTATGGGCAAAATCACCCTTTTATTGCCGAATTAAGCCACGGCTCAGTCAATGTCGAAATCTGCCCGCCAGAACTGGGCTTCAGCTTCTGCATCGGTACCATAGAAATGACAGAATGCCAGATGATCAACCAATTTCAGGGAGATTCTCCGGAAACGGCCACCTTTACCCGAGGCTACGGATTGGTTTTTGGACACAATGAACGCAAGGCCATCGCCATGGCATTGCTCGACCGTGCCTTACGCGCTCAGGAACTCGGCGAAAAAGTGGAAGCGCCCGCACAAGATGAAGAATTTGTGCTCAGTCATTGTGACAATGTGGAAGCCACCGGTTTTGTCGAACATTTGAAACTTCCCCACCATGTCGATTTTCAGAGTGAAATTTCGACATTACGGGCTCTGCGCGCCCAATCACCCGGCACAACGGCAAAATCCGATGACACCCTATAACTTTGCCTATCTGGATGAAAACAGTAAACGGGCCATCCGCCGTAGCCTGCTCAAAGCTGTTGCCATTCCTGGCCACCAGATTGCCTTTGCCAGCCGGGAAATGCCTCTGCCCTATGGTTGGGGAACAGGAGGCATTCAGGTAACTGCCGCAATTATCGGGAAGGATGATATTCTCAAAGTCATCGACCAGGGCGCAGATGACACCACCAATGCCGTTTCCATCCGGCATTTTTTCCAAAGCGTAGCCGGTATCGCCACGACTACCGAAACCCGGCAGGCCAGCATCATCCAGACCCGCCACCGGATCCCGGAAACACCACTGCGTGCCGACCAGATCATCGTCTATCAGGTTCCCATGCCCGAGCCGCTGTTCAAGCTGGAACCTCGCCGCACGGAAACCCGAATTTTGCACGCCATGGCCGATTACAGCCTGATGTACTTACAGCTATATGACCATATTACCCGCTATGGTCGCGTTGCTATCGGCTATGATTACCCGGTCATGGTGCATGACCGCTATCTGATGTCGCCCTCTCCTATTCCGGCGTTTGATGTTCCGAAAATGCACATGAATCCCGCCCTGCAACTTTTTGGTGCCGGCCGCGAAAAACGCCTCTATGCCATTCCTCCTTATACCCGCGTTGCGCCCCTGGCCTTTGAGGATTACCCCTTTGCTCCGCTGCAGGCACAAGCCGCCTGTGCCATTTGCGGATCGACACATTCCTATAAGGACGAAATCATTCTGGACGACTCGGGCAAAAGACAGTTTGTCTGTTCTGACACCGACTATTGTGGGCGACCCTCATGTCAGTAAACATCCAACCTGCACTGGTCGCGCGAAATCTTTGTTTTCAGTTTGGCAAGCAGCCTGTGATTCGTCAGGTGTCTCTGGAATTATATCCTGGCGAAGTCTTAGCCATTGTTGGCGAAAGTGGTTCGGGCAAATCCACCTTGCTAAACCTGCTTTACGGCACCTTGTCCTCCACTCAGGGCGAAATACAGGCCACCACTCCGAACCTGGGCTTGCGTCCTGTCTCTGCACTCAGCAGACAGGCACTGCGGCATCTGCAACGCACGGCCTGGGGTTTTGTCTGCCAGAATCCCCGCGATGCCCTGCGCATGGAAATCAGCGCTGGCGGCAATATCGTCGAAAGACGCATGATCATGGGCCTGCGTCATTATGGTCACTTACGCGAGGAAGCCCTGTACTGGCTGCAAAAAGTAGAAATTGACCCGACCCGCCTGGACGATTTACCCGCGACCTTTTCTGGCGGCATGTTACAGCGCCTGCAGATCGCCCGAACACTCATCAGTCAGCCCGCCCTGCTCTATCTGGACGAACCCACCAGCGGTCTGGATGTTTCCGTACAGGCCGCCTTACTCGATCTGCTCCGCAAACTCGTCGCCACCGAAAACATGGCCGTACTTCTGGTTACCCATGATCTGGCAGTAGCCCGCCTCCTCGCCCAGCGCATTGCGGTCATGCGTCAGGGCGAAATCATCGAAGAAGGGCTGGCAGACCAGGTGCTGGATGATCCGCAACATCCATACACTCAACTTTTGGTCAGTTCGGTGCTCCCGGCATGAATATTCTGGAAATTGAAAAACTCAGCAAAAAATTTGTATTGCATCTGCGCGGCGGCTTGAATCTGCCCATTTTACGTCACATAGAATTGAGCGTTGCCGCCGGTGAATGTGTGGCATTGGTCGGTGCTTCAGGCAGTGGCAAATCATCGCTACTAAGAACCATATACGGCAATTATCGGGCAGAATCTGGTTCTATCCGCCTGCTAAACGGGCAGAATATGGTGGATATTTTGCAAAGCAGCCCCCGCGAAATCATCGCGTTGCGACGACACGTCATGGCTTATGCCAGCCAGTTTCTGCGGGTCATTCCCCGAGTCTCCACTCTGGAGCTCGTCGCGCAACCGCTGACTGATCAGGGCATTGATGTGCAAACGGCCATGGAAAGCGCTGCTGAGATATTGCTGGAATTGAATCTGCCGAAACATCTGCACGCCTTGCCACCCGCCACCTTTTCCGGAGGGGAACAGCAACGGGTAAATCTGGCCAGAACTTTTGTCGGTCAACACCCGCTGATTCTGCTGGATGAACCAACCGCTTCTCTGGATGGTCACAACGCCACAGCCGTCAAAAACCGGATTCTCCATGCCAAAAAAGCCGGTCGAGCGGTACTGGCCGTATTTCATGATCCAGACTTGGTTGCCCAAGTGGCTGATCGCCAATATTCCATCCCATCCCTTTCGGAGCATGCCCCATGAAAACCCTGGCCTTCAGTAATTTCCGTATGGTTCTGGAAGATCGCATTGTTCATGGCGCTCTGACACTGGATGAAAATGGCAAAATCATAGCCCTGGAAGAAGACCCACATCCCCGACCCGGCAGTGAAGATGGACAGGGCGACTGGTTGTTACCCGGACTGGTGGATGTGCACACTGATAATCTCGAACGCCAGGTACAACCGCGCAGCAACGTGCGCTGGCCTTCACGTTCCGCTTTTTTGGCGCATGACAGCCAGTGTGCAGCCGCAGGTATTACCACCGTGGCAGATGCCCTTTGTGTCGGAGATGCCGGCTTTGAAAGCCAGCGTATCCAGACCCTTCGTGATGCGGTTGTAGATCTGACTTTTCTGGATGAACAAGGGTTATTACGTTCCGACCACGTGCTGCATCTACGCTGTGAACTCCCCACACCCAATATGCAGCAATTGTTTGAAACGGCAATGGCTCAAGCCCCTGTTCACATGATCAGCATCATGGACCACACCCCCGGCGTCGGTCAGCACGCCAATCTCGATAAATTCCGCGAAGGGCGGCGTGGCGATGGATACAGCGAGGCCGAACTGGACCAGATGATTGAGGAAGCCCAGCAACGTCGGGAAATCCATAGTGAAATCAATCGTCATTATATTCTCGAAAAATTGCACGGGATGGGTTTGCAAATCGCCAGTCATGACGATCGGACGGCTGAAGAAATTCAACGAAACGCCGCAGACGGTATTCGTATAGCCGAATTCCCGGTGACTATGGAAGCCGCGCAAGAAGCCAGAAAGCTAGGTATGGCCACAGTCGCAGGGGCACCCAACGTGGTGCGCGGTGGCTCCCATTCTGGCAATATCGCCGTGCGCGATCTGGTTGCCGCCGGGTTGGTGGATGTTCTCGCCTCGGACTACGTCCCCCACGCATTGCTGGAAGCAGCCTTTGCTCTGACCCGCATGGGTCTGATCAAACTCCCTGAAGCGGTGCAAATGGTCAGCCTCGCACCGGCCCGCATGCTCGGGCTGGAAGATCGGGGCGCACTGCAAATTGGCATGCGCGGGGACCTGCTCCGGGTTCGGGACTTCGACAACCATCCTTTATTGCGTGCTGTCTGGAAAGCCGGAGAACGAATTGCCTGAGCCCATGCGTGTCGCCATTTATTATGTGCCAGAAGCCAATGATCCCCTATGGGTAGCGGGCAGCCATTGGTTGGGTTGGGACTCCGAAACGGCCCAAGCAAGACAAAGACCCCCAATTCATGGCCTCGCAGAAGCTTCACGACGCGCCAGTCGCTATGGTTTCCATGCCACCATCAAAGCCCCCATGCCCTTGCAGGGCAAGCTGGACGATCTGATCGCAGCGCTCGAGCAACAGCTGGCAGAAACTCCGGCGTTTGACCTGCCTCCTCTGCATTTGTGTATGGAAGAAGGTTTTGTTTCCTTGCGTCTCAGCCAACCCTGTCCTGAATTACACGCATTGGCTGATGCCTGTGTGCGCAGCCTGGAACCCTGGCGTCGTCTTTACACTGACGCGGAGCTCGCGGCAAGAAATCAGAAGTTAAAGCTTCCCCGGCAGCGGGAATACCTGAAACGATGGGGTTATCCCTATGTATTTGATGAGTTTGTTTTTCACATGACGCTCAGTGACCAACAAACGGACATGCGCTTGCTTGATTCCGCCAGCAAGTATTTTGGTGACATTCCCAAGCAGCCACGCCGCTTACAGAGTCTCGCATTAGCTTGTGAAACAGACCCGAACGCACCTTTCACCCTTTTGCGCCGCCTGCCCCTTGCTCCGGCGACACCCGCCCCCCACCAAAACAAATCATGAAGCCCCTGCTGGTTCTGGTCGTGGGTCCTTCCGGTGCGGGCAAGGATTCGGTTATTCGCGGCGCAGAAGCCACACTGAAAAATGACCCCCGCTTTTATTTCGCCCGGCGAATGGTCACCCGCAATGCCCCACAGGCTGGAGAAATCAACATCGGCGCCGAAGCATTCAGGCAACGCGCTGAATCTGGTTATTTTGCCAAAACCTGGAACGCGCACCAGCTATCCTACGGCCTGCCCTGGTCGGAATTGCAGCCCCAAAACGCCGCTGTGCAGATCATCATTGCCAATGTTTCGCGCACCGTGTTGAATGAGCTGCTTGCGGAATATGGTGGACATGTTTTATATATCACCGCTTCATCAACGGAAATTCGCCGCCGCCTGGAAAAACGTCATCGTGAAACTGCTGCATCCATCAACGAACGCTTGTGTCGTCACATTTCCCTGTCGGAGCAGTTGCCCATGACCACCATCCATAATGATGGATTGCTTGAAGATGCTATCAAACAATGCGTGCTTAGCCTTATCAAACTACTGGAGCACCCATGATCAGCACCAGCAAAGTACAATTCGTCCCCGGAATCACCATCTGGAAACAAATTGTCGATGATCTCCAGGCCCGCATAGATTCCGGCGAACTTGTCGAAAACCAGAAACTGCCGGGCGAGGCAGATATGGCCAAGGCTTATGGAGTCAATCGCCACACTATGCGTCGCGCTCTGCAGGAACTCGCGGCCGTGGGCAAAGTACGGATTCAGCATGGTCGCGGCAGTTTTGTCGCTAAACATGTGTTTGACTATGAACTGGTCGAAAGACCGCGTTTTTCGGAATGGGTCAAAAAGTACAATAAACCGGGCAAAAATGACATTCTGGAGGCGGCCATACTGAATCTGGCCGAGCTTCCAGAATTAGCGCGCATTCAGCAATATGGCGTATTCCCTGAGTGTTCTCAGGTTGCCATGATCAAAACCCTTGGCCGGGTTGGTGAAGAGCCCATTTCCATCGCCAGACATCTCTTTTTCGGTGAGGCTCTGCTGGGCTTGGTTGAAGATCTTCACGTCGGACGCGGTATCACTGAATCCCTGCGCCAGCATGGCATACACGATTATACCCGCATGCGCTCCACTATTTCGGCAGCCATGTCCGGCCCTCAGGAGCGGGATCTGCTGAAAGTCGAAAAAGGTGAAATCGTTTTTGTCTGCGAAAACGTCAACGTCGATACAACAGGAGTGGGCATAGAATTCTCAACAGTCATTTATCCGTCTTCACGAGTGCGGCTGGTTTATGAGCCGGGTTAGGATCAGCAGGGTGAGAATAAACACCCGCTTCAGCCATTTCCGCCCCGAATAAAATGCTGGCCCAGGCCACATACAACCAGAGCAAAAACACCGGAAAAGCGCCCAGCGCCCCGTAAACTGTTTCGAACGTCGAAAAGCGCAAATAGGCTGATAGCCCGAATTTATCCAGTTCAAACAAAAGGGCTACCGTCATCCCCCCCAGCAGTGCATCCCGCCAGCGCGGCGCTGCCGCTGGCAGAATCTTGTACAACAGCAGCATCATCACCGTCACCACTAAAAAAGTCAGAACATGACTGAAAAACGGCGGCAGCACGGGAATATTACCCAAATATTTTAATAAGGGTTGCAAAGGACCCAGCAGAGGCAGGAGCAAGGCCACACTCAAGGGTGCCACGACCAGCATAGCCAGATAACGCAAAACCCGGCACCACCAGCAATGGGGCGCAACCCCCCAGATGGCATTCAGATGCCGCTCGACCGCGTGCAGCAGAAACACAGCCGTCAGCGACAAACCGATTATCCCCAGCAACCCCAGTTGCGTACCCTTGGCGGCCAGTAAATTCACTTCATGAAGAATGGTATAACCCGTCTGTGGAACAAAGCTGCGCAATATCAGGCGATCTACCTGTGTGCGATGAATCACGCTAAAACCCACCAGATTCCACATGCTAAATACCAGCACTGCCAGCGGAATCAAGCCAAATAAAGTCGTATAGGACAGCAGACCAGCCCGATCAATACAGTCATCTTTCCAGAAGCCATGCCAGGCCCGATACCAGCGAAAGCCGAAACGCAGCACAAATCCCTTACGGGCAGGAGGCTGTGGACGCGTACCATCTTCCTTTTTACCAAAACACTGTTGGCCTTCTTTATGATCAGTACTCACAAAGACGCCTCCCTGTCCAGACAATGACGAATAAATGGAATGGTCAGTTGGCGTTGCTGCTCCCAACTGCGCGCGTCCAGCATATCCAGCAAGGACTCCAGCACGGCCATATCCCGCGACTGATGGCGCAACACATACTGGGCAACGTCCCGGTCCATGCGTAAGCCGCGCCGCTGAGCCATGGTCTGCAAAATATGCAGCCGCTGCAGATCATCGGATAATTGCAGAGCCATTGGCACACAGGCACTGAACCGGCTCGCCCAATCTGGCAGGGCCCAGACTAGTTGCTGCGGTGCTTCCCGACCCGCCAGCAGCAAGGGCCGGGCTCGATGAAAACGTTCATTATAAATGTCATACAAAAATTTCTCTTGATCAATCTGACCGGCCCAAGCATCCACATTATCCAGACAGAGTAAAGGCGCATCCACCAGACTGGAAAAAGTTTCCGGCAGCGCCAGATCCACAAAGGACTGCATCATTTCGGCGCATTCAATATAAGGTATCCAACCCGCATCATTTTGGGCCGCGCCCTGTAATAAATGGCTTTTACCAACCCCTCCCGGGCCATGCAAATAAAGTCCAAACACGGGTGCTGGCCGTACCAGCAGACTACGCACGGCATTCAATGCCGCAGTGTTGGGTTCTGGACAAAAATCACCCAGTGTTGCGCCACTTCGCAACCCCAAAGGCAAGCGCATCTGGCCATTTGAGAGCATCAGCAGCGCCTTAAAGACAAAAAACGTAAGCCTTCAGGGCTTACCCGTGGGAAACTATCATGGCTTGGCATGACTCCAGAAGCTAGGCAAGGGACCCTTGGCTGTCAAGCAGATTCTTATCTATCTTCATACCCTCTGAAACCGCGCGAATAGGTCTCAGCACTGTCAGACGACCAGCAGGTCGTTTGCAGCCATCCCTGCCACTGACTACAATTACAGGGATTCATTCCCAACCGACCAGCAGGAGAGTAGAGCAATGTCTGAATATAAAGTACGTGAAGAATTGAAGCCCAGCGGTCTTGACGGCATTTCCGACGCCCAGATCAACGATCACTGGGGCCTGTACACCGGCTATGTCAACCAGAGTAACGCTCTGCACAAAGAATTGGAGGAAATGCGTGCGGCTGGCAAAACCGCTTCCCTGACCTATGCCGACCGTCGTCGTCGTTTTGGTTTTGAATACAATGGCATGGTTTTGCATGAATACTATTTCGCCCAGATGAAACCCGGCGTCAATATGGATCAGGCTCCCGGCTTCAAGGCTGCAGTCACCGAACAATTCGGCAGTGCCGAAGCCTGGCACGAAGACCTCGTGGCTGCTGCCAAAAGCCGCAGCATTGGCTGGGCGATTGCCTATTACGATGGTACTACCGGCCAGATCAACAACCATTTCGTCCAGTTACACGAAGATGGCAACATTGGTGGCTTTGTGCCCCTGGTCATTGTGGACGTGTTTGAACATGCCTACATGGTCGACTGGAAAGCCCTGGGGCGCGGCGATTACCTGGCAGCACTGCACAAAAACATGAACTGGAGTGTCATTGAAGCACGCTTCCAGGCAGCCAAAAGCGGACAGATTTTCAAGCGCTTCTGATCTGTTACCGGAGTAATCCTGACGCCCAATCACTTGGGGCGTCTGAATCAAGAGCGGCCTGGCCGCTCTTTTCTTTTGACAGCAGCCAGCCCCCCTCATAACATGACCCGAAATTGACGGAGGAACTTGCTGTGGACAGCCCCAAACCGCTTAGCTATCGCAGTGCAGGAGTCAACATTGACGCAGGAAATGCGCTGGTTGACCGGATTAAACCCCTCGCCCGCAGCACTCACCGCCCCGGTGTGCTTGGCGGCATTGGCGGCTTTGGTGGACTTTTTGAATTGCCCACCGGTTATCGCGAACCGGTACTGGTATCCGGAACCGATGGCGTCGGCACCAAATTATTGCTGGCCCTGGAAGCCCAACAGCATGATGGCATCGGCATCGATCTGGTGGCCATGTGTGTCAACGACATTCTGGTTTCCGGAGCTGAACCACTCTGGTTTTTGGATTACTACGCCTGCGGACAACTGGACACCGCCGTTGCCGAAGCGGTCATCACCGGCATTGCCGAAGGGTGCCGTCAGGCGGGTTGTGCCCTACTCGGCGGCGAAACCGCCGAGATGCCCGGTATGTACCCCGGCGGTCATTATGACCTGGCGGGCTTCGCTGTCGGTATCGTTGAAAAAAGTGAAATATTGACCAGTGATGCCTGCCTGGAAGGTGACGCCCTTATCGGCATCGCCTCATCCGGCGCCCACAGTAATGGCTACTCCCTCATCCGTGAAATACTGGTCCGCAGCGGAGCCCATGCGCACATTCAGTTAAATGGCGAAGCTCTGGTCGAACTCCTGCTGCGTCCCACCCGGATTTACGTGCAGGCTATCCAGAATCTGCGTAAGGTCGTCAGCGTTCACGCCCTCGCTCACATTACCGGCGGGGGTCTCACCGAAAACCTGCCCCGCTCCCTGCCCGCCCAGCTGAGTGCTCACATCAACCCCCAAAGCTGGCAAATCCCCGCGCTTTTTCAGTGGTTGCAGGAGCAAGGTCAAGTCAGTACCGAAGAAATGCGGCGGGTATTCAACATCGGCATTGGCATGGTCGCCATCGTCCCCTGGGAATCTCGGCAAAACGCTCTGGAATCCCTGCAAGCCAGTGGTGAAGAAGCATACGTTATTGGTCAGCTGGCCCTTCGTCAGGCCGATGAAGGGGTTGTTTTTCTTGATTAAAAAACTGGTGCTGCTGATTTCCGGTCGCGGTAGCAATTTACAAAGCATCCTGCGGGCCTGTCAAACCGGACAAATAATCGATACAAAAATCGCCGCAGTCATCAGTAATCGTGCCGCAGCCCCCGGATTGGTTGTGGCTCAGGCAGCTGGTATCCCCACTGAAGTCATAGACCATCGTGCCTTTCCCAGTCGTGCCGAATTTGACATTGCGCTGCAGCAGCAGATTGACCAATACGCACCGGATCTGGTGGTGCTTGCCGGTTTTATGCGGCAACTGACAGATGCCTTTGTGGAACACTATCCGGGTCGGCTGGTCAATATTCACCCTTCCCTGCTGCCCGCCTTTCCCGGTTTGCACACCCATGCCCGCGCCATCGCTCAGGGTGTCTGCTGGCACGGTGCCAGCGTTCATTTTGTTATTCCGGAACTGGACGCCGGCCCGGTCATCATTCAGGCTGCCGTACCTGTCCACACCAGTGACGATCCCGCCAAACTCGGGGCAAGAGTTCTCGCTGCCGAACACGAAATTTATCCCCAGGCCTTGAGCGCTCTCCTGAGCGGCCGGTGCAAACTGGAGGAAGGCCGGGTTTATTGGTCAGATCCAATACCTTCCTGCGCAAATACAGCCATCAATCCGGTTGTTATAACGCCGTCCTAACACTGAAAACCGGTCATTGCCCACCAAGACAATGTACTGAACCGGAAACCTCCACAGACATCGCCGATTCACCGGGAGCACTTGCCACTGGAGCACGAACCGCCATCATCAGCACTGGCCCGGGAGAACTGCGCAACGCATTAATCTGTACAGAATTCAGCACGCTTTGCGAATAACCAAAATCTTTACAAAAGTTATTCGCACGTTGCTTAAAGCGCTGAATAGCCTGGTGGGCCGCTGCTGATGCAGCGCTTTCACGGGCACTTTCGCTAGGGGCGGCCTGCATGGAAACCAGCTCCAGACGGGATTGTAAATCTCCCAGGAGTTGGTCCAGCCGGGATGATTGCGGAGCGCTGACCTGCAGGGTCTGCTGTACGGTCCAGCCATCGGGTTTACCATCCACAAAATCACGTTGGGTATGATAATTTATTGTCTGCGCCTGAATATGATCAGCTTTCTCCGTTTGCTGCAAGGCCCAACGCATTTTTGCGTTCACTTTTTGCGCCAGATTTGCGGCGTCTGGTCCAGTAGCACTGGCCTGCAACTGCGCAACCATGAGCGTATTAGGCACATGATAAGATTGTTCCACGCGAAGATTTATTTCCTGGGCCGCAGTCCCCGCTGAAGCCAACAGCGAAACAGGTAATAAACCCCATAGCATCATTTTCATTAAATTTTTCATTTTGCCTATCGCTCCATTCAGTCATTTATCCATAAAATCAGGTTAGAATTGTAACAACTAACTACCCAGTCGAAAAATGTCGAGAATGCGATCACGGCGTAGCAAATGCACAGCAAACATTCCCACGTGTCCTATCCAGTAAGCCCACACCAAATTAGACAGCGCTTTATGCAGAGGGATCAGATTTTGCAGCAAGGCCCCTGGAGGTGTACCCCCCTGGGGTAAAAAGAAAAAAATTACCGTACCGGTAAGGGCCATCCAACTGACCAGAAGCAGACCGAGCCCATGGAGCAGGGCAGCAAGTCCAGAAGCTGGACCGGGAGCTTGAAGTTGTCCGCGCAAAAGTAACCGAAGGTCATTAAAAATTGGATGCCAAGGGCCCATAAATGGAAAAAATTGCCGGCGTACCGGCGCAGAAGTGGCAATCCAAAGCCACTGCCAGAGCAAAAAAAGTGCAGTAGTCAAACCGACCCAGGCATGGAAGCTGAACAGTAACTGGGTGAAACTGGCATAATCCGCATGTTGCCAATCGGGTGTCATCCACAAGGAAGAAAACAGTTGAATGGTGACACCGGCAGCAATGCCAGCGTGAAGCCAGCGTGCCTCTGGTGGCCACAGATTTTCCCTGTCAGCGTCAGAATCTGAGCTATTATTTTTCAAAGACATAATTCCCTTAATTCGCCATGCTTCGGACATGGAAACATAATCCACACCTGTTTTGAGAACCTTCGCTATTTTGCCAGCAATCATACCAGAGTGACCCCGATAATAGGGAACTGCTTGTCTAGTGCTACTTCCTTGACTATCTTTTATTCAGAGTCTTTGCTCTGATTTATTTGGAGGAAATCCTATGACTGCGAAATACATACGTTTTTTTAATGAGATTCGCATAGAAGATGTGCCCTTGGTCGGTGGTAAAAATGCTTCTTTGGGAGAGATGTACCGCCAACTCACGCCGCAGGGAGTGAAAGTACCCAACGGCTTTGCCATTACTGGCGACGCCTATCACTATCTGCTGGATCAGGCCGGTGCCTGGCCAAAGCTGCATGAGGCACTGGATGGCCTGGATCCCGATAATGTTCGGGATCTGGCCAAACGGGGTGCCAAGGCCAGGGAAATTGTTTACAGCGCGCCCCTCCCCGAAGATTTGCAAAATGAAATTTTGACCGCATACGCCCAATTACGTGAGGAATACGGCGAGACCCTATCTTTAGCCGTGCGCTCTTCTGCCACCGCAGAAGACCTGCCAACGGCAAGTTTCGCGGGTCAGCAGGATACTTATCTGAACATTTCCGGAGCGGCCGCTTTGCTGGATGCCTGTCGGCGTTGCTTTGCCAGTCTGTTTACCGACCGGGCCATTCATTATCGTGTTGATCAGGGTTTTGATCATTTCAAAGTGGCCCTATCGATTGTCATCATGAAAATGGTGCGCTCCGATCTCGCCACCAGTGGCGTCATGTTTTCACTAGACACCGAAACCGGATTTAGAGATGCCGTCTTTATTACGGCATCCTGGGGTCTGGGTGAAAATGTGGTCCAGGGAACCGTCAATCCCGATGAATATTATGTCTTCAAGCCCTCGTTTCAAAAGGGGAAAAAGGCAGTTTTGCGCAGAGTCCTCGGCAGCAAAAAAATCAAGATGATATATACCGAAGGAGACATCCGCCACGGAACCCGCAATGTACCTACCCATCGTGATGAACAGGAACGCTTTTGTTTGAATGATGAGGATATATTTAAGCTCGCCGATTACGCCATCAAAATTGAAAATCACTACAGCCAGAAAATTGGTGAAAGCCGACCCATGGACATGGAATGGGCAAAAGATGGTCTGGATGGTGCTATTTACATGGTTCAGGCACGACCGGAAACGGTTGCTTCGCAAAAAAAGGGACAAATTCTGGAGGAATATATTCTGGGTGAACGCGGGAAAATTCTGGGCAGAGGCCGCGCTGTGGGCAGTAAAATTGCTGCCGGGCCCGTCCGGATTATTCGTAGCCTTGAACATCTCGCCGAGTTTCGCCCCGGTGAAATACTGGTAGCAGACACCACCACGCCAGATTGGGAACCCGTCATGAAAAATGCGGCGGCGGTTATCACCAATCGCGGCGGACGCACCTGCCACGCCGCCATTATCGCCCGTGAGCTGGGGATTCCGGCGGTAGTAGGCGCAGAAACGGCCACCGAAATATTGCATGACGGTGAGCCTGTTACGGTTTCCTGTGCGGAAGGCGATATGGGAAACATTTATGCGGGTCAATTGCCGTTTACTGTTCAACATACCGATCTGGCCGCAGTTCCCCGCCCCAAAACCAAAATCATGATCAATCTGGGCAACCCGGAAATTGCTTTCCAGACTGCCAATCTACCCAGCGATGGGATTGGTCTGGCGCGGATGGAATTCATCATCAGCAATACCATCAAAGCGCACCCCATGGCTTTGCTCTATCCGGAAAAGGTCAAAGATCCGCAGGAGCGTCTGGCCTTGGCGAAGCTCATCCAAGGCTACACGCAGCCCCAGGATTTTTTTGTGGAGCGGCTATCAGAAGGAGTCGGCACCCTGGCTGCCGCTTTTTATCCCAAACCGGTAGTGGTACGCATGTCTGATTTCAAAAGCAATGAATATGCTTCATTACTTGGGGGTCGCTACTTCGAACCCGAAGAAGACAACCCCATGCTGGGCTTTCGGGGCGCATCCCGCTATGCACATCCTGCTTACAAAGAGGGTTTTCATCTGGAGTGCCTGGCCATGAAAAGGGTACGCGAAACCATGGGCCTGGATAATGTCATTTTGATGCTACCTTTCGTACGTCGCGTACAGGAAGCTGATGATGTTCTTGCGCAAATGGCAGAATTTGGCCTCAAACGTGGCGAAAACGGCCTGAAAATTTATGCCATGTGCGAAGTCCCCAACAATGTGCTTTTAATTGATGCGTTTGCCCAACGCTTTGACGGATTTTCCATTGGTAGTAATGATCTCACCCAGCTCACACTCGGCGTTGATCGGGATTCGGAAATCGTCGCGTTTGACTACGACGAGCGCGACGAAGGAGTGAAAACCATGATCCGCCTCGCTGTAGAGGGCTGTAAACGGCATGGCATCCATTCTGGAATATGTGGTCAGGCGCCTTCAGACTACCCGGAAATGGCTGAGTTTCTGGTCGATATTGGCATTGAATCCATGAGCCTCAACCCGGATTCCGTACTGAAAACCACCCTGCATGTTCTGGAACTGGAAAAGCGAGAAATCCGTTGAATATTCAACCCGTGCTGTTAGTCATTTTTGATGGTTTCGGCCTAAACCCCAATCGGGCTTACAACGGCTGGGCACAAGCCCATACGCCACATCTGGATCATTATTTTGCCAGTTTCCCCCATACTGCCCTGCAAGCATCCGGGCGGGCGGTGGGCCTGCCCGATGGACAATTTGGAAATTCAGAGGTCGGTCATTTGACGCTGGGCTCAGGGCGCATACTCCTTCAGGACATGGTGCGCATATCGGACAGTCTGGCTAATGGCAGTTTTTCCAACATTCAGAATTGGCAAAACATTTTGCAAAATACCCAGCGCCTGCACCTGGTCGGTATGGTCTCTGATGGCGGCGTACATTCCCATATTGACCATTTGCTGGAGATTCTACCTCTGGTGGTTCAGGCGGGTGTAGAACCAATCATCCACATGATTACGGATGGGCGGGACACAGCCCCGCAATGTGCGGATATTTTCGTGCAGATACTGGAAAAGCGCCTGCAAGAGCTCGGCAGCGGCAAAATTGCCAGCGTATGTGGCCGCTATACCGCCATGGATCGTGCTGGCCATTGGGAACGCACCCAAAAAGCCTGGGCCGCTTTGCTGAAAGGTGAAGGGCTTCAGTCAGCAACGGCCCTATCGGCTGTTCAGGAAGCCTGGCAACGCGGGGAAGGAGACGAATTTATTCAACCCACCGTCATTGGCAATCCTCAGGAAAACCGGATTGCACCCAATGAACCCGTATTCTTTTTCAACTTTCGCTCTGATCGTATGCGCCAGTTGAGCGCGGCCATCGCCATGCCCGAATTTGAACATTTTGATCGCGGTTCCGAATTGGGAATTGGCCGGGGTACCGCCGATATTGCGCCAACTATTCTGGATATCATGGGACTTTCCCAACCGTCTGAAATGACCGGAAAAAGCCTGATTCTTCGGGACAAACTGCGTTGAATCCAGATCCAACAGCAGATACCCACGCAAGCACGGTCAATGCTCCTAGATTAAAAAAATCCGCTGCATCCATTCTGGATACTGCACACGCTATTCATCCTGATCATGCCGCAATGACCGACATACTCGACAAAAGCCCGATGTTACCGATCCACTATCGGATTTGGGCGTTGTCTACTGGAGGCACCCTTTTAAGTGGGGTTTCCATGTTTTTGTTGGGCGTCACCCTGCCGCTGGTAATACCACGCTTTCACATGCCCGCCACCAGTGTCGGCATGGTAGCTGCCATGCTTATGGGGGGAACCGTCATCGGGGCCCTGTTGGGAGGACATATTGCCGATCGGTGGGGCCGTAAACCGGTCATGATCAGTGACATGATTTTGTTGATTATTGCTGCCTCATTAGCGGCATTTGCACCCAATGCCACTATTCTAACCCAAGCAGAACTGTTGCTGGGCATCGGTGTCGGCATGGATTTTCCGGTCGCCAGCAGCTATCTGGCAGAATTTATGCCCCAGGGACGCCGGGGCAGAATGATGGCTGCGTCCATCGCCATTCAGTCCGTCGGCATGTTGGCGGGCGTCGCTTTGGCAATTGTCCTGCTTCAGAATGCCCGGACTGGTGATGATACCTGGCGCTGGTTACTTGCTGCAGAAATTCTGGTGGTGCTTCCCTATCTGATCGGACGGCTGAGTCTGCCGGAAAGTGTGCGCTGGTGCATGGGTCATGGCCGCAATGCTCAGGCCGCAAAAATTCTTACCCGCTTTGCCCCGGATAAAAAAAGTCAATTACTGCAGATTGCCCAACGCCTGGGTAGAAAACATCATCATGTTGCCAAAATTCTGCCTGGTCATCATTTGGGTGTCGCCACCTTATTTGCGCCGGAATATCGTCGACGAACATTGCTGGTGACTCTCCCCTGGTTTTTTATGGACGTTGCCACCTATGGAATCGGTTTGTTCACCACCATTCTGCTGGGCAGTCTGCGCACAAATCTGCCCGAATTAAGCTCCACATTGGGGAGGGACCTCAGCAACGCTCTGGATAGTGGCAAGGTTGATTTGTTTCTTTTGTTGGGTTCACTGCTGTCGCTCTGGGCAGTACCCAAACTGGGGCGCATTCATATGCAACTGATCGGTTTTGTGGGGATGATTACCGGCATGGGACTACTGCTCGGTGCAGCGCAGCAGCATACGGGAAATGCATTCAGCCAATATTACCTGATCCTCGCTGGCTTCATGCTCTTCAATTTGTTTATGACCATGGGTCCCAATGCCACCACCTTCATTTTACCCACAGAAATGTATCCTACTCAGATCCGCGCGTTCGGGTCAGGGTTTGCCGCTGCAATCGCCAAAATAGGTGCCACCATCAGCGTATTTTTACTACCACTTATTCAGGCAAGCTGGGGACTTTCAGCGGTATTGATGCTCATGATTCTGGTGAGCCTGCTCGGCCTGGGAATGACCTGGACCTTCCGGGTTCAGGGCCATGGTAAAACCCTCGAAGAACATCATGGCCCGCAAGTGCCGCAATAACCTAACGCACCCAAACCTGAGTGCGGCCGTTGGTCTGGGAGCTTCGCTGCGACTTTAGCCCACGCCCTGATAATGCCTATTCCCGTCGCATTTCCACGCGGCGTTGCCAGGCCAGAATGGCGTCAACTACTTCCTGATCAAAATCACGGCTTTCATGCTCCTTGATCAATTTACGTACCCATTCTACCTGGCTACTGATTTCAAAGGTTTTCTGTATATCTGAAAAATACGGATCATTTTCGAGGTAACAGTTTTCCTGCAAGGTACTCCGTTTTATTTTCAACGGTTTAGATGATTCTGATTGACAAATAACCAGTTTGGAACGAATTTCAGTGACTGTATATTTTTGAACCCCTTTAATGGTGCCACTATAAGGCACATGTTCGACGACCCAGAACACATCACCCATTTCAGCGTCGGCAAAATCCAGTTGTTTATGATAGGCGTCATTTTTGGCAATAAGCATTACATTACTCCTTTACTTGTCTGGATGCCTGCCAAAGACCGATGGCAAGAAGTAACCAGGCGACAATCCACGCAGTGCCTCCAAAAGGGGCAAAAATTGCCCAGAATGACTGACCGGTCATTACCAGCAAATAAAGCCCTCCGCAGAAAAAAAGCACGCCCAGAGCCATCAAGAAAGCCGAAACACAAAGCAGCCGTCTTTTACCCCATAGTCGAATCAAAATGCCGAGCAAAACCAGGCCTAGCGCGTTATAAATCTGAAAATGCACGGCAATATCGTACACATGCAAACTCTGCTTGCTCACCTGCCCGGCAACCAGATGATCACCGACCGCACCGGCCATAATAGCCAGCCCCACCAGCAAAGCACCCAGCGCGGAAATTTGTCCTCCCCTGCGTGCACCGTTTTCATTACAACACTCTGCCATTCCTTTCTCCTCAATTTTGTACACCGCAGTTTCCGGATATTTCCTGCCCGATGGTCACATGCAGCCGAATCTATTCTCTTATAGCCTACCTTCATGCCCTGATTCAAACTTTCTGCAGCATCGGGGCAGGCTAGCTGTGCTATGCTCTGACTGATAATTTACGGAGGAGTTTCAGCTCATGACAGCACATAAAATCTGTATTCTTGGTGGCACGGGTTTTGTTGGCCGACATCTGGCAGAGCGTCTCAGTCAGGACGGGCACCAGATTCGGATTCTGACCCGCAATCGGGAGCGTAACCGCGAAAACCTGCTGGTTTTGCCACAGGTAGAGGTTGTTGAATGTAATGTGCATGACCCTATTGCGCTGGAGCAGCAACTCAAAGGTCGGGATGTAGTGATCAATCTGGTCGGCATCCTCAACGAGAATCGTCCGGGACGCAGCGATTACCCCCCCGAGCGCCATGGTGATTTTGAAAAAAACCATATTGAGCTTCCCCGCCTGGTCGCTAATCTTTGTGGACATCTGGGTATTCCCCGGCTCCTGCATATGAGCGCCCTCGGTGCCAACCCCATTGCCCCCAGTGCCTACCTGCGCTCCAAAGGCATCGGTGAAGAAATCATCCGTCAGTCTGGCGAAAACAGTGCCAAAAACGGCTACTTCAATTATCTGAATGGTCCGAAATTACTCTGGGGTCGTGGCCTTAAAGTAACTTCATTTCGCCCTTCGATCATATTTGGTGAAGGCGACAGTTTCTTCAATCGTTTTGCCCAACTACTGCGCAGCATTCCTTTATTTTTACCCATAGCCGGCACTGAGGCCAAAATGCAACCGGTGTGGATTGAAGATGTAGTCAGTGCCTTTGTGCAGTCCATAGACGACGAAAAAACGTATGGCAAGGCTTATGATCTCTGCGGCCCCAAGGTCTATACTCTGGGCGAATTGATTGCTTATACCCAAAGCCTGATTGGCACACATCGCAAGGTGATTGCGCTCTGTCCTTTATTGGGCAACCTGCAAGCGGGACTGATGGAAAAGCTGCCTGGCAAAGTGCTGACACGCGATAATTTGAAGTCATTGTCCGTAGATAATATTTCCAGCAAAAAGGATTTGCAGGAGGTATTTGGCATTCAGCCTACAGCAATTGAAAGTATTGTACCGACTTATCTGGGCGGCAAAGGTCAGCATACCGAACGCTTATCAGAAATTCGTAATCGCCGCTAAAACTGCAGCAAAGAGCCCTTCCTCGGCAGGCTTTGATACTTCCTGCCGGGCGAGATCTTATCAGGGGTAACCAGAATCCCAGTTTAAGTCACTAAAAGCTCTTGGTAGATTTGCCATTTTCAGCTTAGTGGGTTGCGGCACCCTGGTCGCCCTGACCAAACTTTTCAATGAGCTCCTCAGCGAGTTCAGTGGGAACTTCACCGAGAATCGCCGTCATCCCGGCCTGGGCACGCGTATCTCCCTGTGCTGCGGCGAGGCTGAATAACTCGTAAGCGCAGGATAAATCCTTGCGCAAGCCCTGCCCCTGGTAAAACAGTAAGCCCAGATTGAATTGCGCCGGTGCATCATTCTGATCTGCCGCTGCACTGTACCAGCGCGCAGCTTCCTGGTAATCCTGGGCGACCTCAGAGCCTTCGGCGTATTTCACGCCCATATTAAACTGGGCCACAGGATCTCCGGCCTGGGCACGGGCGCGGAGATCATCCAGATCATGACGAATGCCGGCCAGAGCCATGAGATCAAGGGTTTCACCATTTTTTGCCATGGGGTTATTGTCCTGCTTGGTTGATCAGATCTTGATCGTCACTCTCTACACCCCAGGCCGTCAAGCGTTCGCGGTCATTCATGGACCAGACGGCCCGGTGGAGAGACAGCATGGAGTTGCGATCACTCAAGAGGATATTGCGCTCGCGATTGCTGAGTTGTTGCGGGCCTTCTTCCAGAGCCTTGTGGCAAAGGCTGGCGGCACGCGGCCATAATCCGGTGCGATTGCGCTGCAAAGCGCTGTGAATGGCATTAAAACGAGGATCTACCACAACCTGCACAAAAGCATCACCCTCAATGTGCGGCAAATAGGCCACACTGTCACTATCCAGCGACTGTAATTCTTCCGGGACGATAACCTCCTCGGGAATCACAAACAGGCGCTGCTGACGTGCCCAGCGTCCCAGCCCGGGACGACTGGTCCAGGCCCCCAAAGGCACGGCGGCGACCAGGCCGCCCAGAATAGGAACCAGCCAGACAAAATGCCAGAACCCCAAAAAGGGGTACAGGGCGACGGCCAACACCAAACCCAGTGCCGAACACCAGCCAAAAAAACGCAAGGCCACTGACCAGCTGGTTTCCTGGTCACCACGCACCTGAGCTCCCCAACGAACACCCTTCCCCATAAGTGTTTGGATGACGAACTGACTATGAAAAGCCATTCGGATCGGTGCCATCAAAACCGAAAACAAACTTTCTACCAGCATGCTCAGAATGAGGTGAAACAATCCGCCAAATTGCTGGCGGCGACCCGGTTGACGGGCCACCCAGAGAACCGCCATCCACTTGGGCGAAAGCAGTAAAACGGCCGTCACTCCAAACAACCAGAAGGGTAAGGGATCAATACTACTTCCCCAATGAAAAGGCACGACCGTATCATCATTCCCGCCACCAGCCCAATGCAGTGAACCCAACGCGCCCAGAATCAAAAACAGTCCCCAGAGTGGTGCCGCCAGAAAAGACATAGCCCCGTTAATGAACAGGAAGCGGTGAGCAGAACGCAAGCCTTCCCCGGCCAATAAACGCAGATGTTGCAGATTACCCTGCGCCCAGCGCCTATCCCGTTTCAAATCATCGATCAGGGTGGGGGGAACTTCTTCATAACTACCAGACAGACTAGGGACAAACCATACTTCCCAGCCATTCTTGGCCATCAGTGCCGCTTCGACAAAATCATGACTGAGTAAAGGGCCGCCCAAAGGGGGCCGACCAGGCAATACCGGCAATGCACAATATTCGGTGAATGGGGCAGTCCGCAAAATCGCATTGTGACCAATGTAATGACCATCACCCAACTGCCAGAAACGCAAGCCGGCGCTGAAAATCGGACCATACAGGTGCTGCGCAAATTGTTGCAGGCGGGCATACAGGGTTTCCCGGTTGACAGCCACCGGTTGGGTCTGAATGATACCCACCTGCGGATTCCCCTCCATCATTTCCAACATGCGATAGAGGGTTTCACCGTTCATGACACTATCAGCGTCCAGCACGACCATATATTCGTAAGCGCGACCCCAGCGTCTGCAAAAATCAGCGACATTGCCACTTTTGGCTTTATTGTTAACCGGACGCCGTCGATAATGAATTTTGCCAAAAGCATCCAGAGACTCACAAAGTGCCGACCACACCAGTTCTTCGCGCAACCAAACATCAGGATTACGAGTGTCACTGAGCAGAAAAAACTCAAAATGAGCCAAGGCACCAGCCCGCTGCAAGGATTTGAAAGTGGCCTGTAGCCCGGCAGCCACCCGCTCCACTTCTTCATTATAAATGGGCATAAGAATCGCCACTTTATTTTGCGGGAGGGGCTCAGCCAGGCGGAGTTCGGGGCTACCGGGGGCGGTATCGGTGCGCCCGCTCATCAGCAGAATAAAGCCAACCAGTGCCGTCCAGAAGCCAGCAGAAATCCAGGCAAACAACATGGAAAATATGATGAGGGTAGGAATTTCCAGCCAGAGTGGTAAGCGATCGGCAAGAACCTGATCCAGCATCAGGCCTGCACTACAGGCCGGCAAAATAATAAAGGCACTTAACCAGTAACGTCGGTAACGGCTGATGGTTTCCCACTGCCGGGCCATAGCCCGTGCCAATTCAGACTTCTCCGCTCAGAATACGGCGGCTCGTCAATACGTTGCTGCGGCTAAACAATGTCTGCCACAGGCGCGATGCAGCAGCCAGCCAAGAACGGTTCATGGGCAGAGACGCCATATTGCTGCGCTGAATAGCAGGCGCTACCTGCTGCTGTAGCCAACGGCATGACCGGGCATCCTGAGCCGCATTTGCAGTCAGGCGCAGGGAAAGATCCAGACGGGCGTCCAGTTCATCGCCGTTACCCAAGGTCGCCAGTGCTTGGTGCAGGCTGGCAAAAGCCCGGGCATAAAGCGCATCCTGATGGGTTTCCAGGCCTTGCAATTGGCTGATCACCTGACCACGTATCCATAAACGCTGGGCATCGGTTAGCGTCAAGCGCGCCATATACCGCTCCATACGAATAAGAACAGGTGCGCTATTTGTGACGACCAGGGCCTCTGCTGTACCACCTGCCAGCCACTCACCCGCAGGATTGACGCTGTAGCTTGATTCATCTTTAAACATTACACCTACTCCTTTGCCGCATGAAGAAGATAAGTCCAGGTATTGGTCATAACCTGCTTATCGAGGGTTAAATAACAACGCACATTACTGGGTGAAGCAGTTTGCGGCTGGATGACCGCAATCACCCGCCAAAAATGATTCTTAGCATCCCATTCCAGCTTTTGACTCAAAATCTGAGCCCCATTTTCAGCCGTGAGATGGGCTTTAATAGGCATATTCCCGGGCAATTTCGTCAGCGCACCACTGCCAAAATCAATAACGACGGTACGCGCGCCAGCGCTTTTCGGATCATCGCCAAGATAAGTGCCGACCGGATGTGCCAGGGGGATCAGGCCATGGTTATCCAGAAAGAAACGCAAGTTGTAGGCAAAATGCAGGGGCGTTTTCGGAGCGGGTTCCTGATCCGGAACCCAGAAAACATCAATATTGTCCATGTCCCGGTTATTGGTGGGCAGCTCAACGAGACGTACCTGGCCCTTCCCCCAATCTCCTACCGGTTGCACCCAAACACTGGGACGGCGCTGGTATTGGGTTTCAATACCCTGATAAGCAGAAAAATCACGGTCTTCCTGAATCAAACCGAAGCCAACTGGATGCTCCATGCTGTAGGTCGTAGTCTGAATCTGCAGAGGATTATCAATGGGGCGGGTCAACCATTCACCATTACCGTTGGCCATGACCAAATCACTGGAATCATGCTGCGCGGGATGCCAGTCGCCAGCGGTGATACCACGACCATGACCGTGCCAGTACATGCTGGTCAAAGGCGCGAGCTCAAGTACCTTTACGGGTTTACGCAAATATATGGTGGCCTGCACCTGTACCGTCGTACTGTCACCGGTCTGGATAGTGAAGCGATAAGCACCTGTGGCTACTGGACTGTCCATGAGCGCATAAACCACCATATCTTGCGCACCGGCCTGGGGCTTTTCCAGCCAGATCTCTTTGAAGTAAGGGAATATTTCTCCAGACGGTTGGGCCGTATCAATACCCAGACCGCGTGCTGAAGTACCATAAACGGCATGTTTACCCACCGCACGAAAGTACGTTGCGCCCAAAAAAGAAATAAATTCGTTATAGTTCGGCGGCGTGTTCAGGGGCGCCAATAAGCGGAATCCGGCATAACCCAGATCACTCGGCAAATCAGCAGGGACCTTTAAATTACCAAAACTGAAGCCTCTGAGATTAAAAGGGATGGGGCGCACCTTGCCATTGATCACTTCGCGAATGATTTCAGGCTGATGAAACCAGGAACCCGGCAGATAAAATTGTGCCTGAAAAGGCGTATTCTGGTTCTGCCACAAAGGCGTTGTGTCCTGAATCTGACTGTACTGTTCAGGACTTAGATTTTTGAGGAACGAAGGAATCGGCAAAGGCTTAGGATTATAATGTGCATCTACCAGTGCCTGAGCCTTGGACTCTACGGTCTGCATGTTAAAATCATCCGCCGACGCCGCAATGCTGAAGGCCCAGCCTGTCAGGCTGAGCACAACAGCAGAAGCAAGCTTCAAGGAGGAATGATTGCGTGATAAATAGTTCATGAGAATGCTTAAGCAATTCTTGTACCAAAATACTAACTATATATTTATCATCTATTTTTTTTTGAGTTGGTTGATTTTTTTGTCGCCTCTGCCCGACGCAGTATGTCGAAGTCAGCCATAAAAAACGCTATGGATAATGCCGTCATTCATCAATAATTTTGCGGATAAAATGTAACATACTGAAAGTATTAATTTATCGCAATTTCCTGTTAAACTGATGCAACTCTGCGCGACGCCTAACCGGAACCATAACAAAAATCATTGCGTCGCCGAAAAACAACAGGAAATTTTATCACTGGAAAATGGTTCATAAACTACTTTTAAGAATTTTTTCAACCGATTGATAAGGATGGGCTTATGAGTAATTATCAAGTAGACATCACCATTATTGGCAGCGGACCAGGTGGCTATCGTGCTGCGGTTTTGGCGGCTTTACGTGGCCAAAAAGTGGCGATTATTGAAAGTGCCACCTGGGGCGGAACTTGCCTCAATCGTGGCTGTGTTCCCAAAAAAGATTGGCATGAAACCGCCAAATGGATTGAACAAAGCCGGCATTTTGCCAAACGCGGTGTTATCGGCACAAAACTGAAGGGAGATATGACTCAAGCCTGGGAACACCAGCACCAGGTAGTTGAGTCCGTACGCAACAGCTATGTGGATTACCTCAAACGTCTGGGGGTGCAACTGTTGGAAGGAACGGGCAGCTTTGTAGATGCCCAGCAAATTCGCGTTGACAGCCCAACTGGCAGTAGCCAGATAAAAACCAAGTACACAATTATTGCAACAGGGTCCACCCCTGCTCTTCCCGAAAACATCCAGACCATTTCTGGAAAAGTGCTTACCAGCGACATGCTCTATGATGACGGAGCACCGGCGGGTAAGCGCGTTATACTGGTTGGCGGCGGCGTAATTGGCACCGAGTTTGCCTATATTTTCCATCAATTGGATAAAGACGTGCAGTGGCTGGTGAACTCCGCCTCATTGGCCCATACCCAATATTCACCGCAGGCCAAAGATACCCTGAAAGCCGCCCTCAAGACACTGGATATTCAGGCCGTAGAGCATTTTCGTGTAGCACGCATTGCCGAGGACGGCCAGGGCGTGACGGTTTTTGCGGAAGACGGGCAATCTGTACAGGGCGACTGGGTGCTATTGGCCACCGGGCGTAAGGCTTTTACACAGGGTTTGGGTCTGGAAAATACGGCTGCGGAACTTGATGAAAACGGCTTTGTACAAACAGATGACCACCTGGAAACCGCAGAACCGGGCATTTTTGCTTTGGGGGATGTAGTGGGCCCCATCATGAATGCCAACCAGGCTCTGAGCGACGCCCAAATCATCATTCACAACCTGCTCAGTGAAGACAAGCAGGAGCGGAATCCGGCCTGGGTACCCGAACTGGTTTATTCGGCGGTCGAACTGGCGCGCATCGGCCTGGATGATGACACAGCAGAAGACGAAGGCTATGAACCAGCCGTTGGCTTCGCAGCATTTGAAACCTCGCCAAGGGCATTGGGTCAGGATGACACAGCAGGATTCGTGCGACTGCTCGCGGATATGGATAGTGGTGAGTTATTGGGTGGCGAAATTGTCGGTCGGGATGCTGGAGAGCTGATTCATCTGCTCGCCAATAGTGGCAATCGTGAAGAAGCGCTGCGCCGCATTGCCGAAATTCGTGTCAACCATCCATCCCGCGCCGAAGAACTGGTCAATGCGACCGAAACTCTGGCAGCCCGCTGGGGGTTGGAAGCACAAATTTTCGGATCTGCGGAGCCATCTGATTAGGGTTCAAAAACCAGTCATGATTACCAGGGCGTGCCAAACACGCCCCATATACCCACCAGAATGACAATGAAGGACAGCACAAGATTGGTGCTGGCCAACATTCGGACTTGACCCAAGGCCTTGGAACCCGCCTGCCAGTCCTGATCGCGCACCGCCCGGCGCAGTCGTTTGAGTGGTGCAAAATAAGTATGCAGAACGATCATTACCATGATTGTCCCCAAAACCACCATGATCCATTCGGGGATGGTAAGAGCGGCAAATCCTCCGTAGAACACGAACACCATGCTGTAACCGGTCAGCAGCAACAAGAAAGCCGCGAGTAACATCCAGAAAAAGAAACGGCGCAGCAACACATGCATTAATGTAATACGCGTGCTGTTCTGAGTGATTTCTTTTTTCAGGGTCGGAGCCAACACCATCGTCACAAAAAACAGGCCGCCAATCCAGACAATCACCGAAAGTATATGTACAAACTGCTCAATCCAGAGGGTATTCATGATTTTTTAAATTTCCTTGCATGACCATACTGCCCAAAAATTTCCGTACGTCCACGAGCTCTTCCGCACAAATACTGTGATCCATGGGATAAATATGGGTACTGAGGGCGTACCCTTGGGATTCCATGATGTCCCGGGCAATTTCCATATATTCCAGAGGCAGAACGGGATCAGAACGACCATGCCCCCAGAAAATCGGGGTCACCTGAGCAGCCTGAGGAAGCGTCTGGCGAAGTGGTAAATAGGCACTCAGGGCCAGCACGGCTGTTGCGCGACAAGCGTGATGAAAAGCCAAATAAAGCGCCATCGCCCCGCCCTGGGAAAACCCGCCCAGTATCAAGGGTTGCTCACCCGCATGCTGTTGTTCATGCTCCATCAGCGCAGCGAGGCGAGTCGCCATTTGTTCCATTCCCGCTGCATCTTCGCCAGAATCCCGACCCAGCCCATAAATATCATACCAGGCCCGCATTGGCCGCCCGCCATTGAGGGTTACCGGACGTACTGGTGCATCAGGGAGAACCCAGCGAAACTGTTTTTCCGGATCCACAAAATCTGCGAGAGGCGCAAGATCTTCTTTGGATGCACCCAGACCATGCATCAAGACAATACAGGGAGCTTCTTGCTGGGCTGCAGGTCGGATCCACAAGCCTTCCGGCCAGATATTTTCATTCAAGACTATGCGCCTCCTTCAAGGCATCCAGTTTGCGATAAAGGGTGCGCTCACTGACACCTAGTCGGGCGGCCAAACTGCGTCGATCTCCGCCAAAAGCACTCCGCGCCCATCGTAAATACTGGGCTTCCAGATCCGCCAAGGGGACAATGGCATCCACGCCGGAAATTTTTGCATGATTGTCTTGTGTTGGCGGCATACTTTGCTGTTGCAAGGCCGGGGGCAGATGCTGGGGGAGTATCCAATGTTCATCGGCCAACAGCGCCGCACGTTCGAGAATATTGCGCAACTCGCGAATGTTGCCCGGAAAAGCGTACTGACCCAGTAACTGTAGGGTATCAGCGTGCAGTTGCAGCCCCGTGGCTGCCGGGATGCGCTGAAGAATGGCTGCAGCCAGCAAGGGAATATCATCCAGACGATCCCGCAACGCCGGTAAAGCGATGGGGAACGTGTTGATGCGATAATAAAGATCTTGACGAAAACGCTCTTCCGCGACCATTTTCTCAAGATGCCGGTGCGTTGCTGAAATCAGTCGAAACCGGGAACGAATCGGTTCAACCCCCCCGACCCTGCGAAACGTGCCGGTTTCCAGTAGCCGCAGCAATTTCACCTGCAGATTAAGGGGAATGTCACCCACTTCGTCCAGAAACAAAGTTCCCCCATTGGCCGCTTCCACCAAACCGGTTTTTCGGGAATGCGCACCCGTAAATGCGCCTTTTTCATGACCAAACAATTCGCTTTCAAAAAGGGTTTCCGGTAAACCGGAGCAATCGACGGTGATGAAGGGTCCGTGACTGAGATGACTAGCCTGGTGTACCGCTGCTGCAGCCAGCTCCTTGCCGGTTCCTGATTCGCCCAGCAAGAGAACCGCCGCATCTCCGGGAGCCACCCGTCGAATCAAGCGCACCACCTCTCGCCAGGTCTCCGATTGGCCGACCATAGCCGGTGTCGCATGGGTTGCGTCTGCGGGGATAGCATTGAGCAATTCAAGAAAATACACCACTTCGGCGCGCTCATTACGAATGGGATACAAATCAATTTGGGTATTTCCCGAGGTACGGGTATGAACCACATGTTGATCTACCCCCGTTTGCTGGCAGGTATCCAGAGGACAGTGATTGCCACTTTGCTGACAGGAAAAACCCGCCTCGGCCATAATTTCCGCACAACGTCGACCCTGCAAGGGTTTGCCATTGCCAAAAGCGCGCCGGTAGGCCTGATTAGCGGCCAACACGGTATAGTCCCCGCACAAGAGCACTGCCGGGGTACTAAAACAATCCAGTAATGAAGTCATTTCCGGTCGTAATTGTTTCAGTAAATCTGTCATATTCCCCCGCTGCACTATCTGCGCACTGACAATTGTAGCAGTCTCTGCCAGATCGTCTATGTCATTTTTGACAGTTTACGGATGTGTGGCTGCAGGACCACTCAGTCTTTAGAAAAATATGCCGTCCAAAAATACCAATATCACATTGAAATAATTATATTTTTTTCATTATAAAGATATCCGCATACAAAATCATAAAATGGCACAGTGTTTGCTTATGCTCTGAGGTCCAGTGGCAACTGACGGTGGAGCAGATGATTTTTAGACAATTATGTTATTCCCCAAAAGGCGCACTCAGTTATTTGCTGGGTGACCCTGTCACTCGGGAAGCCGTCATTATTGATCCGGTGCCTTCACTGCTGGAAAGTTTTGCACTATTCATTCAGGAACGGGGCCTCATCCTGACGTATATATTGCAAACCCACCATGATATCGAACAAATGAGTGCTGCAGAACAACTGAAGACGACCACCGGAGCGCGGGTGCTAGCCCACGAAAGTAATATGCACAGTCAGATTGATTTACGTTTGCGCCATGGCGACAGCCTTTATTTTGGCGAAGTAAAGTTTGCAGGTTTTGCATACTCCCGGACAGAGTCCCTGCGCACTGACTTACCATTGGGAAGATCGCCTGTTTACCGGTAAAACCTTATTGGTCAACAGCACCCTGCCCTGCCCCAACACGGATGATGCGCAATTACTGTATCAAAGCATTACCCAACGGTTAATAACACTTCCAGGAGAAACCCTGGTTTACCCTGGCCTCGAAACCAAGGGAAGACGCCTGACCAGCATTGAAGAAATCCGCCGCAAAGACAACTGGTTTCATAACCAACGTGGGCATCGGGAAATTTTTCAAAAGTACTCCCGCCTGTTCACCAACAGCAACAGAAAAACCAGTAACGCAGTAAAAAAACTCGGCACACCTGATGAAGAGGTGCACCGTTACACGCCGGACCGGAACACCCCGGTTTCTTTGTAGGAGGAAGTTCATGGATATGTTAATTAATCCCACAGTGGTTGAGTTGTCACGTCTGCAATTTGCGCTGACGGCCTTGTATCACTTTCTGTTTGTACCCCTGACTCTGGGCCTGTCATTTCTGCTAGCCACCATGGAGTCGGTTTATGTCATCACGGGGAAACCCATCTATAAGGAAATGACCCAGTTTTGGGGCAAGCTTTTCGCCATCAATTTTGCATTGGGGGTGGCCACGGGCCTGACGATGGAATTTGAGTTTGGTACCAACTGGTCCATGTACTCCCATTTCGTCGGGGATATTTTTGGTACGCCTTTGGCTATTGAAGGTTTAATGGCGTTTTTCATGGAATCCACCTTTGTGGGAATCATGTTTTTTGGCTGGGACCGGATCAGTGCCAAAGCCCATCTGGTCGTTACCTATCTGGTGGCGCTGGGTTCCAACCTTTCCGCCTTGTGGATTCTGATAGCCAATGGCTTTATGCAGGACCCCAGGGGTGGAACCTTTGATCCCAACACCATGCGCCTGGAATTCAGCAGCTTTGTGCAACTGATTTTTAATGAAGATGCTCAGGCGAAATTTGTTCACACTTCCATTGCGGGCTTTGTGACCGGATCCATGTTTGTCATGGGCATCAGCGCCTTCTATTTACTTACCAACAAGCGTAAGGATATTGCCCTGCGTTCTTTTCGTATTGCTGCAGTTTTCGGAGTGATTTCCACTATTGGTGTGGTGACTTTGGGTGACGCACTGGGCTTTATTGACGCCAAGGCTCAACCCATGAAAGTGGCAGCCATGGAAGCCATCTGGAATACCGACTACAACACAGCATCCGCGCCCTGGAATCTAATTGCTTTCCCGGATAAAGCTGCGGGTAAAAACCTTTTTGAAATTGGTGTTCCTTATGTACTAACGCCTCTACTCACCCACTCGGAAGACACGGTTATCCCCGGTATTCATCAATTGGTGGATGAAGCCAAGCCCAAGGTCGTTAATGGCATCAAGGCCATGATTGCCCTGAAAGAATATAATCATGACCACAGTAACGTGCAGGCTTTGGCGACCTTCAAACAATATCAGGCAGACATGGGCTATGGCTTTCTGGCCATGCAGTACGCCCCTGATCAGGATCTGAAAAAGGTGGATGCCAGCAATCTCGCCAGCGTCGTGGACAAAACTGCCCACGAAACGGTTCCCAATGTCTGGGTGGAATTCTGGGCATTTCGCATCATGGTGGCTTTCGGCTTTATCATGCTCGCCATTTTTGCTTTTGCCGCCTATTTCAGCCTCAAAAACGAAATCGAAAAGCATCCCTTGCTCCTGAAAGTCGCTTTGTGGAGTATTCCATTACCCTGGTTTGCCTGTGAATTTGGCTGGATTACGGCAGAAAATGGTCGGCAACCCTGGACGGTTTACAACATGTTACCCACCTTTGTGTCGGCTTCCAGTCACAGCGTCGGCTACATGATTTTCTCCCTGGTCGGTTTTGTACTGCTCTACAGCTCGTTCATCGCTGCGGAAATGTACCTGATGTTCAAATACGCGCGTCTTGGCCCACAAGCCAGCCATCATGGTCATGACAAGGCGCCTGCCGGGGGTGGCATGGCCGGTCAGCCCACTTTTGCCAAGCCCAGCCTGGCCAAGAAATAAGGAGTCAACAGAATGGATCTCTATATTGGACTTAAAGTATTGTGGTGGGTGCTGCTGGGTGTCCTGCTCATGGGCCTCGCCATCATGGTGGGCATGGACATGGGTGTCGGTACCCTGCTGCGCTTCGTCGGCAAAAATGATGGCGAGCGCCGTCAGGCCCTGAACGTAGTGGGTCCCCATTGGGACGGTAATCAGGTCTGGTTTATCCTCGGCGGCGGGGCCATTTTCGCGGCCTGGCCAACCCTGTACGCCACTTCTTTTTCGGTTTTTTACATTGTCATGATTCTGCTGCTGTTCAGCATGATTTTACGTCCGGTGGCTTTTGAATATCGCTCCAAAGTGGCAGCCAGCAAGTGGCGGGATTCCTGGGACTGGGTTTTCCTGGTCTCCGGCTTTTTGCCCATGTTTGTCTACGGTGCAGCTATCGGTAATATTCTCGAAGGCGTCGGCTTTCATTTCGGCTGGGATGGTCAGTATTACCAGACGGAGTCCTTCATCTGGTATTTGCTGAATCCTTTTGCCATTCTGAGCGGCTTATTGGCGGTCAGCATGTCGGTATATCAGGGCGGTGCCATGTTAATGCTACGTGGTACCGATCCCATTGCTTCCCGCGCCCGGAATTACGCCAGCACTGCAGGGATCATCGCCATTGTGCTGTTTATCATTGGTGGCTTCATGATTTCCGGCATGACGGGCTATAGCCTCATCAGCGGTGATCCGGGAATGCCCGCCAATGCTGTCAGTGGTCAGGTGGTGCATGCGGTGTCTGGTGCCTGGCTGGATAATTATGCAGCTCAACCCATTTTGTGGATTGTGCCGATAATTGCCATTGCCGGGATGTTGTTCGGTGCATTGATGTTGCGCGCCAACAAACCCATCCTTGGATGGTGGTTGGGAGCCATTGCCTGGATAGGTATTTTAGGCACGGTTGCCGCTTCCATGTTTCCTTTCCTGATGCCTTCGTCTGAAAATCTCAACCAGAGTCTGACTATATGGAATGCTTCAGGTAGTCGTTACAACCTGATCTGGATGACTATTTTCACCGCCATTTTCGTGCCAACGATTTTGGCTTATACCACCTGGTGTTTTCGGGTCATGCGCGGCAAGGTTAATCCGCCAAACCCCGCCGATGACCACGCTTATTAAGGGAGCAACCCAGTCATGAAAAATCTTTTCACTTTTGTCGGAATGGCCCTCATCATGGCGTTATCCCTGTTTCTGGCGGTCATTACTGGTGACTATGGCCCCTGGTATTTCGCCTGGTTGGTGGGTACGACCATGATTGTGCTGATTGCTGTAGCCGGTGCTGTCATGTATGAAAAACAGGATGCGGAAAGTCAGGGCAAAACCGGACACTCACATTAAAGGAGTAAGACCATGCATCTGGAAGACTATATTTTCTTTTTACCCGTTGTGTATTTTTTCATTACTGTTATCGCGTATTTTTATACACGCAAGCGGTTCTGAGTCGAGTCAGTGGCCGGGACGTTGTCCCGGTCAAAAAAGCCCGGTCTATCCGGGCTTTTTTGTATAAGAACAGATCACCACCTAAAACCGGTAGTTGCCGTGGATGCTTTGCAGCGACTTTTGTTCCGCGCCGTTGTTGTTCTTGGCGAAATCCTGCGCCCGTCAGGAGAGCTGTTTGAGCCCGTAGGGCGAGTTCTCTCCTGACAGCAGGATGCGCCTTAGAACAACAGGCAAGGAACAATGGAGCAAAAAGCATCCACGGCAACTGCCGGTTTTAGAATTCAACGCAAATAAATGTTTTTACCCAAACGCCGGAAATCCTCGGCCTTTTCCTGCAAGCCCTGGGCGCGCGCCGCCTCCAGGTCTTCTGCACCCTGATTCTGGGCATATTCCTGCAAATCCTGGGAGATTTTCATGGAGCAGAAATGTGGTCCACACATGGAGCAAAAATGTGCTGCCTTGGCCCCTTCCTGCGGAAGGGTTTCATCGTGATATTCCCGGGCTTTTTCCGGGTCCAGACCCAGGTGAAACTGATCTTCCCAGCGAAATTCAAAGCGCGCCTTGGACAAGGCATTATCCCGCACCTGGGCACCCGGATGGCCCTTGGCAAGATCTGCGGCATGAGCAGCGATCTTGTAGGTAATAGCTCCTTCCCGAACATCATTTTTATCGGGCAAACCCAGATGCTCCTTGGGGGTCACATAGCAGAGCATGGCGGTACCATACCAGCCGATCTGGGCTGCACCGATGGCACTGGTGATATGGTCATAGCCTGGAGCAATATCCGTGGTCAAGGGTCCCAACGTATAAAACGGCGCTTCAAAACAGTGTTGCAGTTCTTCGTCCATATTGGCGCGAATCATCTGCATGGGAACATGGCCGGGACCTTCAATCATCACCTGCACGTCATGCTTCCGGGCAATCTGGGTGAGTTCGCCCAAAGTATGCAACTCGGCAAACTGCGCTTCATCGTTGGCATCTGCCAGACAACCGGGTCGCAAGCCATCGCCCAGAGAAAAACTGACATCATAAGCTTTCATGATTTCACAAATTTCTTCGAAATGGGTGTAGAGGAAACTTTCCTGATGATGCGCCAGACACCATTTGGCCATGATGGAACCACCCCGGGAAACAATACCCGTGAGCCGCCGCGCAGTCAGGGGCACATAACGGAGCAACACTCCGGCATGAATGGTGAAGTAATCCACGCCCTGTTCAGCTTGCTCAATCAGCGTATCGCGGTATAAGTCCCAGGTCAGATCTTCGGCTTTGCCGTCGACTTTTTCGAGGGCCTGATAAATGGGTACGGTGCCAATGGGAACCGGGCTATTGCGAATAATCCATTCGCGGGTTTCATGAATATGCTTTCCGGTGGATAAATCCATCACGGTATCGGCGCCCCAGCGGATGGACCAGACCATTTTTTCGACTTCTTCGGCAATGGAAGAAGTGACTGCCGAATTACCAATATTCGCATTGATCTTTACCAGAAAATTGCGGCCAATAATCATGGGTTCCAGTTCTGGATGATTGATATTGGCGGGAATGATGGCACGACCCCGGGCAATTTCTTCGCGGACGAATTCCGGAGTGACCACATCAGGAATCTGTGCTCCGAAGGATTCGCCACGATGCGCGCGAAACAGTTCGGGATGGGTGGCGCGCAATTTTTCCAGACCCTGATTTTCCCGAATGGCCACATACTCCATTTCCGGAGTGATAATACCACGCCGGGCATAATGCATTTGAGAGACGTTAGCTCCTTCTGTGGCCCGCCGGATTTCGCGGCGCTGTTGAAAACGCAAATCTGCAGTCCTGGCGTCAGCGAGGCGGGCCCGACCATAAGCCGAACTGGGTTCTGGACGATGCTCCAAAGGCGTTTCCATGGCAGTCCACTGCCAACGGGTAGCCGGGAGACCCGCATGAATATCAATAGGAGTGTCAGGATCGGTAAAAGGACCACTACAGTCATACACGGGAATCTTCGGATTATGCTCTACCGAACCATCGCGGTTGCGGGAGTCGGTCTGCTGGATTTCGCGCAGGGGAATGCGTAACTCAGGGTACATTTCACCGCTGAGGTAGGCCTTGCGGGAACCCGGTATGGATCCTGTGGTAACCGTGGCTTCCTGCATGTTATAGGTGATATCGGTAGGACGTGTCGCCATTGTGCTTCCTCCATGTTCCAGTGCATTACGAAAAACATGATCGGGGCACGGAAGAAAGACGCAGACAGTTGATCCTGGAGCGCTTCCCTACGCCGGCATGACCCGGATCAGGTTCCAAGGGTTCCTCTCAGCCTGCCCCCTGGCAGACGCCCCCAGCGTTGTTCGATTTGCTAACCTAAGGTATAGGCTTGATTGCTGTCAAGCTAATCATTTGTTCAGCATGTCCACAAGCAAGGACACTTAAACCCGATCAGTGCTATCATCGCGCCCGGTTCTTATCGCCTATTGGAGTGTGACGTGCTCAGTACCCATCAACTGACCATGCAGTTTGGTTCAAAGCCTTTGTTCGAGAATGTGTCCGTGGATTTCGGGGACGGCAACCGCTACGGTCTGATTGGTGCCAATGGTAGTGGCAAGACCACCCTCATGAAAATCCTGGGCGGTGACCTCGAACCCAGTGCCGGGAATGTCAGCTTGAGCAGCGGCGAACGACTGGGCAAATTGCGCCAGGATCAATTCGCCTTTGAAGAATATACGGTACTGGATACGGTGATGATGGGTCATGGCGAATTCTGGCAGGTGAAGCTGGAGCGCGATCGCCTCTATTCCCTGACGGAAATGAATGAAGAAGATGGCATGGCGGTAGCCCACATTGAAAGTGACTTTGCCGAACTGGGCGGTTATTCCGCAGAAGCCCGAGCCGGGGAGCTGCTCATTGGGGTGGGCATTCCTCTGGAGCAGCACGACGGCCTGATGTCGGGAGTGGCACCGGGCTGGAAACTGCGCGTACTTTTGGCTCAGGCCTTATTTGCTGATCCTGATATCCTCCTCCTGGACGAACCTACCAACAATCTGGATATTCATACCATTCAGTGGCTGGAAGAATTGCTGAGCACCATCAAAAGCACCATCATCATCATTTCCCATGACCGGCATTTTTTAAATAGTGTTTGCACCCACATGGCCGACCTGGATTACGGCGAACTGCGTGTTTATCCCGGTAATTATGATGAGTACATGCGCGCATCCACGCTGGTCAAGGATCAATTACTGGCTGATAACGACAAGAAAAAAGAAAAAATGGCAGAACTGCAAAGTTTTGTCAGCCGGTTTTCAGCGAATGCCTCTAAAGCCAAACAAGCCACTTCCCGCGCCCGTCAGCTTGAAAAAATCCAATTGGAGGAAGTCAAACCTTCCAGCCGTCAGAATCCCTATCTGGTTTTTCAACAGGAACGTAAGTTGTATCGATATGCCCTGGATGCCAAGGACGTATCCAAGTCTTTCGGAGAATTACGCCTTTTTCAGAAGCTGCGGCTGCATATTGAAGCGGGTGAACGTATTGCGATTATTGGTGCCAATGGTCTGGGGAAGACGACTTTATTGCGCTGCCTGATGGGTGAAATGGCACCGGATGCCGGGGTGATCAAATGGGCGGAAAATGTGAAAATCGGGTATTTTGCCCAGGATTATGCGCCGGAATTTGCGGAAGACCTGACTCTTTTCGACTGGATGTGCCAATGGCGCACCGAAAAAGATGATGACCAGGTCATTCGTGGAGTTCTCGGTCGCCTGCTCTTCGGTCAGGATCAGGTCGGCCGCTCCGTTAAGGTGCTTTCGGGTGGCGAAAAAGGCCGGATGTTATTTGGCAAGCTTACCCTGCAAAAACCTAATGTCCTGATTCTGGATGAACCCACCAACCATCTGGACATGGAATCCATCGAATCTCTGAACAACGGGCTGGAAAAATTCGATGGAACCCTGATTTTTGTCAGTCATGATCGCGAATTTGTCTCTTCTCTGGCGACCCGCATTATTGAATTCACTGCTCAGGGCATTGAAGATTTCAAAGGCAGTTATGAGGATTATCTGCTCAGTCAGATCAGCGTCAGCGACGTCGGGAAAAAGAGCGCCAAAAACCGATAAGCAAGAGGAGGACACCCAGCACAAGAATTCCTCCAATCCATTTCCAGCGCACCATGTTCAGAATATTGGCCAGATGCAGGAGGCTTTCGGCTTCCGCATCCATCCCATGATGGACCGCCAGCACCGCTACGGCGTTGGTTTTGAAAACCACCCCCAAATATCGCAGCACCATCAGGAGCAGGTCGAGAATGATCAGTCCGGTTCCTGCATATATCCACCATGCGCGGGAAAGGCGCGGCAACAAGTTAATGCCGCCAGCCATGCATGATCTGCAAAGTAGCACGCAACATGCGCTCGGCCTCATCAGATGAATCTGCTTCGGTGTAACATCGCAATTCCGGCGCATTTCCCGAAGGACGCAGGTGAATGATGCTGCTATTTTCCAGAGTGACGCGAATCCCGTCGGTGTGATCCAGACTGACTGCCAGGCCTGCCACTTTTCCAAAAGAGTGGCTGAAGGCTGTCAGATTCAGAACCTCGTCGGCGCCCCTGAAAGCATCCAGATGCTGCTGACTCAACCGGGTAGGAAAATCCTGCAGCCGGTCACTGGCGGTAAAACGCGGGGGTAAATGGTCCATCAGTGCTGCAAGCGCAATACCTTGCTGTTTTGCCGCTGTCAGAACGGTAAGCATGGGAAGGATTGCATCGCGGGTTGGGAGCGGCTGCAAGATTTGTCCATGCCGCTGCAGGGGGCTGCCTAGCAAGAATCCGCCGTTGGCTTCATAACCCACTACGGGCCCCTCACCTGCAGCGAGAGCAGTCTGCATGGCTGCAATAACATAGGGAGAGCCAATCCGGGTACGGTGAACCCGCGCAAATAATCCTGATAATTCCAGCGACGTATTACTGCTGACCGGGGTTACGACACTTTGCGCACCCAGCGTATGGGCGGTAAGCACACCCAGAACATCACCGCGCCACCAGCGCCCCGTAGAGTCCGCAATCATGGGGCGATCAGCGTCTCCATCGGTCGTCAGTAAAGCATCCAGCCGATGCTCGGCCACGGCCTGTTGGGCAAACACGGTATCTTCAGGGCGCAACGCTTCCGTATCCAAAGAAACAAATTCTGCAGAACGGCCCAGCGGCAATACTTCCGCGCCCATAGCCACCAAAATATCGACCAGCAGATCCCGGGCCACTCCGGAATGCTGGTACACGCCGAGCCGCAAACCTGCCAGACTTTCCTTGCCAAAAAAATCCAGATATCGATTCTGATAGATTTGTAGATAACGCGGGTCGGCATCAGACAGCAGCGGCGGATGCAACAGGGCGCCCTGTTCTGTAAATAAATCCGCTGCAACATGCATGTCTTGAGCGAGAATGCCGGCTTCGTCAGTTTTCATTAGTTCGCCGTGCGGACGATTGAACTTGATGCCGTTACGATCAAAAGGAATATGGCTGCCAGTCACCATCAGCGACGGGACGCCCGCCGACATTCCGGCAAAAGCCAGCGCTGGTGAGGGTAGATAACCGGCAAATTGGGGCTTACCCTCCTCTGCCAGCACGGCAGCCCAACTGGCAGCCAATATGCGCGGGGTACTGGGTCTTAAATCGCCGCCAAGAATCACTTTCTCACCACTCTGATATTCGCCGATATCGCGGAGATAACGAAGGAATGCCCGCACATGAGTAAAAACCAGTTGATCGGTTAAATCACTGACCAGCCCTCTTAACCCACTGGTTCCAAATGCTGCCATATTCTTATTTCCTCAGAACCTGTTCACGATTTAGGCCATGATAACCAGATAAATGCCAAAAAGGCAGTTGGTACGGATAATTTGCGCACTTTCCCAGGGGGCTACAGGCTGTGTATCATGAACGACTAGCATTCACAATGGATACCCAAGCACAGCAATGCCCAATAATGACGACTGGATGAACTGGCATCGCAGTAACCATGCGCTACCCAGTCTGGATACCTATGACTACGACATGCTCCGCCAGTGGCTGGGTGACCTGGAAATCCGCAAGGCCCAGCCTTATCGGCAAGCGGTCAGCCATCTTGAACGACCAAACGATACGGAGCTCAGTGCATGGGTGCAAGGTAGTATCCGCAATCCATATCATGTGGATATTCATCTGAGTCAGGGGCAGCTCATCAGTTTATGCACCTGCCCCGTTGGGAGCCGCTGCAAACATGTCGCCGCCGTGTTACTGGCATATCTCGCCCAACGTGGTAGCCCACAGCCAGTCAACACCCCCAGGCCGCATGTGATGCAATGGCTGGGTGAACTGCGCTCACATCTGAATCCGCCACCACGCAGAATCCCCACGACCACCTATCGACTCCACTGGATTCTGGAAATTCGTAGTCATCAGCAACGTGTGCCCACCTTGCACTGTCTCAAAGCGCGCCTGAACAAACAGGGTGTTTGCAGCGAACTTACACCCTGGAGTAATTTTGAAGCGGCCTTACGCCGACCACCCGGTTTTCTGGATGAAACGGATCAGGTAGTCATACGCCGTTTGCTCATTGAAGATGTTTACGCCCCTCAAAGCGGATATTTTACGCTGGGTCCACGCCATGGTGGCGCCGCTTTGGGTATGCTGGCTGCCAGTGAACGCCTGTTTATGAATAAACCCGGTTCCTCACCATTGCGGATGGGCGATATTCGTGTGGGTAAATTACTCTGGAAAACGCTCAAGGGTACCGAACAACATCCTATTCTGGAAACCGAACCACCCACCCAAGCCTTGCTGACTCTGGATGTACCCTGGTATCTGGATGCGGAAAATCTCGAAATCGGCCCGATTGACATCCCCATCAAGCCCTCCCTGCTAAAGGATCTTCTCCAGGCACCCCCTCTCAACATTCAGGAGGCCGCACTACTGAGAAATATTCTGGAAGAATCGGCCCCTGACCTACCTGTTCCAGTGGCCGATCCCGTGAAGGATCTTCGGGTCATTACCGAGCCACTCCAGCCGTCTCTATGGTGCGATACTCTGGCGTTGATGGGGATGCAAGCCTACCGGGATTATCCCGGCCAGTGGAGTCCCAATTGCCGGTTTGATTACGGGCAACCGAGTTTTATCTATGGGCCTGCGCATATTGCCATTGATGATGACAGCGAAATACAAACTCTCGCCAATGGCGAAACCGTGCATGTCCAACGCGATCGCAAAGCAGAAAAGAAGGCACTGAAAATTTTGGCGGATACCGGTATGAAAGTCGCCAAAGCCAGTCTTTTTCATAGCCTCTCTTTGCTACCACAGCCCATTTATGGATTGGCTAGCGAAAATGACTGGAATACCTTCATGAATGAAGGCGTGGGGGCTTTGCGCGACGCAGGTTGGGAAGTTCACTGGCCAGATGGATTCCGCCATCATTTTTTGCATATTGATGCCTGGGATATGCAGGTGGACGGAGAAGAAGAAGGCTGGCTCGGCCTTGATGTCGGTATTGTGGTCGAAGGCGAAAGACTGGCGCTGGCGCCGCTTTTGGGTGCGCTGTTTGCCCGCGATCCACGCTGGCTGAGTCCCGGAGGCTTAACCCATATTCCCGATGATGAAGCTATCCATTTGCATACCCCTTCGGGAGTTCCCATTCAAACTGCTGCCCACCGACTCAAACCACTGGTGGGAACCCTTATTGACTTGTTCAGCCTTGGCGCTTCAGGACCCATGCGTGTTTCCGCCTATGATGTCACGCGGCTGGCCGAAATTACCGATAGTCAGCAATGGCGCAGTGAGGGCATGGATGCCATTCGGCGACTGAGTAAACGCCTCCCGCAAAGTGGCGAAATACCCCCTGTAGAACCTCCCCAGGGTTTTGCCTTGCCGCTGCGCCCCTATCAGCAGGAAGGTTTGGCCTGGCTGCAATTTCTCCGCGAACATAACCTGGGGGGTATTCTTGCCGATGACATGGGTCTCGGCAAAACTGCCCAGACCCTCGCGCACCTATTGCTGGAAAAAGAAAATGGACGCCTGCAAAACCCCGCTCTGATCATTATGCCGACGTCGCTGATTCATAACTGGCGGGAAGAAGCCGAACGCTTTGCGCCCGAGTTGCGGGTGCTGTCACTGCACGGCAAGGAGCGACTGGACCTGTTTTCAGAAATACCCCATCACGATCTGGTACTGACTACTTATCCTCTGGTGTGGCGGGATATCGAACTACTCAAAAACCAGCCATTTCATTTGCTGATTCTCGATGAAGCACAAATGGTTAAAAATGCCCAAAGTCGCGCTGCCGAGGCGATTCGGGAAATACCTACCACCCATCGCCTGGCGCTGACTGGAACCCCCCTGGAAAATCATCTGGGTGAGCTCTGGTCGCAGTTTGATTTTCTCCTGCCCGGTTTTATGGGTGATTTACGCACGTTTCAAAAAATCTGGCGTGGTCCTATCGAACGCCATGGTGATGTGGAGCGCCTGAACCTGCTGGCCAAACGCGTCCGCCCCTTCATTCTGCGGCGCAAAAAAGAGGAAGTAGCACAAGAACTTCCGGAAAAAACCATCATTATTCGTTCGGTAGATATTGAAGGGGCGCAACGCGACCTGTATGAAACCGTACGCAGTGCCATGGACGAGAGAATTCGTCAGGAAATTGCTGCCAAGGGCTTTCAGCGCAGTCAGATTGTGATTCTCGACGCCATGCTCAAATTACGTCAGGTATGCTGCGATCCGCGACTGTTGAAAAGTGAAAAGGCCCGCAAGGTTCAGGAAAGTGCCAAACTCGCCATGCTGATGGAGATGATCCCTGAACTTCTTGCCGAAGGTCGCCAGATTCTGCTGTTCTCCCAGTTCACAGAAATGCTGGCCTTGATGAGCACACGCCTGGATAAAATGCATATTCCCTATGTACAGCTCACCGGGAATACCCAAGACCGGAAAACACCCATAGATCGCTTTCAAAGGGGTGAGGTTTCGTTATTTCTGATCAGCCTCAAGGCTGGCGGTGTTGGCCTGAATCTCACAGCGGCCGATACGGTCATCCATTATGACCCGTGGTGGAATCCCGCCGCCGAAAACCAGGCTACGGATCGTGCCCATCGCATTGGTCAGCAGCGTCGTGTGTTTGTCTACAAAATGATTGTAGCCGGCAGTATTGAAGAAAAAATCCTGGCGCTGCAGGAGAGAAAAGCGATATTAGCCTCCGGAGTGCTCGATAAGGCGCGCAAGGACAAGCTACAATTTGGTCCTGATGATCTGGCTTCCCTGCTTGCCCCGCTTCCAGAAAGTCGGCGCTGAGGGAGGCCATGCTGCCGGGGTCCGGTAGTGGGCCGGGAGGCTTTTTGCGCCAACGTCCCTTGCCTGTTGTTCTAAGGCTCATCCTGCTGTCAGGAGAGAACTCGCCCTGCGGGCTCAAACAGCTCTCCTGACGGGCGCAGGATTTCACCAAGAACAACAACGGCGCGGGCCAAAGTCGCTGCAAAGCCTCCCGGCCCACTACCGGACCCCGGTTAAAAGCTTTCCGACAAGACCGTCAGATGGCACTATACTGGGGTGCATGTAGTTTATTCTCGGGACATTCATGCTGAATGGTCTCTAACATAGCAGGAAAAAAGCATGAAACAGCAAGAAGAACAGCGTCGCGACCGCTTCATCATCAGTGGAGCCCTGCATGGGGTGACCGACTCGGCGTTGGCAGAACTTAAAGTCTTTGAAGAAATGGGCGGGCATGTAGAAGTGCTACCGGAGAAACACCTCGTCCTGATCCAATATGATGGTCGCTGTGGAGCAGAAGCAGAGGCTAAAATGGTGCAGATTTTGAAAAAAGCCGGTGAAAACTGTGATTCCCATGGCGTTATCTGTCACGGCAAGGATCACTGCGAACCCCTCAATTTGCATGTTGGCCCTTTAGCGAAAGATCATCCACAACGTTCACACTCTCTTGCAAAACACCTCGGCCGATGGCTTCATCTCAAAAAACAATCGTGAAGAAAAAATTGCTGCTGTGGGCAACCTGCATTTTTGCTGTAGCAGGCAATGCTTATGCAGACAATATTCCCCTTACTTCAACACAGGAATCCTTGTTGCAAACGGCCGCAAAGGCTTTTTCACAAGGTAATTACAGACCGGCTGCAGTGGCCCTTCCCGCGCTCGAAAATACCTATATGGGTTCCTGGGTAGGCTACTGGTCTTTACAACCTCGCCTTAACACCTTGTCCCAAGAGCAATATCTCCAGTATTCCTCGCGTTTTCCCGATGGTGTTGCCCATCATCTGCTGCGTCGGCAATGGTTGATCCAATTGGCTCATCGTCACGACTGGAAAAACTTCACTAGCGTTTATCAATCCGGGCAAAAGCCGGATCTCATCCAGTTACGTTGTGACGCCCTGCGGGATCCCGCCTTACAAAATGAAAATGTTGTTTCTCCCTTTTTTTTGTGGAGCAGCGCACCGGCCCGTGATCATTCATGTAATGCTATGGCCCGCGACAGCCTGCAGCGGGGCCTGATTTCCCAGGATCAACTCTGGCAGCGGCTGCAGCAGATGTTTGAAGCATCCGCTTTTTCTGCGGCGCGCCACTTTGCGCCCTACCTGAATGGTCAGGCTGGCGCGCAGCTGACTGCCACCATTGATCATCCCGATAGCTGGATACAAACGCATATCCAGCAAAACGGCACGGGATCATGGCCCGAGGCACAAGTCCGTCTTCTGGAGCTCGCCTTGTTGCGCCTGGCAACAGTCCACCCCCTACAGACCGTACAATTTGTGCAGCAAATCCAGACGCTGAATGCGACACAAAAAGCCCGGGTATTGTATCACTGTGCTTTTCAGGCTACCCAGTCTTTTCGACCCGAATCTGGACGCTGGTATCAGCTGGCCTATAACACCGACCCTCAGTTTCATCCTCAACCGGAAACGCTGGCCTGGATGGTACGGACTGCTATTCGGGTGGGGCGCTGGACCATGGTGAACGATGCCGTCACCCTTATGACTCCTCCACAAAGTCAGCAGCGGCAGTGGCAATTCTGGAAAGCCGTAGCCATGCTGCAACTGGGGAATACAGTACAGGCAAAAACAGAACTCGGCGCTCTCGCTTCCCCCTGGACCTATTATGGGCAGTTAGCCATGGCCACGCTGGGACAGTCCCTGGATCTCAATACGAATACCGCCGCTCAACCAGAAGATGTTGCCCTACCCGTGTTGCAAGAAACTGCGTCTGAGCGCGCAGCCATCAAGCTCTATCAACTGGGCTTGTATTATGATGCCCTAAGTGAATGGGATCATGACCTGAGTACCCTCTCCACTCCCGGCCAGATCAAGGCAGCAGCCCGTATGGCCTTTCAGCAACAGGCCTGGTTACTGGGTATTCATGCCAGCAGTCTGATCGCTGATGGCGGTGACTGGCGTCAGGGCTATGTCCTCCCTTATGCTCAGGAAATCAGCGGTGCCGCCAACCAGACAGGATTGCGCCGGGCCTTTCTGGCGGGCCTCATTCGTCAGGAATCGGGGTTTGCTTTTGGAATCCGTTCGGATGTTGGCGCGCAGGGACTGATGCAGGTCATGCCCACCACCGCTGAATGGTTGCAATCACACATTCCCGCTGCCGCCAATGCTGATCTGCACAGCATCCGGGGAAATCTGGTGCTGGGTTCCAATTATCTCAGTTTGCAACAGCAAAGTTTTGGCGGATCAGAGTTACTCGCTGCAGCCGCCTACAATGCCGGCCCCGGGGCACCCAAGCGCTGGTTGAGTCACTGGGATGGTCCCACCCAGGGACCTTGGGCGGGACCCATTTTTACTGCCAACATCCCTTACCGACAAACCAGGCATTATGTCCAGAGCGTACTGACCAATACCATTATTTATGCAGCCATACTGGATCGCCAGGCTCAGAACATCTGGCCGCAATGGCAGTTAAAACCGACCAAGCCTGACTGATATTGGCAATCAATTACTGCGGAAAATGGGTTTATAATTCTCTACCCAATTCGGGATGTCCTCAGCCGGCATAGGCTGCGCTATTGCAAAACCCTGTAGTACATTCACACCCAAATCAGCGAGCTTGCGCGCATGTCCCAGGCTTTCTACGCCTTCGGCGACAATTTCCAGGCCCAATGCCTGCGCAGTGGAAGTAACCCCGGCAACAATGGCTAAATCTTTGTTATCCACAAGAATGTCGCGTACAAAACTCTGATCAATTTTAATGGGTTGTGCTGGTAATCTCTGAAGATAAGTGAGTGATGCATTCCCGGTGCCGAAATCGTCCAGGGCAATATGAATTCCCAAAGCATTAATCGCCTGCAAGGTACTAATGGCTGAGGGAAAATCAAGCATCGGCGCACTTTCCGTTACTTCCAGTTCAATCAGCTCCTGCTGCCCAGAACTTTAACCGGCTCACTAATTTCTCGCAAAGCCTGCGTAAGTAACCCATCCATTTCTTTGATTTGAACAGGCTTATATAGGATCAAACCAAATTCATCCACGGCGTCTTTCCAATCCCGGATCGGCATGGTCCACTTTTGGCTGATATTCTGCAGAGCCAAATAAAACAATTTCAATAAGGCGTCATCACTCGGGTGTTAATCAGCGGTTGTAATTGGTCAGTTTTCAGCAGGGATCTGCGTCAAAGGCTGCTTAGTCCTACGGCCGGACAGGCACATCGGGCAATGGGGCCTGACTACAGGTCAAACCCATGTTCAAGGGGGATATGGTTGAACAGGGTCGCAAACTCATGGCCATGATTCATACCGTCGTCACCCTCCCTGAAATGATGGGTCGCAAAGACGGCGGAGCGTTTCTGAAATGTCCTCGGGACATCGCCCGCAGGCAAGATTGGCAGGGACAGCGTATGCCATTTTTTGCGGATTGGGCAGTTTCAGATCAGCCATGATGGCCTGGAACTCCGCCGAGCTTTTGCCAGCCAGACGCGGGTTCCGCTCCTTTTCCTGGGCAATAGACGAAACATGCCGGTGCTGATAATCATGGGCCGGGTAAACCAGGGTAGCGTCAGGCAGGACAAACAGCTTTTCCTGAACGGAGTGGTACAGGGTGGCTGCGTCGCCATTTTGGAAATCGGTGCGTCCGCAGCCATCAATGAGCAGGGCATCTCCGGTGAAAACCTGCCAAGTGTCGCCGTCCATCACCAGATAAGCGTGGTGGGTATCCGTATGTCCGGGGGTAAAAAGGGCTTGAAAATGAAGCGAACCCAGGCTCAAAGGCCGCTCTTCGGCCACTCCGAAATCGGTGCAGGGCAAGCTATCCATGGCCGGCCCTGCAATACGGCTGCCGACACGGGCCTTGAGCTTGCGGGCACTACTCACATGGTCGGCATGAATATGTGTCTCCAGGGTATAACTCAGGCGTAGCCCGAGATCATGTAGGACTTGCAGATCCCGCTCTACGGTCTCCAGCACCGGATCGAGGAGCACTGCCTGCCCAGTCTGGGTACAACCGAAGAGATAGGTGTAGGTAGCGGATTCTGCTTCGAAGAGCTGACGGAAGATCATTGGGCTGCACTCCTTCGTGATGAACATCGAATAATGTGATGAGACCAGAGCGGCATGTCGGTCGGCCGCCCAGCACTGCGCCGGCGCGATCTCGTGAAACCAGAAGTCAAGGACATAGGAGAACATGGCGATTCGTCCTTCATAACATTTTTTCCAGGCCTGTTATTCTGCAACTCCATCCCCTCAATACCGAGATCCCCGCTTGCCTTGAATCTGGGCAATGCACAGCAATATCAAGCCAGATCAAAACGATCCAGATTCATCACCTTGGCCCAAGCTGCCACAAAATCCCGCACAAATTTGGCTTGCGCGTCAGCACTGGCATACACCTCGGCCACTGTCCGCAACTCGGAATTGGAACCAAAAATCAGATCCACCCGGGTCGCCTTCCATTTTTGCTCTCCGGTTTTACGGTCATAACCAGAAAAGCTGTTTTTAACCTCCGAGTCAGCTTTCCACTCCGTAGCCATATCCAACAGATTGACGAAGAAGTCATTACTGAGAACCCCAGGCCGATCCGTAAATACCCCTTCGTCGGACTGCGCATAGTTGGCTCCCAATACCCGCAAGCCGCCAACCAACACCGTCATTTCCGGGGCCGTCAGTTTCAGTAACTGCGCCTTGTCGACCAGCAGTACCTCAGCACGGATATCTGAAGCCCGAGCGCTACAGTAATTGCGAAAGCCATCGGCTATCGGCTCCAGATGTGCGAAGGAGACGATATCCGTCTGGTCTTGAGTCGCATCCATACGCCCGGCACTGAAAGGAACCGTGATATAGTGACCGCCCTTTCTGGCTGCTGCTTCAATCGCCGCACAACCCCCAAGAACGATGATATCTGCCAAAGAAACTCGCTTCTCCCCCCTTTGCTTCCCATTAAAATCAGCGCGAATGCTTTCCAGTGCCTGAAATACCTTTGCCAATTGCCGAGGCTGATTGACTTCCCAATCCTTCTGGGGCGCCAAACGGATACGCGCGCCATTGGCGCCGCCGCGCTTGTCAGATCCCCGAAAAGATGAGGCTGATGCCCAGGCGGTTGCAACCAGCTCGGAAACGGTCAAACCCGAATCCAGAATTTTGGCCTTGAGGGAAGCCACATCCTGCTCATTGATGAGCGGATGATTCCTTTTCGGTATGGGATCCTGCCAGATCAAATCCTCCACTGGCACTTCCTTGCCCAAATAACGGGTTTTGGGGCCCATGTCCCGATGGGTCAACTTAAACCAGGCACGGGCAAAAGCGTCTTCAAATGCATCAGGATGGTTGTAAAAATGCCGTGCAATCTTCTCATATATCGGATCAAAGCGCAGTGCCAGATCAGTAGTCAGCATGGTCGGGCGATGATGCCTGGAAAGATCGTGGGCATCAGGAACATTACTGGGTGCATTTTTAGCCACCCACTGGTTCGCACCCGCCGGGCTGTTGGTGAGTTCCCATTCAAATCCGAACAACGTTTCAAGAAAACTGTTATCCCACTGCGTTGGCGTTTTGGTCCAGGTGACTTCCAGACCACTCCCGATTGTGTCACCGCCCTTGCCGCTTCGGAAGCTACTTTTCCAACCTAATCCCTGATCTTCAATAGACGCGCCCTCTGGCTCGGGACCGACATGCGTTGCAGGACCCGCACCATGGGTTTTCCCGAAGGTATGGCCTCCAGCAATCAATGCCAATGTCTCTTCATCATTCATTGCCATGCGTGCGAATGACTCACGGATATCCACTGCAGCGGCGAGGGGATCGGGGTTTCCTCCGGGGCCTTCCGGATTCACATAAATCAAACCCATCTGCACTGCTGCCAGGGGATTTTCAAGATCACGCTTACCGGAATAGCGATTGGCATCACTCAGCCAGGTCCTTTCCGATCCCCAATAAACAGATTCGTCGGGTTCCCAGACATCCCTGCGCCCCCCGCCGAAGCCGAAGGTCTTGAAGCCCATCGACTCCAATGCCACATTTCCGGCAAGAACCATCAGGTCCCCCCAAGAGATGCTCTGACCATATTTCTGTTTGATCGGCCAGATCAAACGCCGTGCCTTATCCAGAATAACGTTATCCGGCCAACTGTTGATCGGTGCAAAGCGCTGCTGCGCTGCGCCCGCACCACCGCGACCGTCACCCGTGCGATAGGTCCCGGCAGCATGCCACGCCATCCGTATAAACAAAGGTCCATAGTTTCCAAAATCGGCTGGCCACCATTCTTGAGAATCCGTCATTAATGCGCGGAGATCAGCTTTTACCGCATCGAAGTCCAACTCCTTGAAGGCTTTGACGTAGTCAAAATCTGCATCCAGGGGATCTGACAATGATGAGTTTTGGCGTAGTAGGCCCACATTAAGACGTTCTGGCCACCAATCACGATTGGACTGCACTTCTCCCGCAGCAGCGGTATTATGAAACGGGCAATTCATTTCTGTTGACATATGGATTTCCTCGGGCAATAACGATTCTGTTGTAGTAGACATTAGTAATATACTAAATATACTTATGATATTAATTAAAATTTAGACATGATATAATGCACTGTCAAGCACCCAGAAAATTTCTAAAAACTCTTTCCTTGCGAAAAAGTTTTGAGGAGCAGTTTTGCAGGAGTCAGTATGGTAGGACTCGTCCGCCCATCAGGATTTTCCAACCCATTCGGAGGCGCCAAAATGAATCCGGTAAAAGTTAGTGGACCTCAAGTCCAAATCACCAAGGATGGCCCGTATGTTGTATCGGGAAAGGTTCCCCTCAGCAAGGAAATCATCGGAACCAATGAAGAGAGTGAATCGACAAAGTGGAAGCACAGCCGGACATACCCCTCTCAGGAACGGTACGCGTTGTGTCGGTGCGGCCATAGCAGCAACAAGCCATTTTGCGACGGATCGCATCTAACCGTTGGTTTTGATGGTACTGAAACTGCGCAGCGCCTGCCCTATCTTGAGCAGGCCAGGACGTTGCGGGGCCCAAGCATGTCATTGACCGATGTGGAGAGCTTGTGTTCGTCCGCACGTTTTTGTGACCCCCAAGGATCCGTGTGGAAACTCGTCTTCACAACAGATAGGCCCTTACCCAGCAAGCATTTTGTCAAGCAGACCTGCGACTGCCCATCGGGGCGACTGGTGGCGTGGGACAACGATACCGGAAAACCGATTGAACCAAAGTTTGAACCGTCCATTGCATTGATTGAAGACCCTTCCAAGGCTTGTTCCGGTCCATTATGGTTGCGCGGTGGGGTGTCATTAATCGGATCTGATGGTTTCGAATACGAAGTGCGCAATCGAATGACTTTGTGCCGCTGCGGCGCGTCTCGTAACAAGCCCTTTTGCGATGGCACGCATATATCCATCGGATTTCATGACGAAAAATGAGATGAAGCATGCAACGCGTAGCTGGAGCGTTGATGGGCGCACTGATTGGCGATGCACTGGCTTTGGGCTGTCATTGGTACTATGACCTTGCCGAATTACG